>JANXUV010000027.1 GCA_025356085.1 Betaproteobacteria bacterium
CCCCTCGCGGCGCGGGCCTCGGCGGCGCTTTCGCTTGCGCTCTGGATCTCGGTGATCGCCTGCGGGCGGTTGCTGGCGTACTTCTAAAATCCGATCCTCGACTTCCGGCAGCCGCGCTGGATGTCGATGTCTTCGGGCTGCAGTTCGTCGCGGCCGGAAACCTTCGCGTTGCCGAAAGCCGCCTGCACTGCGCGCCGCATCTCGCGCGGCGTGAGCAGCGCGAGTTTTTCCACCACGCTGCCCGAGGGCGCTTCCGGGAACGGCCTGCCCCAGTCGTGCGATTCGCGGATTTCGCGATACAGCGCGTGCGCGATGCGCGCAGAGCCTTCGGCGTCCGGCGCCTCGATCTCGTAGACGTTCATGCGGTTGAGTAGCGGCTCAGGAATGCGCGCCGCGTCGTTGGCGGTGGCGAACCAGACAGCCCCCGAGGCGTCGATCGGAATCTCCGCGAACTCGTCGGTGAAGCGCATCGCTGTCTGAGTCTCAAGCAGTTCGTAAAGCGCGCCCAGAGGGTCGTACTGGCCGTCGGCGCTTGCCTTGTCGATCTCGTCCACCACCAGCACCGGATTGGCGTATTCGCCGTTAAGGAACGTCTCGAATACCTTGCCGGGCTTGGCATTCTTCCACTGCGAGGAAGCGCCCGACAGCACCCAGCCCGCCGTCAGCGAGCTCATCGGCACGAAGCCATAGCCGGTGCCCAGCAGCTGCGACACGCGCCGCGCGAAATGCGTCTTGCCGATGCCCGGATCGCCGAGCAGCAGGATCGGCGGCAGCTCGATGTCGTCCTCGGAACCCACGCACAGCGCCAGTTGGCGGCGAATGTGCTCCAGTACCTCGGCGAAGTTCGGCAATTCCTCGAACAGCGCCTGAATCTGCGGCAATCCCGAGGGCTTGACCGCGAAGCGCTGGCCGCCGAGGCGCAGCATTTTCTCGTACAGGGCGCGCAACGCCTCGTTGGCCGACTGCGGCAGGTCCTGGAGGGCGCGCTCGACCGCGGAAGTGTTGTAGACGTCTTTGAAACCGGCGACGGGGATCGTCGGCGAGGGGACTGGAAGACAGACGTTTAAGGACATGGTTGCCTCCTAACGTTCTTGTTATCAGCCGGACTTCAGGGAAAAAATAGCACGATGCTTTTCATGTAGCAAATAGCGCGCCCGGCATTTCGCTGGCAGTTCAATGCGGCGAGTGCCAATCGTGTAGGTTGCAAACTATGAACGCAAAGGCAACCAGCTTCCGCCCCGAGGTGACGCCGGAGGCACTCAACGGCCGCAGCGCCGGTCATTTGCCCGGCCTGGTGGGCGTGAAAATCCTCAAGCTCACGCCCGAAGGATTGGAGAGCCGGCTGGAGGTGCGCCAGGAACTGATGGCGCCGAACGGCTTCCTGCACGCCGCCACCGTGGTCGCGCTGGCGGATACGTCCTGCGGCTACGCCTGTGTCGCCAACCTGCCGCAGGGGGCAAGCGGCTTTACGACGCTGGAACTCAAATCGAACTTCCTTGGCACCACGCGCGACGGCGCGATTTTCTGCCGGGTGACGCCGGCGCACTTGGGCAGGACTACGCAAGTCTGGGACGCGGTGGTGACCATCGAGGGCACCGAAAAGAAGATTGCGCTGTTCCGATGCACCCAGATGGTTCTTTGGCCCAAGTAGACAAGGGCCGGGGGTTCGTGCTTGAATGACCTTATGAAACGCTGGTTTTACGGCTATTTTTTCCACTTCCCGCGCCCTCTGGCGGAGGGGAACGGCTAGCCGCGCAACCAGCGACAACCGACAAACCGCCAGAGCAGAGATGCCTGGCGGTTTTTGTTTTTGGGGACCACCATGACCATGCCAATCGACGACAAAACCTCCCTCACGGACGACGAACGCATCGAGAACATCGTTCCGCTGCCGCCGCCGGAGAATCTGATCCGCTTCTTCCCGATCCAGGGCACGCCGGTCGAGCGGCTGGTATCGGACACGCGTAAGCAGGTGCGCGAGATCGTGCGCGGAAAATCCGACCGGCTACTGGTGATCATCGGGCCCTGCTCGATCCACGATCCCGCAGCTGCGGTGGCGTATGCGGAAAGACTTTTGAATGAAAGAAAAAAACATGAAAAGGAGCTGGAAGTCGTCATGCGCGTCTATTTCGAGAAACCGCGCACCACGGTGGGCTGGAAGGGCCTGATCAACGATCCGTACCTGAACGGCAGCTTTCGCATCAACGAGGGGTTGCGCATCGCGCGCGACCTGCTGGTGCGCATCAACAGGGTCGGTGTGCCCGCGGGCTGCGAGTTCCTCGACGTGATCTCGCCGCAGTACATCGGCGACCTCGTCTCCTGGGGCGCGATCGGCGCGCGCACCACCGAGTCGCAGGTGCATCGCGAGCTCGCCTCGGGTCTGTCTGCGCCGGTCGGCTTCAAGAACGGCACCGACGGCAACGTGCGCATCGCGGTGGACGCGATCCTCGCCGCGCGTCAGAAGCACCACTTTCTTTCCGTGCACAAGAGCGGCCAGGTGTCGATCGTCGAGACGCGCGGCAACGAGGATTGCCACATCATCCTGCGCGGCGGCAAGACGCCGAACTACGACGCCGCCAGCGTCAAGGCGGCCTGCGAAGAGCTGGCGAAATCGAAACTCGAGTGCCGGCTGATGATCGATTTCTCGCATGCCAATTCCTCCAAGCAGTACAAGCGCCAGCTGGACGTCGCGCGCGACGTCGGTGCGCAGGTCGCGGAGGGCTCGCGCTGCGTCATCGGCGCGATGGTTGAATCGCACCTGGTGGAGGGCAAGCAGGACCTCGTCGCGGGCAAGCCGCTCAGCGATCTGAAGTTCGGCCAGAGCATCACCGACCCCTGCATCGGCTGGGAGGACTCGGTGGAATTGCTCGACACGCTCGCCGCGGCCGTCAAGGCGCGGCGCCGCAGTCATCCGGCCAAAGGCAAGCGCTGAGCTTTTCACTTCCACACGCGCCGGAAATTCTGCTTCTGGCGGGGTTGGTTGTGGCTTTTGCCTATACGGCATTCGGCCTGGCGGGCTTCGGCTCCACGGTGATCGCCTTGCCGCTGCTGACGTTTTTCTTTTCGCTAAAGTTCGCGGTACCGCTGCTGATGCTGCTCGACCTGGCGGCTTTCCTCATGTTCGGCGCGGGGGTGCGCAAGCGCATCCGCTACGACGAAATCGGCTGGCTGGTGCCGTTCATCCTCGCCGGCATGGCGGCGGGCTTGCTGCTGCTAATCGAAGTGGCGGAACAGAAACTGCTCGCGGTGCTGGGCATATTCCTGCTGCTTTACGCCGGCTACAACCTTGGCCGGCGCGGCCCGCCGCCGTCGCTGTCGCGAGCCTGGGGCGTGCCGATCGGCGTCGCCGGCGGCGTGTTCTCGGCGCTGTTCGGCACCGGCGGCGTGCTGTTCGCGATCTACAACGCCGGCCGCATCACCGAAAAGCAGGCGCTGCGTGCCACCAATGCCGCGATGATCATGCTGTCGTCGCTGGTGCGCGTGCTGCTGTTCGGCGCCGCGGGACTGCTGACGCAGGAAGGGCTGCTGGCGACCGCGCTGCTGCTGCTGCCGGCCATGCTCGCCGGCGTCTGGCTCGGCAACCGGCTGCATGCCGCGGTGCCGGCAAACGCAGTGGTGAAAGCGGTGTACGCTTTACTGGTGATTTCCGGCCTGACGCTGCTCGCGCGCTCCCTTTGAAATCGCTCGCTCCCCGGCAGTGGCTGTGGTTCGCGCTCGCCGCGACGCTGCTGTTCCGGTTCTGGTTTGCCGCTGCACTGCCGGTGACCGCGGACGAGGCCTACTTCATTCTCTGGGGCCGCACGCCCGCCCTCGGCTACTACGATCATCCGCCGATGGTCGGTTGGATCCTGGCGCCGCTGGCCGCGCTGTCGGAGGCCGCCTGGTTGATGCGCTTGCCCGCGGTGCTGGTGCCTCCGCTTGTGGCACTGATGGTGCGCTGGGCGCTGCACGGCTGGTACCGGGGCGAAAAAGCGCGCGACGCAGACACCGCCGACCTCGCGGCACTGGCGGTGCTGCTGATGCCGGTCAACGTCTGGAACGTGCTGATCACCACCGACACGCCGCTGGTGTTGTTCTCGGTGGCTTCGCTGCTGGTGTTCGCGCGCGCCGCGGAAAGGAATTCCGAAGGCCTGTTCTTCGCCGCGGGAATTCTTCTCGGGCTTGCATTCCTGTCCAAATATTTCGCGGTGCTGCTTGGCCTGGCGTACCTGGTCTGGGCGGTCACGTCGAAAAAGCCCAGGGCATTCTTGTTGGTGTTCCTCGGCGGCCTGCCGTTCGGGCTGCTGAACCTTTACTGGAACTACGAAGCCTGCTGGTGCAACGTGATGTTCAACGCCATCAACCGCCATGAAGAAGGCGGCAGCGGCTGGTCGCTGGCGACGCCGCCGTTGTACGCCGCTTCGCTCGTCTATCTGGCGGCGCCGCTGCTGTGGTTCGCGTGGCGCGGGCGGGCCCGGCTTCGCGAGGCCTGCCAGCGGCCGGGCGAGCGGGCGCTGCTGCTCGCCTGGCTGTTACCGTTGGCGGTGTTCGCACTGCTCAGCCCGGTCAAGCGTATCGGTCTGCACTGGCTGCTGTCGTTCATGCCGGCGCTGCTGCTCTCGGTGACGCTCGCGCTCGGGCGGCGCGAACTGGTCGCCAGCGTGCGCTGGCTCGCGCTGCTGGCCGCGCTGCACATGGTGCCGATCGCGGTGATCGCGGCGCTGCCGCTGGACACCTGGAAATCGTCGCGCCTGTACCCGCGGCTGGTGTTTCCGGGCCGTATCGCCGAGCTGACCGCCGCGGTGGCGCCGGATCTGGCGGGGAGGGTGGTGGCCACGGACAGCTACGCTTCGGCGGCGCTGCTTGAATATCACCTCAAAGGGCCGGTTGCGATGTTCGGCCGCGGCACTTCACACGCGCGGCAGGACGACATCGACACCGACTGGCGCGCGCTCGACGGCAGGGACATCGTCATCCTGCGGCGCGAAGCGCCGGCGGCGGGGGAGTACCAGCCGTATTTCCGCGGCGTCGAAGTGAAACAACTGCTCATCGGCGGCGGCAGCTATCACGCGGTGATCGGCTCGGGCTTCAGCTACCCGGCCTACCGCGGCAGTGTGCTCTCCGATATCCGCGATCGCTATTACCGGATCCCGCCGCGCCTGCCGGTCGGGCGCTGTTACTTTTTCGAGCGCTACTTTCCGGGATGAACAAGGCATTCGCGATTGTCGAACTGCTGCGCCCGAGGCAGTGGGTCAAGAACGCCTTCGTGCTCGTCGGCTTGCTGTTTGGCCACGCCTGGCGCGACGTTGCGATGGTCTGGCCGGCGCTGGGAGCGACGCTGGCTTTTTGCCTCGCCTCGGGCGCGATCTACGCGCTCAACGATGCGCGTGATGTCGACCAGGACCGCGAACACCCGGACAAGCGCTTGCGCCCGGTGGCGCGCGGCGCCCTCTCGCCTGGGCAGGCCACCGCAATCGCGTGGATTGTCGGCATCGCGGCGCTCGCGCTCTCGGCGTATGTCGACTTGCGCGTGGCGGGAATCGTCGCCACCTACCTGGCGCTGAGCGCCGGCTATTCGTTCGGCTTGAAGCGGGTACCGGTGCTGGACGTAGTCATCATCGCCGCCGGCTTCATGCTGCGCCTGCTGGCGGGCACGCTCGGCATTGGTATCGCGCCGTCGACCTGGTTGTTGGCCTGTGGCTTCCTGCTGACACTGTTTCTCGGCTTCGCCAAACGTCGCGCTGAAATCGTGCGCCTGGCGGATGATGCGGGCCGGCACCGCGCGGTGCTGGAGGACTACAGCATAGAATTCCTGGATAAGGCGACGGTGCTCTGCGCGGTGGGGATGACGCTGGCCTACGCCGCCTATACCCTGGCCGCGGATACGGCGCGGCTGCATGGCACCGGCAGCTTGGCGCTGACGCTGCCCTGGGTAGTGCTCGGCACCCTGCGCTACCTGTACCGCTTGCGCCAGCGCGGGGGCGGCGGCGACCCGGCGGAGGAGCTGCTGCGGGACCCGCTGCTCGCGGCGGCGGTATTGGGCTGGATTGCGACCGTGCTCTGGCTCATCGGCTAGAATTCCCGACGACGTCTCCTATCCCACGCCCATGGCCGACCGCCCCGCACATCTCGCCCACCTCGAACACCTCGGGGACGCAACCAAATTTTCGCCGCAGATCCACGCGCTGATCCCGAAGTGCGACCTGCTGGAGAACTTCTCGCCGGCGGAAGTGCGGCTGCTGGCGCATTTCATGGATGTCTACCAGGCGCCGGTCGGCGCCGAGATCATCCGCGAGGGCGAGGGCGGTGATTTCATGCTGATGCTGATCGAAGGCAAGGTCGAGGTGCTCAAGCGCGACCGCTGGAAAGTTCCGCAGATGATCGCATTGGTGGAGGCCGGCAAGACGCTGGGCGAGATGTCGATGATCGACGGCGAGGCACGCTTCGCCACCTGCATCGCGACGGAACGGACCGTGCTGGCGGTCCTGGACCGGGAAAACCTCGCGCGCATCATCGTCGAGCAGCCGATGCTGGGCGCCAAGATCCTGATGCAGATGGTGCTGATGCTGTCGCAGCGCCTGCGCTCGACCAGCGGGCGGCTGCTGCAGATGATGGACGATCAGTCGCACCGCGCGACCAACCTGTTGTAATGATCTCCGGCCTCCGGGCGACGGAGGTGCCATGACCCGCACGCGCATCGCACTTCTGCTGCTGCTCGCGGCCGCCGCCGCGGCATTCTTCGCGTTCGGCGGCCACCGGTTGCTGTCGCCGGAAAACCTGCGGGCGCTGCAAGCCGATATCCAGGTGTATTACGCGGCGAATCCGCTGCAGACCGGCCTCCTGTTCTTCGCGATCTACGTGGCGGTGACTGGATTGTCGCTGCCGGGCGCAGCGGTGATGACGCTGGCCGCGGGCGCGATCTTCGGCCTCCTGTGGGGCACGCTGATCGTTTCCTTCGCCTCGACCATCGGCGCCACGCTCGCCTTCCTTGCTTCGCGCTTCCTGCTCCGCGACTGGGTGCAGGCGCGTTTCGGCGGCAAGCTGAAATCCATCAACGACGGCGTCCGCCGGGAGGGCGCGTTCTACCTGTTCGCGCTGCGCCTGGTGCCGGCGTTTCCGTTCGTCGCCATCAACCTGCTGATGGGCCTGACGCCGATCCGCGCCGCCACCTACTTCTGGGTCAGCCAGGCCGGCATGCTCGCCGGCACCCTGGTCTTCGTCTACGCCGGCACCCAGCTGGGCGAGCTCCGGATTTCGGGTGGCCTGCTGATGGCCTTCGTGCTGCTCGGCATCTTTCCCCTGCTGGCGAAGCGCGCGATGGATGCACTGAAGGCGCATCGCGTCTACGCGAAGTGGGCGAAACCGGCGCGCTTCGAGCGCAACCTGGTGGTGATCGGCGCGGGCTCGGCGGGCCTGGTATCGGCCTACATCGCGGCGGCGATAAAGGCGAAAGTGACGCTGGTCGAAAAGCACCGCATGGGCGGCGATTGCCTGTATACGGGTTGCGTTCCTTCGAAGGCGCTGCTTCGTTCCGCCAAGTTTGTTCATCAGGCAGGAAAATCGGCAAGCCTTGGGATAAGGGCGGCAACAGTCGAATTCGATTTCGCCGATGTCATGGAGCGCGTGCAGCGGGTTATCCGAACCATCGAGCCGCACGACTCGGCCGAGCGCTACACCGGGCTCGGCGTCGAATGCCTGCAGGGAGAAGCGAAAATCGTTTCTCCCTGGGAAGTCGAGATCAAAACCGATGGCAAAGCCACGCGGCGTCTCACGACCCGTTCCATCGTCATCGCCGCGGGGGCGCGGCCCTTCGTGCCGCCAATACCGGGGATCGAGAAAATGGACTGCCTCACCTCCGACACGGTATGGGGACTGCGCGAGCTGCCCGGGCGGCTGCTGGTGCTGGGCGGCGGACCGATTGGCTCGGAGCTGGCCCAGGCCTTCGCGCGCCTCGGTTCGAAGGTGACTCAGGTGGAAATGCTGCCGCGCATCCTGCCGCGCGAAGACCCGGAAGTTTCCGAAATGTTGCGCGCACAGTTCGCCGCGGAGGGCATTGCGGTGCTCACCGGCCACAAGGCGAAACAGTTTCGGCTGGAAGGCGGCCGCAAGTCGCTCGTCTGCGAGCGCGAGGGCAAAGAGGTGAACGTTGAGTTCGACGTGCTGCTGTGCGCGGTTGGCCGCGTCGCGAATACCGCGGGCTACGGACTCGAAGAACTCGGCATCCCGGTGACCAAGGCGCGCACCGTCGAGACCGACGAATTCCTGCAAACCGTCTTTCCGAACATCTACGCCTGCGGCGACGTCGCGGGGCCGTTCCAGTTCACGCATACCGCTTCGCACCAGGCGTGGTACGCATCGGTGAACGCGCTGCTCGGCGGATTCAAGAAATTCCGCGCGGACTATTCTGTGATCCCCTGGGCCACCTTCACCGATCCGGAGGTGGCGCGCGTCGGACTCAGCGAAAGCGAGGCGAAGGAGCGCGGCATTGCGTATGAAGTCTCCGTATACGGCATCGACGACCTGGACCGGGCGATCGCCGACGAGTCCGCGCACGGCATGGTCAAGGTGCTCACCGTGCCGGGCAAGGAACGGATCCTCGGGGCCACCATCGTCGGCGAGCACGCCGGTGACCTGATCGCCGAATACGTCGCGGCGATGCGCCACGGCTTCGGCATGAACAAGATTTTCGGCACCATCCACATCTACCCGACACTCGTGGAGGCCAATAAATACGCCGCCGGGGTGTGGAAGAAGGCGCACGCGCCGCAATGGGCGCTTAGGCTGGCGGAGCGGTTCCATGCCTGGCGGCGTGGGTGATTTGGGCGCCGAGCGGCTATCTGTCATCGTCCCGGCGCTGAACGAGGCCGCCGGCATTGGGCGCGTGCTGCAGGCGCTCGCGCCGCTGCGCGCCCGGGGACAGGAAGTGATCGTCGCCGACGGCGGCAGCGAAGACGGCACGCGGGAGCTCGCAGCGCCGCTCGCCGACCGCGTCATCCTTGCGCCGCGCGGCCGCGCGCGACAGATGAATGCCGGCGCCGCCGCTGCCTCCGGCGCCGCGCTGCTGTTCCTGCATGCAGATACACAGCTTCCGGAACTGGCCGACGAACTTGTGATGCAGGCACTGACGAAGCGCAACTGGGGGAGATTCGATGTCCGGATCGAGGCCGTCCATCCGTTGCTGCGGATGGTGGCGTGTGCCATGAACCTGCGCTCGCGCCTGACCGGAATCGCGACCGGCGACCAGGCGCTTTTCGTGCGCCGCGAGGCTTTCGCCGGTTTTGCCGAGATCCCGCTGATGGAAGACATCGCGTTTTGCAAGGCGATGAAGCGGCGCTCGCCGCCCGCCTGCCTGCGCGAACGGGTGACCACCTCCGGCCGGCGCTGGCAACGCGACGGCGTGCTGCGCACCGTGCTGCTGATGTGGCGGCTGCGCCTGGCCTACTTCCTCGGCGCCTCGCCGGATGAGCTCGCGCGGCGCTACGCCAGCAAGGCCTGAGACGCTGGTGGTCGTTTTCGCGCGGGCGCCCGAGCCCGGGCGCGTGAAGACGCGCCTTGCGCCGCTGCTGGGAGAGGAGGGCGCGGCACGTCTGCATGCGCGCCTGGTGGAGAGGGCGCTGAAGACCGCGGTGGCGGCCGGGTTTGCAGGCGTGGATCTGTATTGCTCACCGGGAATAAAGGACGGTTTTTTCGCGAAAATGCAGAAGCGCTACAGCGTACGCCTGCGCTCCCAGGGGCGCGGCAATCTTGGCGACCGCATGTACCGCGCATTGCGGCGCCATCCCGGTGCAGTACTGATCGGCAGCGATTGCCCGGCGCTGCGGCCCGCCGATCTGCGGGCGGCGCTGCGCGCGTTGCGCTCGGGCGCCGGCGCGGTGCTGTCTCCCGCCGAAGACGGAGGCTACGCGCTGATCGGCCTGCGCCACGCCGTGCGCGAATTATTCGATGGCGTCGAGTGGGGCAGCGCGAAGGTCATGGCGCAGACCCGCCTCAGGCTCAGGCGGCTGCGCTGGAAGTGGAAAGAGCTGCGGACGGTCTGGGACGTGGATCGGCCGGAGGACGTGGCCCGATTGCGCCGCTCGAGATTGCTGGCGCCTAGACGGCTCCCGACTTCCTCAGCAGCTCGTAAACGCGCTCGGCCATCAGCCGGTAGCCCTGGGCGTTTGGGTGCACCTGGTCGGCCTTGAGGCTGCCGTCCCTCAGGATCTTGCCCAGCACGTCGCCTTCGTAAGGAATGCGGAATTCCTTCGCGATTTCCACGTAGAAGGCGGGCGGCGATAAGGCGAAGCCGGGCTCGGGCGTGCCGATCAGCAGCACGTCGATGCCGCGCGATTTCGCCAGACGAATCATCGCGCGCAGGTTCTCCGCCGCCTGTTCCTTCGGCAGCCGGTGCAGGAAATCGTTACCGCCGTGGCAGAGCAGCAGCAGGCGCGGCCGGTACTCCTCCAGCACCCCCGGCAGCCGTGCCAGGCCGGTCGCGCTGACCTCGCCCGGCACCCCCTCGCGCACCACGCGCCGTCCGGTGAGTTTCGCGAGTCGCGCCGGATAGCTCTCGTCCTCGTTCGCGCCGGTGCCGTAGGTCAGGCTGTCGCCGAATGCAAGCAACACTGCGTCGGCCGGAAGCGGCGCCAGCTTCGCCTGCTGACCACAGCCTGACGCAAGCAACAGTGTCGCAAGAAGCGACGCCGCGAAAAGCGCCCCGAACCGGGGCGTGAGCCAAGTTTTCAGCGGGCGCGACACCATGGAGCCCATGCTACACTCGCGCGATAGTAGGAGGAGCCGCATGAAAATCAAAAGTCCGCAGGATTTCTGGGCCGGGTTGATGTTCATTGCCTTTGGCCTTTTTTTTGTCGTGGTCGCGTTGAAGTTCTACCAGATGGGCAGTTCGGTTCGCATGGGGCCGGCGTATTTTCCCGTCGTGCTGGGCGGCCTGCTCGCCACGCTAGGCACCATCGTCCTCGTCAATTCGCTTGTTCTGGCCGGTCCCGCGGTCGCAAAATTCCATTTCCGTCCGCTTTTGTTCATTGCCGCGTCGAGCCTCGCATTCGCCTATTTGCTTAAGCCGCTCGGCCTGCCCCTCGCCTCCATCGCGCTGATTTTCATATGCGCCTATGGCGGGCACGAATTCAGGTGGAAAGAGGTCGCGATCATGTCGGTGGTGCTCGTGATCTTCTCGGTCCTGGTCTTCGTGGAAGGGCTCGCGCTGCCTTTCCCGATCTGCCCAGACTTCATCGAAGTCTGTCCGATCCGATAACGGGGGCACCATGGACGGCATCTTCAGCAATCTGGCGATCGGCTTCGTCGAGGTATTCAAACTGCAGCCCGTGACCATGTGGGGCATGACGCTGCAGCACGTGCCGTTCAACATCATCATGTGCCTGATCGGTTGCCTGCTCGGCACGCTGATCGGCGTGCTGCCCGGCATCGGTCCGGTGGCGACGATCGCCATGCTGCTGCCCGTCACCTTCAACCTGTCGCCGATTGCTGCGCTGATCATGCTCGCGGGCATCTACTACGGCGCGCAGTACGGCGGTTCGACGACGGCGATCCTGGTCAACATTCCGGGCGAGTCGTCCTCGGTGGTGACCTGCCTGGATGGTTACCAGATGGCGCGGCAGGGCCGTGCCGGCCCGGCGCTCGCAACGGCAGCCATCGGCTCGTTCTTCGCCGGCTGCGTCTCGACGCTGGTGGTGGCCATGTTCGCACCGCCGCTTGCGGAGGTGGCATTGAAGTTCGGCCCCGCGGAGTATTTCTCGCTGATGGTGCTGGGTCTGGTCGCGGCGGTCGTGCTCGCGCACGGCTCGCTCGTCAAGGCGATCGCGATGGTGATCCTCGGCCTCCTGCTCGGGTTGGTCGGCACCGATGTCAATTCCGGCGTGCTGCGCTTTGCTTTCGGCATCTCGGAACTCGCCGACGGCATCGGTTTCGTCACCGTGGCAATGGGCATGTTCGGCATCTGCGAAATCATCGCAAACCTCGAGCAGAAGGAGCACCGCGAGGTCTTCACCAGCAGCGTGGGCAAGATGATGCCGAGCAAGGAAGATTGGAAGCGCATGGTCATGCCGATCATTCGCGGCACCGCCCTTGGCTCGGCGCTCGGCATCCTGCCCGGCGGCGGCGCGCTGCTCGCGTCCTTCGGCGCGTACACGCTGGAGAAGAAGGTTTCCAAGTACTCTCACGAGTTCGGCAAGGGCGCGATTGAGGGCGTGGCCGCTCCTGAATCGGCGAACAACGCCGGCGCGCAGACTTCCTTCATCCCGCTGCTCACACTCGGGATCCCGTCCAACGCGGTAATGGCCCTGATGATCGGCGCCATGATGATCCAGGGCATCGCCCCCGGGCCGCAGGTGATGACGGAACGTCCCCAGTTGTTCTGGGGAATGATCTGCTCGATGTGGGTTGGCAACCTGATGCTGGTGATCCTCAACCTGCCGCTGATCGGCATGTGGATCAAGTTGCTTTCGGTGCCGTATCGGTACCTCTATCCCTCGATCCTGCTGTTCATGGCGATCGGCGTATTCAGCATCTCCAACCAGCCCTTCGACTGCTTCCTGATGGCGGTCTTCGGCCTGCTTGGCTACGTCTGCGTCAAGCTCGGCTGCGAGCCGGCGCCGCTGATCCTCGGCTTCATCCTCGGGCCGCTGATGGAGGAAAACCTGCGGCGCGCGATGCTGCTGTCGCGCGGCGATCCCTGGGTGTTCATCAGCCCGTCGAAGCCGATCAGCATGGGCTTCCTGCTCGCGTCAGTAGCCCTGCTCGTGATCATTGCTGCGCCTGCGTTGCGCAAGAAGCGCGAAGAAGTCTTCGTGGAAGAGACCTAGAGATCTTGCGGCGGCTGCTGGTCTTCATCGCGCTCGCCGCCGCCGCTAGTCTCGCGGCGGCGCAGGGCGGGCCGCAGTCGTGGCCCACCCGGCCCCTCAGGCTCGTCGTGCCCTATGCGGCGGGCGGTCCGATCGATATTTCGTCGCGCCTGCTGGCCGCCAAGCTGCAGGAATCCCTCGGGCAGCCCGTCGTCGTGGAAAACCGTCCTGGCGCCGGCGGCAATATCGGCGTCGACCTGATCGCCAAGGGCCCCGCGGACGGCTATAGCCTGGTCATGAGCGCGATCGCGACGCTCGCCATCAATCCTTCGCTCTACCCGGACCTCCCCTACGACCCGCTCAGGGACCTCAGGCACGTCACGCTGCTGGTGCAGGTGCCAAACGTGCTGATCGTGGCCAACGACCTGCCAGCGAAGAACGTGCAGGAACTGGTGGCTCTGGCGAAGCAGCGTCCCGGCAAGCTCGACTTCGGCTCGGGTTCCACCGGCTCCACCGGCCACCTCGCCGGTGAGTTGTTCAAGGTGATGACCGGCACCTACATGGTCCACATCCCCTACAAGGGTTCGGCACCGGCGCTCGCGGACATGATGGCCGGCCGCATCCACCTGATGTTCGACAACCTCGCCAGCGCGCTGCCCAGCATCAAGGCGGGCAAGGTGCGGGCGCTGGCGACCACTACGCTCAAGCGTTCCAGCTTCCTGACGGAGCTGCCCACGCTGGACGAGGCCGGGCTGAAGGGTTTCGACATGACAACCTGGTGGGGCGTATCGGTGGCGGCGAAGACGCCGCAACCTGTGGTCGACCGCTTGTCGGCGGACATCCTCAAGGCGATGGACGCCGCGGATTTCAAGGAGCGGCTGCGCGGCATGGGCTCGGAAGCGCCCGCGATCCGCACGCCGGAGCAGTTCAACGCCTTTGTTGCTTCCGAACTGAAAACCTATACCGCGCTGGTCAAGCGCTCCGGCGCGAAAGCCGACTAAACCACCGCGATCGTCTGTACCTCGACCAGGAACTGCTCCTGGACCAGGCGATCCAAGATCAGCAGCGTGTTCGGAGGGTATATTTCGTCCGGAAACATCCTCGGGAACTCCCGCAGCCGCCAGGCCATGAATTTCGGGATGTCCTGCGAGTGCACGAGATAGGTCGTGAACTGCGCGACGTTGCCCCAACCGGCGCCCGCGGACCTGAGCGCGGTCTCGATCTGCCTGAAGACGCCGGTGCATTGCGCGTCGAAATCGTCACCGGCGGCCAGCATGCCGGCGATGTACAGCGTTTCGTGCGCGCCTTTCACGCGCGCCATGTGCGAGTACTGGCCGAGCGGCTTGCCGAGCGCCTCGACATTCTCGATCTTGATCTCCGCCACGGTTATTTCCCCCCGGTTTTCGGCTTGCCGCGACCGGCGATCTGCGCCTTGACCGCGGCGACCAGCGAGTTGCGCTCGACAGGCTTGACGACGTAGGCACTGGCGCCGGCCTTCAGGCAGCGGTCCCGGGTCGCCTGGTCTGACAGCACGGAAACCACGATGACCGGGGTCGCCGCGTTCGGCGAGGCGCGGCGGATCTCGGCGAGCACCTCAAAGCCGCCGACGCCCGGCATCAGCAGGTCGAGCAGGATCGCGTCGTAGGCGTAGTTGCCGGCCAGGCGCAGCGCCTGCTCGCAGGTGCCGGCGAGCGTGACTTCGGCCTCCAATCCGGTGCTCAGGGTGTGGGCGAGGAACAGGCGCATCGATTCCTCGTCGTCCACGATCAGGACCCGGTGGCGCGTCGCCTTGTTGTTGCCGCTCACGCGGCCATCCTGCGCGCAAGATCCACGAAATCCTTCGCGTTGTAGTCGAAATCGGCCTCGGGCTTCAGGTCGAGCTTCACCTTGGGCCCCTTTTCGCGCGGCCGGCGCACGAATGCGGTGGCGAGGCCGCAGGCCTGCGCCGCGCGCAGGTCGTCCTTGTGCGCGGCCACCATCATCACCTCGGAAGGCTCGAAGCCGAGCATCGCCGCCGCGCCCAGGTAGGCTTCAGGATCGGGCTTGTAGTGATGGAACAGTTCCGCCGAGAGCACGGTGTCCCAGGGCAGGCGGCCGTGCTTCGCCATGTTGACCAGCAGCGACACGTTGCCGTTGGACAGCGTGGCGATGACGTGGCGGCGCTTGAGCAGCGCGAGGCCCTTGCGCGCGTCCGGCCAGGGATCGAGCCGGTGCCAGACGCGGTTCAGGTGGTCGATCTCGTCCTCGGTGAGTCCGTCGATGCCGAATTTCCCGAGCAGGCCGTCGAGGATCATGCGGTGCAGTTGGTCGATGTTCATCCACGGCAGTTCGCCCGAGCGCACGCGCGCCATGGCCGGCCTGTAACCGGCGCGCCAGGCGTCGGCGAAGGCATCCCAGTCGGCGGCGATCTTCTTGCTGCGGCCGAGCGCCCGGCATTCGCGGATGATGGAGCCGCGCCAGTCCACGACAGTGCCGAACACGTCGAAGATCAAGGCATGGATCCGGCGCTGGACGGAGGGCATGGCCGATTCTAACCGCCTGCCGTGCGCAAACCACTGCGGCTGTTTACTGCAACTGGATGGTTCCGGACACCGTGATAAGGATGCGCGCGGTTCCCGCCTCGACTGCGGGCGCGGGTGCGCTTGCGGATATGCTTCGCGCGGCCGCCGCGAAAGGCACCGGATACGCTGAGCCGCCGCCCGAGATCTGCAGGTCACGCAGGCGATGTCCTTTCGCCTTCATGCCATCTCGCACCAGGCGCGCGCGCTGTTCGAATGCCGCGAGCGCTTCCGGTATGAGGGCATTCTCCGCCTGCCGGCGTGATTCCGGCGACACGGACAGCGCCATACTGGCGACGGCGAGGCTCGCTTGCAGCTTGCCGATGAGTTCGGTGGCGGCAGCGAAGTCGGTGGATTCCAGGCGCATTTCCTGCCGCACGCGCCAGCGAGCGATGCGGTTCTTGTCGTAGACCGGGAACGTCTGATAGTTGCCGGAGCGCGCGCGGACCGCGCCGTACGCCTTGGCGACGGCCAGCGCCGATTGCATGGTGCGGTTGATTTCTGCGGACAGCTGCGCCGGATCGGTGCCTTCGGCCTCCGCGGCCAGGGTCGCGCTGAGCAGGTCGTTCGGCACTTCCCGTTCCGCCTGGGCGTTCAGCGTGACCAGGTTGAACAAGGGTTCGGGCGCCTGCGCAGCAGCGGCAAGCGGGACGAAGAGCATCGTGACTAGGAAGCGACGCATGGTCATTTCCTTTTCGTGCGCTCGTGCCGCCACAGCACGTCGCCGCGCTTGCCGGCGCGATTGAGAGTGCGCCCCAGCACGAACAACAGGTCGGACAGCCGGTTCAGGTACTGGCGCGCGAATTCGCCGACCGGCTCGGCGCGGCCGAGCGCCACCAGGCTGCGTTCGGCCCGCCGGCACACGGTGCGCGACAGGTGCGCGAGCGCGGCGGCGCGGGTGCCGCCCGGCAGGATGAACTCCTTCAGCGGCGTCAATTTCCGGTTGTACGCGGCCAGCAGCGCGTCCAGCCGCAGGACCTGGGTCTCCGCGATCATGCGATGGCCCGGGATGCAGGTTTCGCCGCCGAGATCGAACAGGTCATGTTGCACCTGCAGCAGCGCCTTGCTCAGCGGCGCAGGCATCTTCTCGGCGAGCAGCACGCCGAGACAACTGTTCAATTCGTCTATGTCGCCCAGCGCCTGGATGCGCGCCGAATCCTTCGCCACGCGGCTGCCGTCGCCCAGCCCGGTCTCGCCCCGGTCGCCGGTACGCGTCGCGATTTTCGACAGCCGGTTGCCCACGGCGCGGTCTAGGGCAGCAGCAGGGCCAGGGCGACGATTCCCGGCAGCGCCTGCACGAAGAGGATGGCGCGGCTGGCCGTGATCGCGCCGAACACCCCGGCAATGATGACGCAGCAGAGGAAGAAGATCTTCACTTCCAGTCCCGCGGCGCCCAGCGTCAGCCCCCAGAGGAGGCCTGCCGCGAGAAAGCCGTTGTACAGGCCCTGGTTCGACGCGAGCGTCTTCGAGGCGGCCGCGTACTCGGGCGTGGTCTTGAAAACGCGCCGTCCGAAGGGTTTGTCCCAGAGGAACATCTCCAGCACCAGGAAGTACACGTGCAGCAGAGCCACCAATCCGATCGCGATGTTTGCCGCTGTCGCCATGGCTTTACTCCCGTTCCAGTATTGCGCGCCACGCGGCGAGTTTGCGCCGGTATGGCAGGGATGCATGCGCCGGGCTGGTGGAGGGCAGGCGGGAAAACCGCAGCCCGACCTTCATTTCCGGGAGGACGGCCCGCTTGAAGCTGGCCTCCGCTTTCGCGCCATTGAAGAATACATGGGTAATCCCCCGGTGGGTGCGGAAGAACGCATCGAAATCGTTTGCGATTTCCGCCTCAATCCTCGCATCCAGGCTGCCCTCGCGGACGCAGGAGCGCAGCACGTCCCACACGGCGACGTGCGCCTCCCTGAGCGCCTGCTCGCGCCGCAGGTAGGGCGCGGACGGATCAAAGCTGAGCAGCTCCCCCATGATCGGCCAGAAGTTGTTCTGCGAATGCGCGTAGTACTGCTTTGCCCGCAGCGAAGCGACGCCTGGCATGCTGCCGAGAATCAGGATTCGAGCGCCGCGACCGGCGATTGGTGCGAAGCTGCGGACGCGCAAGCCTAGCCCTTCTTCGTCACTTCGCTTTCGAGCTTGCCCTTGGCGAGCATCGTGATGATGCGCTCGCCTTCCTTCACCTTCGCATCGTCGCGCAAGACCTTGCCGTTCATATTCAGCGTGAGGCTGTAGCCGCGCGCGAGCACGGTCTGGTGATCGAGTCCGGCGAGCACCGCTTCGTGCCGTTCGATCAGGGACGTGAAGCGGGAGAATTCATGCTTCATGGCGGCAGACAGGCGCGCAGCCAGGTGCGACAGGTTCTGGCGCGAAGCGCGCAGCCGCTCCGCGGGGTGAACCAGCCGCCGCGCGAGCGCATCCACCGTCTGCATGGCGTATTCGATGCGGCGCAGCGTTTCGCGCGAGATCCGGGAGCCGTTTTCCGCCACGCGCGCGAGCAGTGCTTCACGCGGCGGGCTGACCAGCTCGGCGGCGGCGGTGGGCGTGGGCGCGCGCTCGTCGGCGGCGAAGTCGGCGATGGTGAAGTCGGTTTCGTGGCCGATGCCGGCCACCACCGGGATGCTCGATGCGCGGATCGCGCGCGCCACGATCTCCTCGTTGAACTGCCACAGGTCCTCGATCGAACCGCCGCCGCGCACCAGCAGCAGCACGTCGCACTCGGCGCGCCGGTTTGCCGTGGCCAGCGCCTGCGTTAGCTTCGCCGCCGCGCCTTCGCCCTGCACAGGCGCGGGGTAGACGATCACCGGGATGGAAGGATTGCGCCGGCGCAGCGTGGTCAGCACGTCTCGCAGCGCGGCGGCCGCCAGCGAGGTGATGACCCCGATGCGTTGTGGATGATCCGGGATCGGCCGCTTGGCGTCGGCGTCGAACAGGCCTTCCTTGCCGAGTTTCTCCTTGAGTTTCAGGAAGCGCTCGAATAGGGGTCCCAGGCCGGCGCGGCGCATTGCCTCGACGTTCAGCTGGAAGCGGCCGCGCGGCTCGTAGAGGGTCACCAGCGCCCGCGCTTCGACCCGCTGGCCGTCGGCCAGGTCCCAGTCGAGATGCGCGGCGCGGCCCTTGAACATCACGCAGTCGACCTGCGCCGTTTCGTCCTTGAGGGTGAAATACAGGTGCCCGGAGGCCGCCGGGCGCAGGTTGGAGATCTCGCCCGAGATCCATTGCTGGGGAAAGCGGCGCTCGAGCAGGTCGCGCACGCTGCGCAGCAACTGCGAAACGCTAAGGACAGCGGCTCCGCCTGGGGAAAAGTCAAGCTCCATGACGTCGGCGAGACTACACTAATCCACACGCGTGACCGCCTGTCTGTCGGTCTCGTAAGGAATCTCCATGGAACCCGATTCTTATCCGTAACTTTCTGTTTAAAATATGAAAAGGAGTGGTGAAAAATTAATCGCAACCAACTCCGGGTGCATCGCTAGGCTGACGCGTTCCGCCGATCAGGGATAATCCACAAACTTATCCACAACTTTTGTGGATATCGGGGGGTCCGACCGCAGCCGGGTTGCTGCCGAATTTGCTGCTCACAGGGGCTTTGGCTAAAGTGCGCACAAGAAAAATGCTTTTCCCTTCCAAAGGATAGCCACTTGTTTGCCATCATCCAGGCCGCCGGCTGGCCGATCTACCCGTTGTTGCTTACCTCGATCATCGCCGTGGCTTTGATCATCGAGCGTTCCGTTTCTCTGCGCGAGTCCAAAATCGTCCCGCCCACGCTGCTCGACCAGGTGATCTCGGTGCAGGCGCGCCAAGGCGTCACCGCCGACATCGTCGATAAGCTCGCCAAGGATTCGCCGCTGGGCGAAGTGCTGGCCGCGGGCCTGCGCAACGAGAAAAGCCCGCGCCATGTGATGAAGGAGGCGATCGAGGAAGCCGGCCGTGCTGTGGCGCACAATCTGGAGCGCTTCCTCACCACGCTGGGAACCATCGCCACCGCGGCGCCGCTGCTGGGCCTGTTCGGCACGGTGGTCGGCATGATCGAGATCTTCGGCTCGCAGTCGCCCACCGGCGGCGCGACCAACCCGGCGCAGCTCGCGCACGGCATTTCGATCGCGCTCTACAACACCGCTTTCGGCATCGCCATCTCGATTCCCTCGCTGATCTTCTACCGCCACTTCAAGAACAAGGTGGACGGCTTCGTGGTGCAGATGGAGCAGGCGGCCTCGAAGCTGATCGACATCGTGCATGGCGAGCGCGAGGGTTACTCGACCAAACCGCAATGAATTTCCAGCGTGGCCGGTACAAGGAGCAGCCCGAGATCAATCTCGTGCCCCTGATCGACGTGATGATGGTGATCCTGATCTTCCTGATGATCACCACCACTTATTCCAAGTACACCGAACTGCAGATCAACCTGCCCACCGCCGACGCCGACAAGCAGCTCGAGCGGCCGGGCGAAGTCAGCGTGCTGGTGAACGCGAAGGGGCAGTACGTGATCAACAAGATTCCGGTCGAGTTCGCCAGCACGGAACAGCTCGCCGGCGAATTGCGGCGCGCCGGTGCCGGCCTGCGCGAGCCGATCGTGATCATCAGCGCCGATGCCACCGCTACCCACCAGTCGGTGATCCGCGTGATGGAAGCATCGCGCATCGCCGGCCTGTCGCAGATCACCTTCACGACGCAGTCCGCAAAGTAGTGAGGCACTGGACCAGCCGCGGCGCCATCGCCTGGCTGCTGTGGCCGGTGAGCCTGGTATTTGGGCTGGTCGTTTTTGTTCGGCGCCTTTTTTTCAGGCTTCACCTGTTCAAAAGCCACGACATCGGCATTCCGGTGATCGTGGTCGGCAACCTCACGGCGGGCGGCAGCGGCAAGACGCCGCTGGTACTGCGCATCGCCGAGATCCTCAGGGAACACCACTGGAAGCCGGGCATCGTCTCGCGCGGCTACGGGGGCAGCGCCCAAGGGCCGCGCGCAGCGACCATTGCCTCGGATCCCGCCGAGGTCGGCGACGAGCCGATTATGCTGGCGAGACGCAGCGGCTGCCCGGTGTGGGTGGCGCCGGACCGCGTTGCCGCCTGCCGCGCATTGCGCGAGCAGCATCCGGATTGCAATGTGATCGTCACCGACGACGGCCTGCAGCATTACGCGCTGCGGCGCGACATCGAGATTTGCGTGGTGGATGGCGTCGGCAACGGATTTCTGCAACCTGCCGGCCCGTTGCGCGAGCCGCGCTCGCGCCTGCGTTTAGTGGATGCGGTCGTGACCCGGGGCGGGCAGGACGCAGCAAAGGGCTACGCGATGACGCTGGAGGGCGACAAGCTGGTGCGCTTCACCGATGCGCATGACGTTCGGACGGCGAAGTCCTTCGCCGGGCAACGCGTGCATGCGGTGGCCGGCATCGGCGACCCGAAGCGTTTTTTCCTGCACCTGGCGAGCTTCGGCGTGAAGGTGGTGCCGCATCCGTTCCCCGATCACCACCCGTTCAGCGCCCGCGACCTCGAGTTCGGCGACAGCGACCCGGTCGTGATGACCGAGAAAGACGCGGTAAAATGCAAACGCATCGTGGCGGAAAACCCGCAGGCGCAATTCTGGGTGCTTCCGGTCGGCGCTTCGCTCGATCCCGCGTTTGAACGCTGGCTGCTGGAGAAGCTCGGTGGATCCAAAGCTGCTTGAAATCCTCGTATGCCCGCTCTGCAAGGGGCCGTTGCTGCACCGGCCCCAGGCCGCCGAGCTCGTTTGCAAGGCCGACCGTCTGGGCTTTCCGGTCAAGGACGGCATTCCGGTGATGCTCGAGGAAGATGCGCGCAAGCTTCCTCCCGAAGAGGAAGTGGCCTGAGCTTTCACGTAATTATTCCGGCGCGCTACGCGTCCAGCCGCTTTCCGGGCAAGCCGCTGGCCGACCTCGCCGGCAAGCCGATGGTGGTCCATGTCTGCGAGCGTGCGCAGGAAAGCGGCGCGCGCACGGTGGCGGTCGCCACCGACGACGAACGCATCTTCAGGGCGGTGGAGCAGGCGGGCCACCGCGCGCTGATGACGCGCAACGACCATCCCTCGGGTACCGATCGGATCGCCGAAGCAGCTGCCCTCCTGGGCCTTAAAGACGAGGAAGTTGTGGTGAACGTCCAGGGCGACGAGCCGCTCGTCGCACCGGAAGTGATTCGTGATGTCGCGCTTACGCTGGAACGCAACCCCGAGTCGAGCATGTCCACGGTGTGTCATCCGATCCACGACGAAGCATCCCTATCGAGTCCGCACGTGGTGAAAGTGGTGCTCGATGCGGCTGGTTATGCATTGTATTTTTCGCGATCACGAATTCCATATCCGCGTGAGGCGGGAGGAGTCTGTTACCGGCACCCTGGCATCTACGCCTATCGAACGGGATTTCTGAAGAAATTTTCCACTCTGACTCCGAGCCCCCTGGAGCAAACGGAAGCCCTGGAACAACTTCGGGCACTGTGGCATGGATATCGCATCCCGGTCTTTATCACTGCGGTTGAGATGCCGCCCGGGGTGGACACGCCGCAGGATCTCGAAGCCGTGCGTAAAATGCTGGCCTAAGGGGGAAAAACAAGATGCGCTTGATACTGCTCGGCCCGCCCGGCGCCGGCAAGGGTACGCAGTCCACCTACCTCACCAAGCACTACGGCATTCCGCAGATTTCCACCGGCGACATGCTGCGCGCCGCGGTCAAGGCGGGTACGCCGCTCGGCCTGGCGGCCAAGAAGGTGATGGATTCGGGGGCGCTGGTCTCCGACGGCATCATCATCGGCCTGGTCCAGGAGCGGTTAAAGCAGGCCGACTGCGCCAAGGGCTACCTGTTTGACGGTTTCCCGCGCACCATCCCGCAGGCCGAGGCGATGCGCGATGCCGCGGTGGTGATCGACTGCGTTCTGGAAATCGACGTCCCGACCGAGGAAATCGTGGTCCGCATGAGCGGCCGGCGCGCGCACCTCGCCTCGGGCCGGACCTATCACGTCAAATTCAATCCGCCCAAGGTGGAAGGCAAGGACGACGTCACCGGCGAGCCGTTGGTGCAGCGCGACGACGACCGCGAGGAGACCGTCAAGAAGCGGCTGGAGGTCTACCAGGCGCAGACGCGGCCTCTGGTGGATTTCTACAGGCGCTGGGCCGCTGCGGGTGGCACCGGTGCGCCCAGATACCGGAAGATTTCCGGGCAGGGGAGCGTGGAAGCCATCCGCGATCGCGCGATTGCCGCTTTGACCTGATAAAATCCCCGCTCATTTCAGGGGGAATTCGCATGTCCGGTGGAGTCATTTTCGCGCTCGCGTGCTCCGCGATCGCAATCGTGTACGGCGTTGTCTCGATCAAATGGATTCTCGCGCAGCCCGAGGGCAACGAGCGCATGCGCGAGATTGCCGGCGCCATCAAGGAAGGCGCGAGCGCCTACCTCAACCGCCAGTACATGACCATCGGCTTGGTCGGCCTGGTGCTGACGGTGCTGATCGCCCTTTTCCTCGATGGGTATACGGCGGCCGGTTTCGTCATCGGTGCGGTGCTCTCCGGGGCCACCGGCTACATCGGCATGAACGTGTCGGTGCGCGCCAACGTGCGCACCGCGGAAGCCGCGCGCACCGGCCTGAATGAAGCGCTCAACGTCGCTTTCCGCGGCGGCGCCATCACCGGCATGCTGGTGGTCGGTCTCGCGCTGCTCGGCGTGGCCGGATACTTCGCGTTCCTCTACGCCAACGCGCACGACAAGAACGACCTCGCCCGCATCATCCATCCGCTCATCGGCCTGGGCTTCGGCGGCTCGCTGATTTCGATCTTCGCGCGGCTGGGCGGCGGCATCTTCACCAAGGGCGCCGACGTCGGCGCCGACCTGGTCGGCAAGGTCGAGGCCGGCATTCCCGAAGACGATCCGCGCAACCCAGCGGTGATCGCCGACAACGTCGGCGACAACGTCGGCGACTGCGCCGGGATGGCCGCGGACCTGTTCGAAACCTACGCGGTCACCATCATCGCCACCATGCTGCTCGCCGCGCTGATGGTGAAAACCACCAGCGTGAACGCGGTGGTCTATCCGCTGGTGATCGGCGGCTTCGCGATCATCGCCTCCATCGTTGGCACCTGGTTCGTGAAAGCCAAGCCGGGCGAGAAGAACGTGATGCCGGCGCTCTACAAGGGTCTCGCGGTGGCGGGCGCGGTGGCGCTGCTTGCCTTCTTCCCGATCACCTGGGTGATGATGAAGCCGATCCTCGACACAGTGCCCTTCGAGATCGGGGGCGCAAGCAGGATGATCGGCGTCTGGCACCTCTGGGGCACCGCCGTGGTCGGCATGGCGCTGACCGGGTTCCTGGTCTGGATCACCGAGTACTACACCGGCACGCAGTACAAGCCGGTGCAGCACGTCGCAGCCGCCAGCGTCACCGGCCACGCGACCAACATGATCGCGGGCCTGGGCGTGTCGATGAAATCCACCGCCTGGCCGGTGATGGCGGTCTGCGTGGCGATCTTCGCTTCCTACTCGCTCGCGGGCCTGTACGGCATTGCGATCGCCGCGACCTCGATGCTGTCGATGGCGGGGATCATCGTCGCGCTCGACGCCTACGGCCCGATTACCGACAACGCCGGCGGCATCGCGGAGATGGCGAAGCTGCCCGACTCGGTGCGCGCCATTACCGATCCGCTGGATGCGGTGGGAAATACCACCAAGGCGGTCACCAAGGGCTACGCTATCGGCTCGGCCGGCCTCGCCGCGCTGGTGCTGTTCGCCGACTACACGCATGCGCTGGAAGCGGCGAACAAGGTAGTTTCGTTCGATCTGTCCAACCACATGGTGGTGATCGGCCTGCTGATCGGCGGCATGGTGCCGTTCCTGTTCGCGTCGATGGCCATGGAAGCGGTCGGCCGCGCCGCGGGCTCGGTGGTGGTCGAAGTGCGCCGCCAGTTCAAGGAAATCCCCGGCATCATGGAAGGCACCGCCAAGCCCGAATACGGCACCGCGGTGGACATGCTCACCAAGGCGGCAATCAAGGAAATGATGATTCCGTCGCTGCTGCCGGTGGCGATTCCGGTGGCGGTGGGATTGCTGCTTGGCGCGCAGGCGCTGGGCGGCGTGCTGATGGGCACCATCGTCACGGGCATGTTCGTCGCGATTTCGATGTGCACCGGCGGCGGCGCGTGGGACAACGCCAAGAAGTACATTGAGGACGGCCACTATGGTGGCAAGGGCTCGGAAGCCCACAAGGCCGCGGTGACCGGCGACACGGTGGGCGATCCCTACAAGGACACCGCCGGTCCCGCGGTGAATCCGCTCATCAAGATCATCAACATCGTCGCGCTGCTGGTGGTGCCGCTGATGTAAGGCGGCCAGCTAGCCGAGCGCCGCGAGGATCTCCTCCACGCAGCGCCCCGGCGGCTGCGCGATATTCACTTCCAGAGCATTCGCGGGCGCCTCGAGCGTCGTGAACTGGCTGTCAAGCAACGAAGCTGGCATGTAGCGGTGCTTGCGCTCCGCAAGGCGCGAGCGGATGAGTCCGATGCTGCCGCGCAGATGGACGATGCGGCAGTCGGCCAGGTCTTTCGAGAGTGTCTTTCGGTAAGACTCCTTCAGCGCGGAACAGGCGAGGACAGCATTGTCCTGCGCGCGCAGCTTGGCGTTGAGCAATTCGAGCCAGGGTCGGCGATCGTCGTCGCTGAGCGGCGTGCCGGCGGCCATCTTGGCGACGTTTTGCGGCGGATGAAATTCATCGGCGTCCAGAAACGGATAGCCGAGGCGGTCGGCGAGCAACTCGCCCACGGTGGACTTGCCGCTGCCGGAAACTCCCATCACCACGACAATCATGCTTTGGTGGTCGCGTGGCCGCCGAATTTCGCGCGCATCATCGCCAGCAGTTTTCTCGCGTAATCCGACTTGCCCTGGCTGGAGAAGCGCGCCATCAGCGCCATGGTGATCACCGGAGCGGGTACGCCCTGCTCGACGGATTCCTGCACGGTCCAGCGGCCTTCGCCCGAGTCCGGCACGACGGGTGCGATGCGCTGCAGGTCCTCGTCCTCTTTGAGAATCTCGGCCGACAAATCGAGCAGCCAGGAGCGCACCACGCTGCCGTGGCGCCAGGTCTCGGCCAGGCGCCCGAGGTCGAACTCCAGATCCTCGCGCGCGGCGAGCAGCGCGAAGCCCTCGGCGAAGGCCTGCATCATCCCGTACTCGATGCCGTTATGGATCATCTTGGCGAAGTGCCCGGCGCCGCTCGGCCCGCAGTGCAGCCAGCCGCGCTCCGGCGCGGGCGCCAGCAGGCGCACGAAAGGTTCGAAACGCTCGACCGACTTCGGCGAGCCGCCCAGCATCAGGCAGTAGCCATTGGCCAGGCCGTGCACGCCGCCGGAGACCCCGGCGTCGATGTAGCGCAGCCCGCGCTGCGACATTTCCAATGAGCGCGCCATCGAATCCTTGTAGAACGCGTTGCCGCCGTCCACCAGCGTATCGCCGGCCGACAGCAGCGGCAGCAGCTCGGCCAGCGTGTCCTCGGTAGGCGCGCCCGCGGGCAGCATCATCAGGATGATGCGCTCGCCGCCAAGCTGCGCGGCGAGCCCCGCCAGCCCCTCGACGCATTCGACGTTTTTCTCCTGCTTGAGCGGAACCCGTGCGGCCGGGTCGCGGTCGAATGCGACCACGCGGGCGCCGCCGCGCGCCATGCGCCGCGCCATGTTGGCGCCCATCCTGCCTAGGCCGATGACTCCGATTTCCATGTTGCCTCCGTGTAGGTCCATTCTATAATCGGCTCGGAGAGAGGAGGTTCGAAATGAAGAAAATGAAACGCCTGACCCTGCTGGGTGCGATGTGCCTGTTCGCGGCATCGTCGTTTGCGCAGTATCCGAACAAACCGATCCGCATCGTGGTTCCGTTCCCGGCCGGCTCTGCCACCGACACGGTGGCGCGCATCCTCGGCCAGTCGGTGTCGGCTGCGGTCGGCCAGCCGGTGGTGGTGGACAACAAGGCGGGCGCTGACGGCGCGATCGCCGGCGCCGAGGTCGCGAAAGCCCTGCCAGACGGCTACACGCTGCTGATGGCGACCAACAGCCCGATGGCGGTGGCGCCGGCGATGAAGAAAGTCCCCCCGTACGATCCGGTCGCGGACTTCACGCCGATCAGCGACATCGGACGCTACACGTTTTTCCTCTATGTGAACGCAGAGCAGCCGTACAGGACCTTCCGCGACATGGTCGCCTACGCCAAGGCGAATCCGGGCAAGATCAATTACGCCACCGGGAACACCACCGGCATCATGTCTTTCGGGCAAATGAACGCGCTGGCCGGCATCGACATGACGCACGTGCCGTACAAGGGCGAGCCGCAGGCGGTCACCGACATCATCGCAGGGCGCGTGCAGTTGCTGTGGGCGACGCCGACGACGGGCCTCGCGCACCTCAAGGAAGGCAAGCTGCGCGCGCTGGCGACCAACCTGAAGTCGCGCTCCAGCCTGCTGCCCGACGTGCCGACCATGGCCGAGGTCGGCATCCCGCAGTACTCGGTGGTCTCGTGGGCCGCGCTGTACGGTCCGGCGAAGCTGCCGCGCGAGATCCAGCTGCGCCTGAACAGGGAATTCCACGATGCAATGAAGCGTCCGGACGTCATTGCGCTGATGGACAAGCAGGCTTTCCAGATGACACCGTCCACGGCCGAGGAACTCGGCGCCTTCACCAAGGCGCAGCTGGAGGCCTATCGGGCGATCCTGAAATCCATCGGCATGCAGCCGGAGTAGTGCCATGCGAAAAATGCTTGCTTCAGTTCTTGCGGCGCTTTTCTGTTCCGCTTCGCTTGCGCAGTATCCGAACAAACCCATCCGTCTGATCGTGCCGTTTCCGCCGGCCGGCGCGGCCGAGCTCGGCGCGCGCATCTTCGCGCATCCGCTCGGCACCCAGCTGGGCCAGCCGGTGATCATCGAGACCAAGCCCGGCGCGGACGGCATCATCGCCTCCGAGTACGTCAAGCAGGCCGCACCCGACGGATATACGCTGTATTACGGCACCGCGACCGGAATGTCCTATGTGCCGGCAGTGAAGAAGGTGCCGCCCTACGACCCGGTCAACGATTTCACGCCAGTCTCGATGGTCGGCACATTCGGCTTTTTCGTGTTCACCCATGTAAGCGTGCCGGCCAACAACATTGGCGAGCTGGTGGCCTATGCCCGTGCCAATCCGGGCAAGCTCAACTATGGCTCGGGCAACGGCACCAGCATTCTCGCGACCGGGTCCTTCGCGGGGCTGCAAAAACTCGACATGGTGCACATCCCCTACAAGGGAGACGGACCGCTGTCGGTGGACCTGCTCGCGGGCCGCGTGAACATGGCCATTGCGACGCCAGGCATCGCGGGGCCGCAAGTCAAGGATGGCAAATTGCGGGCGCTGGCGACGCTGCTGCCGAACCGCAGCCCGCTCCTGCCTGACGCGCCGACCCTGGCCGAAGCAGGACTTGCGCCGATCCCGATTACGCCCTGGGGCGCGCTATTCGGCCCGCCCAGGATGCCCAAAGAGATCGTCGACCGCGTGGCCCGGGACCTGGCGATCGTGCTGGCGAAGCCGGAGGTCAAAGACGCGTTCGGCAAACTTGCCTTTGAGCCGCGCAGCTCCACGCCGCAGGAACTCTCCGCGTTCGTCGCGGAGCAGTTGGACGCTTACCGGCGCGTCGCGCGCCAGGTCGGCCTCAGCCTGGACTAGATCAGCCCCGGCTCAGCGCATCCGCGAGCCGCTCCGCGGACTCGATGCCGGGCAGGCTGCGCAGCCATGTGAACTGTCGTTTCGCCAGCTGGCGTGTGGCGGCGATGCCGGTTTCGCGCAATTCTTTCCTGCTGCTTTTTCCTTCGATGAATTGCCAGGCCTGGCGATAACCGACGCAACGCATGCTCGGCAGCTCGGCACTCAGTTCGAATTCCTTCCGCAACGTTTCGAGTTCGTTCACCAGCCCGGCATTCAGCATGGCGTCGAATCGCGCGGCGATGCGCAGGTGCAGTTCCGCGCGGTCGGTCGGCACCAGAGCAAAGGTTTTCAGCAGGAACGGCAACTCCGCATGGGCGGACTTCTGCAGCGCGGAAATCGGCTTGCCAGACAGCTCCCAGACCTCGAGCGCGCGCTGAATCCGCTGCGAGTCATTGGGGGAGAGCCGCGCCGCAGTGGCCGGATCGACGCGCGCAAGATCGGCGTGCAGAGCCGGCCAGCCGTGGCGCGCGGCGCGAGCGTCTATCTGCGCGCGCAGACCGGGCTCAGCCCGCGGCAAGGTGTCGATGCCATGCGCCAGGGCGCGGAAATAGAGCATCGTGCCGCCAACCAACAATGGAATTTTCTCCCTGGAGTGAATTTCCGCCACGATGCGGATCGCGTCCTGCCGGAAACGGCCCGCGGAGTAGCGCCCGGTTGGATCGATGAGATCGATCAGGTGGTGCGAAACGGCCTGGCGCTCGGCAGGCGAGGGCTTCGCGGTGCCGATGTCCATGCCGCGATAAACCTGCGCCGAGTCGATGCTGATGAGCTCGATGGGATGGGAACCGGCAAGTTGCATCGCGAGGCGCGATTTGCCGCTCGCGGTCGGGCCCAGCAACGCGTACGCGATGCGTTTAGCGGCCACTAGCGGCCGCCGGTGACATCCAGGATCGCCCCGGTGGAGTAGGACGCCTCGTCCGAGAGCAGCCAGAGGATCGCGCGCGCCACTTCCTCTGGTTCGCCACCGCGCTTCATCGGGATACTGGTGCGCAGGCGGTCGATCCGGTTGGGCTCGCCGGCTCCGGCATGGATGCCGGTATTGACGAACCCGGGCCGCACGCAGTTGACGCGGATGCCGTCGTCCGCGAGTTCCTTGGACAGGCCGAGGGTCATGGTGTCGATGGCGCCCTTGGAGGCGGCGTAATCCACCCACTCGGAGGGCGAGCCCAGCCGCGCCGCGCCCGAGGAGACGTTGACGATCGCGCCGCCCGCTTTGCCGTGCTTCTTCGACATGCGCTTAATGGCTTCGCGCGCGCACAGGAAGGCGCCGACCACGTTTACCGCCATCATGCGCTGCAGGCGCTCGGCGCCCACCTGGTCGATGCGCGCCTTGGTCGCGACGATGCCGGCGTTGTTGACCAGGGCATCCAGCTTCCCGAACGAGCGGTCGCAGGCCTCGAACAGGTGCAGCACGTCTTTTTCCACCGAGACATCGCCCGCGACCGCGATGGCGCTGCCGCCATCGGCCCGGATGCCGTGAACCACGGCTTCCGCGGCGCTGCTGTCGCGCAGGTAATTGATGCAGACCGAGTAGCCGCGCTGCGCCGCCAGCCGCGCGGTCGCCGCGCCGATGCCGCGCCCTCCGCCGGTAATGAGAATGACCTTGCTCATCTACTGGCCGCGCAGGAACAGGCGGTCCAGGTCCGCCATGCTGAGCTGGTACCAGGTCGGCCGTCCGTGGTTGCAGCTGCCGGAGCGTTCGGTCTCCTCCATCTCGCGCAGCAAGGCGTTCATCTCGGTCAAGGTGAGCATGCGGTTGGCGCGCACCGCGGCATGGCAGGCCATGGTTGCGAGCAATTCGTTCTGGCGCGCCGCCAGCACTTCGCTCGCGCCATATTCGCGGATGTCCTTCAGCACGTTGCGCGTCAGGCCGGCGATGTCGCCGCCGGCCAGCAGCGCCGGGGCCGAGCGCACTGCCAGTTCGTTGGGGCCGGAGACGCTGGTTTCCAGGCCGAGCTTCTCCAGCGCCTCGCTGTTTTCTTCAGCAGTCGCCACGTCGAGCGCGTCAAGGGCAAGCACCGCCGGCACCAGCAGGTTCTGGCGCGCGATCGCGCCCGCGTCCAGGCCGGATTTCAGCTTCTCCATCACGATGCGCTCGTGCGCGGCGTGCATGTCGACCAGCACCAGCCCGGCCTCGTTCTGAGCGAGGATGTAGACGCCGTGCAGTTGTGCAAGAGCAAAACCGAGGGGAGGGGATACCTCTGTGGCCGGCAATGCGGTCGCGGAAATGGCGGCCGACATGAAAGCCTGGTAGGCCTGCGCGGGTTGAGCGAGTTGGAAACCTTGCTGCAACCCGACTCCGGAAGCGGCGGGCCGCGCATAGGCGACCGGCGCATCGGCCGCGGAAGGCGACAGCGCGCGCTTGAGCGCGTGGAACACGAACTGGTGGATGGCGCCCGCGTCGCGGAAGCGCACTTCGGTTTTCGCCGGATGCACGTTCACATCGACGCCGCGCGGATCGAGTTCCAGGAACAGCAGGTACGCAGGCTGGCGCTCGCCGTGCAGCTGGTCGCGGTAGGACTCGCGCACCGCATGCGACAGCATCCGGTCGCGCACGTAGCGGCCGTTGACGTACAGGTACTGCGCGTCGGCGCGCGCGCGCGCGGCCTGCGGCGTGCCCGCCACGCCGTACAGCCGCAGCGGCCCGGCCTGCACCTCGACGGCGAAGCTCGCATCGAGGAACTCGCGGCCGAGCAGCGCCGCGGCGCGCTCGCCGATCGCCTGCGCGCGCAAGTGCGCCGACACGCGGCCGTTGTGTTTCAGCGTGAAGGCGACATCCGGACGCGCCAGCGCGGCGCGCCGGAAGGTTTCCTCGCAGTGGCCGAATTCGGTCTGCTCGGTGCGCAGGAATTTCTTTCGCGCCGGGGTGTTGAAGTAAAGATCTTCGACCAGGACGGTGGTTCCCGTCGCGCGCGCCGCGGGTTTTGCGGAGTTGCCGTTGCCGCCTTCGGAACCGATGGTCCAGGCGTGGGCCTCATTTTTCGCCCTGCTGGCAATGGAGAGGCGCGCTACCGAGGCAATTGACGCAATCGCTTCGCCGCGAAATCCCATCGTGGCGACGCCCTGCAGGTCATCCAGCGAGCGGATCTTGCTCGTGGCATGGCGCGCGAGCGCAAGCGGCAGGTCTTCCTTTGCCAGGCCGGCGCCGTTGTCGTCCACCTGGACGCGCTTGGCGCCGCCCTGGTCGAGCGTCACCTGGATCTCGGTGGCCTCCGCGTCCAGGGCGTTCTCGAGCAGTTCCTTCAGCACCGACGCCGGGCGCTCGACGACTTCCCCCGCGGCGATCTGGCTGATCAGCAGGTCGGGCAGGACCTGAATGTGACGCATGCGGAGAGTATATAGAATCGAAGCATGGAATTTCTCACCACATTGGCCGGCGTCGCGCTGCATCTCGACACGCACCTTGCCGCATTTGTCGCGGAACACGGCACCTGGGTCTATGCGCTGCTGTTCACGATCGTGTTCATTGAGACCGGCCTGGTGATCTGGCCGTTCCTGCCGGGGGATTCGCTGCTGTTCGTCGCCGGCGCGATCGCGGCGGCGGGCGGCATGGACATGGCCGCGGTGATGTCGGTGCTGGTGGCCGCGGCGCTCACCGGCGACAACGTCAATTACTCCATCGGCCGCTGGGTGGGTCCGCGCGTGTTTCACCGGGAGAAATCGCGCTGGTTCAATCCCGCGCATCTCAAGCGTGCGCACGCGTTCTATGAAAAGCACGGCGGCAAGACCATCATCCTGGCGCGCTTCATCCCGATCGTGCGCACCTACGTGCCGTTCGTCGCTGGCATCGGCCGCATGCCTTATGCGCGCTACATCGGGTGGTGCGTCGTCGGCGCGCTTGCCTGGGTGGT
>JANXUV010000045.1 GCA_025356085.1 Betaproteobacteria bacterium
GGAGTCCGACGACCTGCCGGGCCAGCTGAGGCAGCTGGCGGCGGAGGCGGGCACCGACTGGCTGCAGGTGTCGCTTACGGTCAAGGCGCCAATCAAGGGCGGCCTGGGCCTGCACGGCAGCGGCATGTTCGTCTTCAATCCGCCCTGGACGCTCAGGGATGCGCTGCAATCGACGATGCCGGCGCTGGTGAAGTTGCTGAAGCAGGACGGCAAGGCGACCTTCAAGCTGAAGGGCGAGCAGCGCTGACGCCCAGGAAGTTTGTGGCACGATACCGGCATGCCAGCCGCTGAAGATCTTGCGTTCATGCGCCGCGCGCTCGAACTCGCACGACGCGCCGAAGCGGAAGGCGAAGTCCCCGTCGGCGCGGTGGTGGTGCATGAAGGCCGCATCGCGGGGGAGGGCTGGAACCGGCCGATTTCCGCCAACGATCCCACCGCGCATGCCGAAATCCAGGCGCTGCGCGCCGCCGCCGCCGCACTGAAGAACTACCGGCTCGCCGGCGCGGCGCTGTACGTGACGCTCGAACCCTGCGAGATGTGCCTGGGCGCCATGTTCCACGCGCGCATCGCGCGCGCGGTCTTCGGTGCCGCCGATCCGAAGAAGAAGGTGCTCAAGCCGCAAACCGTGGTCGAGGGCGGATTGCTCGCCGAAGAGTGCGGCGCGTTGCTCAGCGGATTCTTCGCGGCCCGCCGATGAGCATCCTCATCGACGCGTCGAAGCAGTTTCTTGCTTTCGGCGGCAAGGTCTATCCGGTATCGACGGCGAAGAACGGGCTGGGCGAAAAGAACGGCAGCTTCTGCACCCCGCGCGGGCGCCACATCGTGCGCGCCAGGATCGGCGCCGGCCAGCCGCTGGGCGCTGTATTCGTGCGGCGGCGTCCTACCGGCGAAGTCTGGACGCCGGAACTGCACGCCCGCTACCCGGGGCGCGACTGGATGCTGACCCGTATTCTCTGGCTGTCGGGCAAGCAGCCCGGCTTCAACCGGCTCGGCGACGTGGACACCATGCGGCGCGTGATCTACATCCACGGCACGCACGATTTCGCAGAGATGGGAAAACCCGGATCGCACGGCTGCATCAGAATGAGGAACGAGGACATCGCCGAACTGTTCGACCTCGTGCCGCCCTATACCCCTGTGGAAATCAAACCATGAGCGACAACGCACCCATCCGCCGCAAGATCGACCGTGTTCCCGCCCCCATCGTCGAGGCGGCGCGAAAATTCCAGGCCTCCATCCTCGCCGACGTCGGCGGGCGGCGCGGCGCGCTGGGCGGGCGCATCCAGCCTCTGGCCAGGAGCATGAAGGTCGCCGGTCCCGCGATCACGGTCGAAGTGCGGCCGGGCGACAACCTGATGATCCACGCCGCGCTGCAGCTGGCGCAGCCGGGCGACGTGATCGTGGTGGACGGCAAGGGCGACCTGTCCTGCGCGCTGACCGGCGCATTGATGGCCGCGCATGCGCAGAAGGCCGGCATCGCGGGCTTCGTCATCGACGGCGCGGTGCGCGATACCGAGGAATGCTCGCAGGGAAGCTTCCCGATCTTCGCCGCCGGCGCCAATCCGAACGGTCCCTGGAAAAACGCGCCCGGGCGCATCAACTGGCCCGTCTCGCTGGCGGGCACGCCGGTCAATCCCGGCGATCTGATCGTGGGGGATGCCGATGGTGTGGTGGTCATCCCGCGCGAGACGGCGGCGGCGATCGTCGGCGCGGCGCAAGCCAAGTTGGACGCGGAGGCCGAGCGCATGAAAGCCATCGGCCGCGGCGAAGTAGCCCAGGCCTGGGTCGATGACGGCCTGAGGTCGGTCGGCGTGCTGGGGAAAGGCGAAAAACTCTAGCGCAGGAATGCCGCGATGCGCTCGCGGCTTGGTTCACGGATCACGCCTTTCTCACAGACGATGGCGGTGATCAGCTCCGCTGGCGTCACGTCGAACGCCGGGTTGCGCACCGCGACGCCTTCCGGCGCCCAGCGCACGCCTCGGTAGCCGGTCACTTCCTGCGCCGGGCGTTCCTCGATCACTATTGCCGAGCCGTCCGGGATCTTCGGGTCGAAAGTGGAAAGCGGCGCCGCCACGTAGAAGGGCAGTTTGTGCCGCTGCGCCAGGACCGCGACCATGTAGGTGCCGATCTTGTTCGCCGTGTCGCCGTTGGCGGCGATGCGGTCCGCGCCGACGATTACCGCATCCACTTCGCCCTTGGCCATCAGGTGTCCGGCCATGTTGTCGGTGACCAGCGTGCAGGGAATCCCTTCCTGCACGCATTCCCAGGCCGTCAGGCGGGCGCCCTGAAGGTAAGGCCGTGTTTCGCAGGCGATGACGGAGATATTTTTTTTCAATTCAAAAGCGCTCCGGATCACGCCGAGCGCCGTGCCGTGTCCGCTGGTGGCGAGCGCGCCGGTGTTGCAGTAGGTCATGATGCGCGCGCCCTCCTGAAACAAGGCCGCACCGTGCTTGCCCATCGCGTGATTTGCCGCGAGGTCTTCTTCGAGGATCGCAATCGCTTCGTCTTCGGCGTCTTTCGCGCCCTTCATGCGTTCAAGGGCCCAAAAGAGATTCACAGCGGTCGGGCGGCTTTTTGCGAGAAGGTCGAAGGACTCTTTCGATCTACCCCCTAGCACAGCACCAAACGCCGCTGCACATCCAATCGCCGGGGCGCCGCGCACCACCATGTCGCGGATGGCGTCGGCGACCTGGGCGGCGGTGCGGCAGGTCACGTACATCGTCTTGTCCGGCAGCATGCGCTGGTCCAGGAGTTCCAACCTGTCTCCTTTCCAGCGGATCGGTTCGATTGCCACCTACACCACGCGTTCGTTGCCGCCGTCGACCGGCACCTGCGCCGCGGTGGTCTTGGCGAACAACGGCCCGCACATCTCGGCCGCCAGTTCCGCCACGTCCTTCGAGGAAACTTCGGTCTTGAGCAGGTTGTTCTTCTTGTACTGCTCGACGGTCAGGCCGTAGGCCTTGGCGCGCGAGGCCAGCACATCATCGGTCCACAGCGCGGTGTCGTAGACCGCGTTGGGATGGATGCTGTTGATGCGGATGCCGTCCTTGCCCCATTCGAGCGCGGTGACGCGCGCCAGCTGGTTCATCGCCGCCTTGGAGGCGGAGTAGGCGCCGGCGCCGGGACCGGGTGCCGGCACGTTCTTTGAGCCGATCACCACGATCCTGCCGCCCCGAGGCGCCAGCTTGAGGAGGGCGTGGCAGGCCTGCATGACCAGCAGATTGGCTTCGACGTTGACGGTCATCGCCTTGCGCCACATGTCGCTGGCAATGTCCTGCACCGGCTGCGAGGCGGGGAAGATGCCGGCATTGAGGACCAGCATATCGACGCCGCCGAAATGTTTAACGGCCTTGTCGATTGCCTTTCCTATTTCTTTTTCATTCGTCAGGTCACACGGCAAGCCCAGAAAATCTGCCCGCTTCCACAAACTTTCAATAGTTGGGTTCAAATCCAGGCCAACTACGGCCGCGCCGCGCCTCAAGAGCGCCTCGGCGCAGGCCTTGCCGATGCCCGAGGCGGCGCCGGTGACCACCGCCACTTCGCCGGCGAAAGCGGGCGGGCTGCCGGCCTTCTTAAGTTTGGCCTGCTCCAGGTCCCAGTATTCGATATCGAAGGTGTGCTGGTCGGCCAGCGCTTTCCAGCCGCCCAGCGCTTCGGCGCGCAGGATCACTTCGACCGTGTGCTCGTAGAGATCCTCGACGATACCGACATCCTTGGCCGTGCGCCCGAACGCGGCCAGCCCGAACTCCGGATCCAGCGCCATGCGCGGCGCGGGGTCGAGCATGGTCTTGCGCTCTTTTGCTTTCTTTTCGTTCTTTTCGAAATAATTCTTATAGGAAGAAATGAAACCGGCGACGTTCCTGCCAAGCATTGGCAGTGGCTTGGTGCGGATCACGTGATCGGGCGTCGCCGGGCCGCCCTGCGAGATGCGGGCGACATCAGGATGGCGGGCGAAGCTCAGGAAAGGCGGCGCATCGTTGCAGCGGCACAGCAGGGGGAAACCAGCCGCCCTGGATACTTCGCTGCGCAGACTGGCGGCTTCCTCGCGCTTGAAGGCGCCCGCCGCGGCCGGCGGCAGGCCGACGCTCCAGGCCTTTTTCGCCGCCAGGTATTTCTCCGCCAAGGAGACGAGTTCGATCATCAGTTCGTAGGATTGTTTTGCGTCCGCGGCGAACGAGAACACGCCGTGCGAGAGCAACACCATGCCGACTGTGTTCTTCGTCTTCTGCTTCGGGTATTCGCGCGCGCAGTAGGCGGCGAGATCGAAGCCCGCCATGATGTAAGGAATCACCACCACCTTGTCGCCATAGATATCGCGCACGCGCTTCTCGCCATCGGGCGAGTTGGATACCGAGAGAACGGCGTCGGCGTGGGTATGGTCGACGTACTTGTGCGGCAGGATGGCGTGCAGGATGGTTTCCACCGACGGCGCCGGCGCGCCCGCGCGCAAAACGTGCGTCGCCAGCTCGTTGACCATCTGCGGATCTGACAGGGACGTCAGGGATGCAAGCTTGCGCACGTAGTCGAGCTTCACCGGCGCGAAGCCGGCCGGCTCGATGGTTTCCAGGTCCCACCCACTGCCTTTGACGTACAGAATCTCTTCTTTCCCTCCGAAAAGGTTCTTTTCCTCGATTTTCACGGACGTATTGCCGCCGCCGTGCAACACCAGGGACTTGTCAGCACCGAGCAAGCGCGAGGTATAGACCCGCGGGCCGAGCGGTCCGCCGAATTTCGCGGCCTCGGCATCGTTCCACAAACTTTTCATTGGCGCGGATTATACTTTCGGATCATGGCCAGGGTAGAACTGATGTCCTGGGAGCAAGCGCAGCCGACCGCGGGTCCGTTGCGCTTCGCGATTTTCGTCGACGAGCAGAACGTACCCTCCGGAATCGAACTCGACGACCACGACGTGCTCTGCATGCATGCCGTCGCCTTCGACGTCGAAAACAAGCCGATCGGCACCGGGCGGCTGCTGCCAGACGGCCACATCGGCCGCATGGCGGTGGTCAAGGAATGGCGGCGGCGCGGCATCGGCGCCGAGATCCTGCAGGCGCTGATCGCCGAAGCGCGCAAGCGCGGCCACGCCGAAGCCATCGTCTCGGCGCAGCTGCAGGCGGCCGAGTTCTACCGCGAGCACGGTTTCGTCGCCGAAGGCAAGGTCTACCCGGAGGCGGGCATCCTGCACCAGAAGATGGTCAAGAAGCTCTGAACTCGTAGCGCAGCGTGCTGCCGTCCGCACCGGATGGATCGAACGGACGCTCGGCAAACTGCATTCGCCCGCCGGCCTCCTGCAGGAATACCGTCGAGCAGCGCGTGCCGTAGACCGGCGCCACGATCTTCGCCGACGCCAGCAGTGAAAACAGCGGTTCGATGGCGACCGGCGCGGCTTCGAAGCGCGACTTCACGTCCATCACCTCGGGCGTATCGAGCAGGAGATTGCCCAGTGCGTAATAGCCGGCTGCCAGCCTGCGCGCCTCGCCGCCGCGGTTCGACAGCCACCAGAGTTCATTCTGGTCCGCCAGCAGGAGATTGAAGCCGCTGAAGCTGGCAGGTTTTATTTTCGAAACGTATTTCTCCGGGGCAGGGCCGTCGAGCAAAAACCTCAAAACCAGGGCGCCCCTTGATTCAGCGGCATCGGGGTCATGCCCACCCTTGTAATTCGTGACCGAGGCGAAGCGGCCATTGCGCGCCACGCCAAGCCAGGTTCCCTTCGCCATCAAATCGCGGCCGGCAAGGATTTCCGGATGATCCGGCCAAAAGGCCGCCGTCGACGCCGGGCGCGCGTGCAATTCGTCGCGGTTGGCGGCGACCACCAGCGGAAATGCAGCGTGCACTTTCCACGCGACCAGGATCAGGCACATACGAAGCGCTCCACGCGACGCTCCAGTCCCAGGCCGGCGGATTCGCGCGCCAGCAAAGCATCGAACGCCTTGTCGTCGGCGACGCCTTCGTAGACTTCCATATAGGTCGACGGATCGTCACGGCGGTGCATCCAGCGGCCGCGCACTCCGGTTTGGTTTTCTATTGTTGTAAGAAGACCTTGTACAAAAGAACGAACTACATCAATTCGCGCCGCATCCACGCGGTAATAGACGTAGTAGTTCGTCACGCGTCGTAGGGCAGGGGAAGGAGTTCGAGCGGCGCGGCCTGCGGCTGCGCGCAAATCGGCGACTTCGCTTCGATGGCGGAAACCTGTAAAACGGCAAGCGATTCGTCACCCGCTGCGTTCACCACCATGCCGCTGGACTGGCCGTCGCTGAACAGCTCCTGCCCCGGCGTCAACGCCGCACCCTTGAGGTGAACCATGCGCCGTTTCACCGCGCCGCGGTACTGCGCGCGCGCGACGATTTCCTGGCCGGGATAGCAACCCTTCTTGAAATCTACCCCCCCGGAGAGCTCGAGGTTCACCATCTGCGGCACGAACTGGTCCTGCGTTGGCTGGGTGATCAGCGCGCGTCCGGCGCGGATCTCGGCCAGCGCCCAGTCGCCGGCGGTTGCATTGGGGGAAAAGCGGCCCTCCGGCGCAAGCACCAGACGCCTGCCAGCATCAATGCCGATCGAAACCGAGCCATCGCTTTCGCTGACCGCCAGCGCATTGCCGCCAGCCGGCTCCCAGACGCCGTATTGCGCCCATTGTCCGGTCACGTCGGTGATCTTCACCTTGGATCGCAGGACGAACATCGACAGGCGCTTGAGCACCGCGGGGACCAGGTCGCGCGACAACTGCAGCAGGAACCCGCCCGAATAGTGCGCAACCAGGAAGCTCGCCAGCAGGCGGCCCTTCGCCGAGCACCAGCCGGCGTAGCGCGCCTGGCCGGGCGCGAGGTTCTCGACGTCGTTGGTCAGCTGCGCGTGAAGAAATGCACGCGCGTCGTCGCCCGCGGCAAGCAGCAGCCCGTAGTGTTCCAGCTTCGCGATGTTGGTGGAGGCCACAGTAGAATGGGTTGAATTTTATTCGCTTCCGTTGCTCAAAACCCTCTTCGCGCTCGTGGTCGTTTCCCTGCTCGCTGCAGGCGGATATTCCGCCTGGTACGTGCAGGCGCCGCTCGCCGTCGCCAAGCTGCCGGTGGAGTTCGATATTCCGCCCGGGATGCGCTTTCGCGGCGCCGCGCAGCGCATCGAGGAATCGGGTGTGGCGGTGGGCCGGCTGCAGTTCGAACTGATGGCGCGCGCGCTGGGGCGGGGGCAGGGCGTCAAGGCGGGGAGCTACGAACTGGCCACGGCGCCCACGCCGCTGGAACTGCTGGAGAAGCTCACCCGCGGCGACGTCACCCAGGCCGACCTCCGCTTCATCGAAGGCTGGACCTTCCGGCAACTGCGCGGCGCGCTCGACGCCAATACTTTCCTGCGGCACGACACGCAGGACATGAGCGACGCCCAGCTGATGCAGAAGCTGGGCGTGCCCGAAACGCATCCGGAAGGCCTGTTCTTCCCCGATACCTACCTGTTCGCAAAGGGCGCCAGCGACCTGCACGTGCTGAAGCGCGCCTACCTGGCCCTGCAGCGCCGGTTGGCGCAGGAATGGGAGAAGCGCGATCCCGCTGCGCCCTACAAGACGCCCTACGAGGCGCTGATCATGGCCTCGATCGTGGAAAAGGAAACCGGCCGGGGCGAGGAGCGCGAAATGATCGCCGGCGCACTCGTCAACCGGCTGCGCATCGGCATGCTGCTTCAGGTCGATCCGACCGTGATCTACGGGCTGGGCGCATCGTTCGACGGCAACCTGAAGAAGATCCATCTTCAGACCGACGGCCCCTACAACAGCTACATGCGCGCCGGCCTGCCCCCGACGCCGATTGCCGCGACCGGGTTCGCTTCGCTGCGCGCCGCGCTGCGGCCGGCGAAAACCGATGCGCTCTACTACGTGGCGCGCGGCGACGGCAGCAGCGCGTTCTCGCGCACGCTCGAAGAGCACAATCGCGCCGTGCGAAAATACCAGCTGAATGGCGGACGCTAGACAAACCGGCAAGTTCATCACGCTGGAGGGCGTCGACGGCGCCGGCAAATCCACGCATATTCCCTGGATCGCGGACCGCCTGCGCGCCGGCAACCGCGAAGTGGTGTTGACGCGCGAGCCTGGCGGCACGCCGCTGGCCGAGAAGCTGCGCGCGCTGGTGCTGGCCGAACCGATGAATCCGCTCTCCGAAACCCTGCTGATGTTTGCCGCTCGCGCCGATCACGTGCGCAAGGTCATCGCGCCAGCCCTTGCGCGCGGCGCCTGGGTGGTCTGCGACCGCTTCACCGACGCCACCCTGGCCTACCAGGGCGCGGGGAAGGGCGTCGCCGCCGAGCGCATCCGCCAGCTTGCCCAGACGGTGCATCCGGGCCTGTCGCCGGACCAGACCCTTATTTTTGATTGCCCTTACGAGATCAGCCGCAGCCGCCTGAGCAATTCCGGCCGCGAGCTCGACCGCTTCGAAGCCGAGGAACGGGCCTTCTTTGACCGGGTGCGGGCCGCTTACCGGCAGTTGGCGGATGCGGAGCCCGGCAGGGTCTGTCTTCTGGATGGCTCGCAGAGCCCGGAAAAAGTTAAGGTAGCCATTGAGAAAGTGCTTATATCTAGCTGATTGTTATGATTTCAGAACTTCAATCTACCACCTGGTCCCGCCTGATCGACATGCTCGACCGCCTGCCGCATGCGCTCCTCCTGCATGGGGCCCCGGGGGTCGGCAAACTGGCCCTGGCGGAGCGCTTCGCGCAGCTGCTGGTCTGCGAGAAACGAGCGCAGGGCAGCCAGCCCTGTGGCAGTTGTGACGGCTGCCGCTGGTTCCTGGGCGGCAACCATCCCGACGTCCGCTTCCTCGAACCCGAGACCCTCGCCCGCAATGCCGGGACGCAGGAGGAGGGCGAAGAGGTAAAAGCGAAGGACAGCAAGCCCTCCAACCAGATCAAGATCGACCAGACGCGCGCCCTGGGCGACTTCGTGCACGTGGTCTCGCACCGCGGCGGGCGGCGAGTCGCGATCGTCCATCCGGCCGAAGACATGAACACCGCCACCGCCAATTCGCTGCTGAAGAACCTCGAGGAGCCGCCCGCGGGCGCGTTCTTCCTGCTGGTTTCGCACCGGCCGGCGCGCCTGCTGCCGACAATCCGCAGCCGCTGTGTGCCGGTACCGGTTCCGTTGCCGGATTCGAAAGCCGCGGCAGCCTGGCTGACGGCGCAGGGCGTAAAGAACGCAGCGCGCTGGCTCGCATTCGCCGGCGGCGCGCCGCTGCGTGCGCTGGAATACGCCACGGGCGAGCGAGGCGAAGCCATCGAGCGCGTATTGCGGGGCATCGCCTCCGGTAATCGCGCCACGCTCTCCGAGGCGAAGGATCGCGATGACCTCGAACCTCTTGCCGAAGTCCTGCAGAAAATGGCCCTCGATCGCGCATTTGCCAAACTCACCGGACGCGGCAAATACGGCGGCAACGCCGCCGCGGGCGACGCGAAAGCCTGGCTCGCATACGCGCGCGCAATGGGCCGCCACCGCACGCTGACGCGCCATCCACTCAACCCGAAGCTGTTCGCCGCCGAAATGGTCGCGGGCATGCCGGAGAACTAGCATGACGTTGCGCCGGACCTTTCTCGCATTTGCCGCGGCCTCGTTGCTTGCCGTCTCCGGCGCCAGCCGGGGCCAGAGCCCGTCGCTTGACCAGTTGCTGAAGGAAGCCGACAAGGGGGACGCCAAGGCCGTCGCCGCGCTACTGGACAAGGGCCTGGACCCGAACTCCACGGATGCGAACGGCTTCTCGCTCCTGATGATCGGCTCTCTGCAGGGACATGAAGAGATGGTGCAGCTGCTGCTCAATCGCAAAGCCGACCTGGCGCAACGTGCGCCCAGCGGCGACACGGCCCTGATGCTTGCATGCCTCAAGGGCCATCTCGGCATCGTCAGGCTGCTGGTCGCCAGAGGCGCTCAAATCATGCAACCAGGCTGGGCGCCGCTGCATTACGCGGCCTTCGAAGGCCGTGCCGAGATCGTCAGATACCTGCTCGAAAAAGGCGCGGACAAGGACGCCCTGGCGCCGAACGGCTATCCGCCGCTGCTGCTGGCCATGCTTGGCGGCCACATGGATGCGGCGCGCGAGTTGCTCTACGCGGATGCCGACGTCCGAATCAAGGGCCAAAGGGGCGAGAGCGCGCTGTCGTTGGCCAGGAAAGCGAACGACGCGAAGCTGGAAGAGCTGATCAGACGGGCCGGGGCGGTGGACTAGCTAAGGTATTGGCGGGTTTGAAGATCCAGGCCGAGCACTTACTTTACATAATACACATTGTGCAACAATAGTACGGATCGGTAACGCTGTCAAACCCGCCACCGCGACCCAATGAGGCACCGCTACAGAACGTCTGTTTTCGGCCAATAGCAATGGGATGGACCCCTCCTCACCTGACATTCGGCCACGCTCTAAGGTCTGCCTTGGATGGCTCCCCTTGATGGGGGTCGTCTTCGCCGGGAACGCGGCGAGCGGCGGCATCATCTAATGTGGCGAAACGAGCCGAACAGCGATGACAACCAAACCCGCGGGCGCCAATCCAGAATCGACCGCATTGCCCGATCCCGAGCTCGCCAAAAGGGTTGCAAATGGCGATCACGAGGCATTTGCGCTGCTGATGCGGCGCTACAACCAGCCTCTTTTTCGCGCAGCCCGCAGCGTGCTGAAAGACGATGCCGAAGCAGAAGACGCGCTGCAGGACGCGTATATGCTCGCCTACCGGGGAATGGGCAAGTACCGTGGCGACGCGAAGCTATCCACCTGGCTGATGCGAATCGTCGTCAACGAGGCGATTCAGCGAGTGCGCAAGCGAAACCGCCGCGCCGAGGTGATCCGGCTGGACGGCGAGTCCGAGACAGATACCGCGGCCACAGAGGCAAGCATAAATCAGGCAACACCGGAGCAGCCCGAGCAAGGCGCCCTACGAGTCGAGTCGCGCCGACTGCTTGAGAAGAAGATCGACGCGCTGCCCGATGCGTTTCGCACGGTCTTCGTGCTGCGCGCGCTGGAGGATATGAGCGTCGAGGAAGTCGCGCACGCCCTAAACATCCCGGAAGCTACGGTCCGCAGTCGGTTCTTCCGCGCCAGAGGTCTGCTGCGCGAGGCGCTCGCCCGGGAGATCGACGGCGCCTTTGAGCATGCTTTTGTATTTGCTGGTGCGCGCTGCGATCGCATCGTCGCGGGGGTGCTGGCAAAGCTCGACAGGTCGCAGGCACCTGATGCCTGATGGTTCGCAGTGGTTCCCAAAGGAGAAAATCTATGTCCATTCTTATTCCCAATTCCCTAGCGCGCCGTTCGTTTCTGAGCAAGTCCGGTCTCATCTTGTCGGGGACTGGTGTCGCGTTGCTATCAGGTCACGACGCCCTGGCGAAAAGCAAATCTGACTCCGCCAACGATGTGGACATCCTGAACGTAGCACTTGGGCTGGAGCACGAAGGCATCAACGCTTACACCCTGGGCGCGAAGAGCGGCTTGCTGCAAAAGCCGGTGCTCGACATCGCAGTGCGCTTCCAGACCGACCACAAGGAGCACCGCGATGCGCTCGCGGCGACCATCCGTAAGCTGGGCGGCAAACCCGTGGAGGAGAAGTCGCTCGCCGAGTACGCTAAAGCGCTCAAAGCGGACACGCTGAAGAGCCAGGCTGACGTGCTGGAGCTGGCTGTGCGTCTTGAGCTTGGCGCGACCAACGCCTATCTCGGGGTGATCCCGTCGCTCAAGGACGTGCAGCTCGCCAAGGTGGCCGCCCGGCTCGCGGCCGACGAGACCCTGCACTGGACGATTCTCAACAACGCGCTCGGCAAACCCCTGCCCGCCGGCGGAATGCCGTTCGGAGCATGAGGCGGATATGGCGCGGGTCGGCGACTGCCGCACTCGCGCTGCTCGCCGCCGTCCCGTTCGGGACAAGCGCGGGCGATTCTCAGCGCGGCAAACAGCTCTACGAGAGCCGCTGCATCGCCTGTCATTCCATCGATGAGAATCGAGTCGGTCCCGCTCACAAGGGCGTGTTCGGCCGCAGGGCGGGCCAAGCGGAAGGTTACGACTATTCGCCCGCAGTGAAGGCATCTAGGCTCGTCTGGAACCAGAAGAATCTGAATCGCTGGCTTGCCAACCCTGGGAAGGTCATCCCCGGCACGAAGATGGGGTACTCGGTATCCGAGGCGAAGGACCGCGCTGATCTGATCGAATACCTGAAAACGGAGTCGCGCGGGTAATCGTGGGGGCTAGAAAGAAGCACCGAGGCGTTAGCATCTGACACCAACTCAAAGGAGGTAACTCGATGGCGCGCTTAGTGAAGCGGACGCTTGCGGAGCCAGTCAAATTCGTCATTGACGGCAAGGAACAGTGGCTCTGCAGATGCGGACTTTCGAAGAACCAGCCTTTTTGCGACGGCTCCCACAAGCTCACCAAGGGTGAAGTGCCGGGCAAGCTCTACTGGTATGACGGAACCGGGAAACGCCAAGAGGTGGCTGATCAGTTTCCTGACATCCGGAGCTTCTGAAGACGCATGGCAGTCCACGTCGTTCCACTGCGGCGGCGCGAAACTGTAGCCGAACGCACGGCAGCGTTCTTTTTTGAGAAGCCCGCTGGATTTATCTATCGGGCGGGCCAGAACGCCTCCTTCACCCTGGTAGATCCACACGAGACCGATGCACTCGGGCCAACTCGCTCTCTCAGCATTGCCTCTGCGCCCCACGAGCCGGACATCATGATCACCGTACGCCTGCGCGACACGGCGTTCAAGCGCGCACTGAAGAAGGCAGCGCCCGGCATGCGGGTACGCATCGATGGTCCAAGCGGAACAATGGTGCTGCATGAGGATGCAACGCGCGCAGCGGTATTTCTTGCCGGCGGCATCGGCGTGACGCCTTTTCTTTCGATGTTGCGTGACGCCGCCGAACGTCGCCTTCCTCACCGTATTACTCTGTTCTATTCGAATCGGCGACCCGAGGACGCGGCCTTCCTCGACGAACTTCGGGCGCTTGAACAATGTAATCCAAACTATCGCCTGGTCGCAACGATGTCGCAGGCGGAGAGATCCTCCCAACCGTGGAACGGGGAGAAGGGACACATTCGGCGCGACTTACTTAAACGCCACCTTTTAAATCATCGAAGACCTATCTACTACTCCGCCGGACCCCATGGCATGACGATGGCCATGGAAATGATGCTGGAAGACTTCGGAGTCCATGAAGATGACATGCGCTCCGAGGAGTTCTACGGCTACTGATGGTGCAATGAAAGAGTAGGTGGTCTACGCCCGAATGTCCGCTTTGGGTGGCCGGTTCAACCGGTCGTTGCAACACCTAGCCTTCCTATAGGCAGGATCTTGATGCGCTTGTCCTTTCTCGGCACGAGCAAGAGCAACGCGAATCCCGAGCGGGATCGAGGCGCTGGCGCAGCTCTGAACGCTCTTGTGGTGGAGAAACAAGCCACTACGCTCGAGCCTGGGTGTTGCATTGACCCATTGAGACAACCGTCGAAAGCAGACATTGCCAGGGATGAATCAGAAAAAACAATGCCCCCGGTAAGGGCCTCCCTGCCGAGGGCACAAGACGACTCCACTTGAGGAGACTTACACCAGGAGGAGGTATCGGAGCCGGACTGCCATGCTCCGATGCAAACATTACAGGGCCGCGACACCCTGCCCGCTTCTGCGAAACGCTACGGGCGCCTAGTTCAGGCGGTCGCGATCGGGGACCAGGAAGCGGGCGACGGGAATGCCCTCCTCCACAAGATCGTCGTGCTCTTGCTTGGTAGCCTGGCCGCGGATGGCGCGGCCGGGGGATTCCTTGTAGTAGATCTTGCGGGCCTCGTCCGGAAACTGCTTCCCCACGTCCTCGGACTTGGTGAGAATCTCGTCCAGCATGCGCGAGTACAGCATCTGAGCGACAGCGAAGGGGTCCTTCCCTTCCATGTCCGGCGTTTTCTGGGCGGAGACAGACAGTTGCTTGGGCTCCGGGGCGCCCATGTTGAGGCGTGGCGCGGAAAGGCCGCGCTCGATTGCGGTGTCGCCGCAGCTCGGGCAGCTCAGCAGGCCACGCTTCTTCTGGGAAGCGAAGTCCTTGGCCGAGCCGAACCAGCCCTCGAAGCGGTGGCCGTCCGCGCAGTGCAGGTCGAAAACGATCATATGCCGCTGATTCTAGCGTGGTTTCGGCTCGAAGCCGGCGATGAAGGTCTTCAGCAGGCCCTTGAAGGCCTTTACGTCCCGCACGCGATGGTTTTTGAGGACCTTCTGCTCGCGCCGGCGCGCATGCGCGACCACCGGCCCGATACGCTTGCGGCCACGCGGCGTCAGTTCGACCAGGGACTGGCGCAGGTCCATGCCGCCGGCCACGCGCCGCACCAGGCGGCGGCGCTCGAGCCGGTCGAGCAGCTTGGACAGCGTCGGCTGCTTGAACAGCGTGGCGCGCGCCAGCGCGCCCACCGTGTAGGCGCCGCCCGAGGACAGCGTGCCGAGCACGCGCCACTCCGGCACGCGCATGCGCGCGGGCCGCAGCAGCGCGTGGAAGTCGTGCAGGATGACGTGGCTCGCGCGCGCCACCAGGTACGGCAGGTAGTCGTCCGGAAACCGGTAGGCCGGGCGCTTCCGCGTAGTCGACGCTCTTGTATGACTTTTCATTGACTGATGAATTTTCATCTAATACGATAGTCCAGCTTTTCCAGGAGGGCAAGCGCGATGATCGCCGACCGCATCGAAGGCAAATGGATCGACCTGTTCGCGGAGGTGTTCGCGAAGTGCAAGGTCGCCGCCGGCGACGCCTGCGCGGTGCTCTCCGAGACCCAGTCGCGCGCGCTCAACGTGCACCTGGCCGAGCTCGCGCTGCAGCGCCTCGGCGCGCGCCCGTTCCACGTGGTGGTGCCGACCGCGCGCCAGACCGCGCCGGTGCCGATCCGCTCCACCGGCGCCTCGGTGGCGCTAAACGGCATCGATGCCGCAGTCGGCGCTCTGGCCGGTTCGGTGTTCGTCGCCGATTGCACGCTCGAGGGCCTGATGCACGCGGCCGAGCTGCCGCAGATTCTCAAGGGCGGCGCACGGGTGCTCTACATCTCCAACGAGCATCCGGATGTGCTGGAGCGCCTGGCGCCCTCCTCCGCTGATGAAGAGCAGGTGAGGGCGGGCATGCGCCTGATGAAAGGCGCCAAGGTGATGCGCGTCTCCTCTCCCGCCGGCACCCAATTGCAGATCAACCTCGAAGGCGCGCGCATCGGGGGCGTCTGGGGCTACACGGAGAAACCGGGCACGTTGTCGCACTGGCCGGGCGGCCTTTGCCTCGGCTTCCCGAAGGCCGGAAGCGTCAACGGCACTCTGGTGATGGCACCGGGCGACCTCAACCTGACCTTCAAACGCTACATCGAGAACACGGTGTGCCTGACGATCGACGATGACTATGCCACCAAGATCGAGGGCAGTTCGCTGGACGCCGAGCTGATGCGCGAATACATGGCCGCCTGGGGCGACAAGGAAGCCTATGCGGTGTCGCACGTCGGCTGGGGCATGAACAGGCGTGCGCGCTGGGATGCGCTGGCAATGTACGACAAGCGCGACGTCAACGGCACCGAGCAGCGCGCCTTCGCCGGCAATTTTCTTTACTCGACCGGCGCCAACGAAGTCGCCGGCCGCCACACGCTCGGCCATTTCGACCTGCCCTTCCGCCACTGCACCGTCGAGCTGGATGGCAAAGCGGTCGTGCGTGATGGAAAGCTCGTGGCATGACTCCCCTGCTCTTCCTGCACGGCGTCGGCGGCGGGCATCACGCCTGGGAGCATCAGATCCCTTACTTTGGCGGCCTTGGCTACCCGTCGCACGCCTGGGACCAGCCGGGTTACGGCCACAGTCCGATCGTCGAGCCCTACGACCTGGAGCACGTCTGCGCTTCGCTGGCGCTGCTGATCGAATCGCTGGGCAGTGAGCCGGTGGCGCTGATCGGCCACAGCATGGGCGGGCTGATCGCGCAGGAGACCTATGCGCGCTATCCGCAGCTCATCAAGGCGCTGGCGCTGTGCTTCACCAGCCCGGCCTTCGCCGGCGGTGGCAGCGAGTTCACGAAGAAATTCATCACCGCGCGCATCGACCCGCTCGACCAGGGCAAGACGATGGCGGAAATCGCCGCGAAATTGATTCCCACGATGGGAAGCAATTCAAAACTGGCGGAACAGATCATGGCCGGCGTGCCGCCCGACACCTACCGCAAGGCGGTGCAGCTGCTTACGACTTTCGATCGCAGGAAGGAACTGGCGAACATCAAGGTGCCGACCCTGCTTATCGCCGGCTCCGAGGACAAGACCGCGCCGCCGTCGGTGATGGAGAAAATGGCGAGCAAGATCCCGGGTTCGGAATACGTGCTGCTCCAGGACTGCGGCCACCTTGGGCCTATGGACCAGCCCGACGCCTTCAACGACGCCCTGCTCTTCTTCCTGAAGAACCACGGCCTATGATCGATCCGCGCTACTCAGTCACAGGGTCTGGTTGTAATTTAACTGGAAAGCAAAAAGAATTAATCGCACTCGCCGATGCCGTCGGCCCGGCCTTCGCCGGCCGCGCCGCAAAGTACGACCGCGAGGCGAGCTTCCCCTTCGAGAACTACGCAGATCTGAAGAACGCCGGCCTGCTCGGCCTCTGCGTGCCGGAGAGTTTCGGCGGCAAGGGCGCCGATCTGCGCACTTATGCGCTGGTCTCCGCCACGCTGGGCAAGTACTGCGGCGCGACCGCCCTCACCTTCAACATGCACGCCTGCTCGACCCTGTGGCCGGGCCTGCTCGCGGACGACCTGGACATGAGCGCGGAGCAGAAGGCCGAGCACGAGCGCTATAAGGCCGTCCACTTCAACCGCGTAGTGAAGGAAGGCGCGATCTATGCGCAGCCCTTCTCCGAGGGCAGCGCCGCCGCGGCCGGCAAGGCGCCGTTCGGTACGCTCGCCGCCAAGGTGGACGGCGGCTGGAAGATCAACGGCAAGAAGATCTTCGCGTCCCTGTCCGGCGCCGCGCACTACTACGGCGTGCTGTGCACCGAGGACAAGCCCGGCAGTTCGATGAAGGACACGCTGTACATCGCCGTGCCGGCCAATGTGCCGGGGTTCACCATCACCGGCGACTGGGATCCCCTGGGCATGCGCGGCACCGTGTCCCGCACGCTCGTCTTCAAAGACGTATTGGTGCCGGACGACGCGCAGATGATGCCGCGCGGCCTGTATTTCCAGGCGGCGGGCCGCTGGCCGCACATGTTCACCACCTTATCGCCTACCTACATGGGCATCGCCATCGCGGCCTTCGAATTCACCGTGAAGTATCTGCGCGGCGAACTGCCGGGCATGCCGCCGGTCAAGCGGCGCATGTACCCGACCAAGCAGATCGCGGTGGCCGAGATGTGGGTCAAGCTGGAGCAGACGCGCGCCCTCTTCCTGCGCATGCTGGACGACGCGCGCGTGGATCCTCCCAAGGATGCGCGCCTGCGCGCCTACGCCACGCAATACACCATCATGGAAAACGCCAACGCGCTGTGCGCGCTGGCGATCCGCACCTGCGGCGGGCAGTCGATGCTGAAGAGCCTGCCGCTGGAACGCCTCTACCGCGATTCGCGCTGCGGCGCGCTGATGCTGCCCTGGACCGCGGAACTCTGCCTGGACCGCATCGGCCGCGAGGCGCTCTATGAAACGGGCGAATCAGACGATTAACCTCTCGCGCATCATCGAGGGATGGGCGGAACATTTTCCGCAGAAGGCTGCTTTGCATTTCGAGGGGCTGGATATTTCGTATTCCCAGTTCTGGAATGCGATAGAAGAAAGGACCCGGACTCTTGATGTCTCCAAGGGCGACCGCGTCGCCTGGCTGGGCTACAACAGCCCGGAGATGCTGGTGCTGCTGTTCGCGCTGGCGCGCCTCGGCGCGATCCTGGTGCCGCTCAACTGGCGCCTGACCGCCGCCGAGCACAAAACGATTCTTGCCGATTGTTCACCCAGATACATTTTGGGTGATCCTGAATTTGAAAGTGCCATTAAGAATTTAAGGACAAAAGAAGAAAATACCAAACCTCCAGAACTATCAGGCAGCGACAACGACGATGTCCTTATCGTTTACACCTCGGGAACGACTGGAAAGCCGAAAGGCGCGGTACTGACCCAATCGGCCTTGCTGTGGAACGGCTTCAACTCCATTCACGCGCACGACCTGTCGCAGTCCGACCACGTGCTCACGGCGCTGCCGCTGTTCCACGTCGGCGGCCTGAACAACCAGACGCTGCCGGCGCTGCTGGCCGGCGGCACGG
>JANXUV010000046.1 GCA_025356085.1 Betaproteobacteria bacterium
CCCGGGCGGCGAGGCATTCCGCCGCGAGGCGGTCCAGATCCTGTCGGCGCCGGCGCAACTCACCGCCGTGGCGCGTTTCTACGACGGATTGATGCACATCGACGCGAGGGTCGATCCTGCATGAGCCGCAACACCGAGCTCGCCGATGCGGTGAAGCGTTCACTGGAACGCTACTTCAGGGACATGGACGGCGAGCAGCCGACCGCGATCTACGACATGGTGCTGAAAAACATCGAGCGGCCGCTGATCGAGACGGTGCTTGGCAAGGCCGAAGGCAACCAGAGCGCCGCCGCGGCGATGCTCGGCATCGACCGCAACACCCTGCGCAAGAAAATCCAGCAGCTGCGGATCAAGGCGTGAAGGTAGCAAGGGCGCTCATCAGCGTCTCGGACAAAGCGGGCGTGGCGGAGTTCGCCCGCGCCCTCGCCGGCCTGGGAGTGCAGATCCTTTCCACCGGCGGCACCGCCAAGCTGCTCGAGAAGGAAGGCGTCAAGGTCACCGAAGTCTCTGCGCACACCGGCTTCCCGGAAATGCTGGACGGGCGCGTGAAGACGCTGCACCCGAAAATCCACGGCGGCATCCTCGCGCGGCGCGACCTGCGCGAGCACATGGCCGCGATCGACAAGGCGGGCATCCCGCCCATCGACCTGATCGTGGTCAACCTCTACCCGTTCGAGGCGACCATCGCCGATCCGGACTGCACGCTGGAAAATGCGGTTGAGAACATCGATATCGGCGGCCCGGCGATGCTGCGCGCGGCGGCGAAGAATTACGCCGGCGTCGCGGTGGTAGTGGATCCCGCGGACTACGCGGGCGTGCTCGACGAAATTCGCGCCACCGGCGGCGTCGCCGACGCGACCCGCTTCGCGCTGGCGAAGAAGGTGTTCGCGCATACCGCGGCCTACGATGGCGCCATCGCCAACTACCTGTCCTCGCTGGGCGCCGGCAACCGGCCCGGACCCTATCCCGACACGCTCAGCCTGCAGTTCGTCAAGCGCCAGGAGATGCGCTACGGCGAGAATCCGCACCAGTCGGCGGCTTTCTACCGCGACCGCCAACCGGTGGCCGGCGGCATCGCCTCATTCACCGTGCTGCAGGGCAAGGAGTTGTCCTACAACAACGTTGCAGACGCCGACGCGGCCTGGGAATGCGTGAAGAGCTTCGCCGAGCCAGCCTGCGTGATCGTCAAGCACGCCAATCCCTGCGGCGTGGCGCTCGCCGACAGCACGCTCGCCGCCTACCGCAAGGCCTTCAAGACCGATCCGACTTCCGCGTTCGGCGGGATCCTCGCCTTCAACCGCGCGCTCGACCGCGCCGCGGCAGAGGAAATCGGCAAGCAGTTCGCCGAGGTGATCATCGCGCCGCGCATCGAACCCGCGGCGCGAGAATTCCTTGCCGCCAGGCAGAACCTGCGCGTGCTGGAGGTGCCGCTGTCGCACGAATCGCAGCAGCACGACTACAAGCGGGTCGGCGGCGGGCTGCTGGTGCAGGGCTCCGACGTGAAAGTTCTGGAAAGAAAAGATCTGGCGGTAAAGACGAAAAAGCAGCCCACGGAAGCGCAGTGGACGGACCTGCTGTTCGCCTGGAAGGTTGCCAAGTTCGTGAAGTCCAACGCGATCGTGTTCTGCCGCGACGGCGCCACCGTCGGCGTCGGCGCGGGGCAGATGAGCCGCATCGACAGCGCGCGCATCGCCGCCATCAAGGCGAAGAACGCGGGGCTGGAGATCGCGGGCTCGGTGGTCGCCTCGGACGCCTTCTTCCCGTTCCGCGACGGCCTGGACGCGGTGATCGACGCGGGCGCCACCGCGGTGATCCAGCCCGGCGGCAGCGTGCGCGACGACGAAGTGATCGCCGCCGCCAACGAGCGCGGCATCGCCATGGTGTTCACCGGCGTGCGGCATTTCAGGCACTGATGAAGCTCCTTGTCATCGGATCGGGCGGCCGCGAGCACGCCATGGCGTGGAAACTCGCGCAGAGTCCGAAGGTGCAGAAAGTATTCGTCGCACCTGGCAACGGCGGCACCGCGACCGAAATTGGTCTTGAGAATTTGTCTCTGAATGATTTTTCCCAGTTAATTGACTTCTGCAAAAAAGAGCAGATCCACCTGACGGTGGTCGGTCCCGAGGCGCCGCTTGCGGCGGGCATCGTCGATGCCTTCCAGGAAGCCGGACTGAAGATCTTCGGCCCGGTGCGCGCGGCAGCGCAGCTCGAAGCCTCCAAGGACTTCGCCAAGCAGTTCATGCGGCGCCACGGCCTACCGACCGCAAGGTACGCGACCTTCTCCAATGCTGCGGAAGCAAAAGCCTACGTCGAGAAACAGGGCGCGCCGATCGTGGTCAAAGCCGATGGCCTCGCCGCCGGCAAGGGCGTGGTGGTGGCGGCCACGATCGCGCAAGCCACTGCCGCCATCGACCAGATGCTGGTGCAAAACACCCTCGGCGATGCCGGCGCGCGCGTGGTGATCGAGGAATTCCTCGAAGGCGAAGAAGCGAGCTTCATCGTCATGGCCGACGGCACCCACGCGCTGCCGCTCGCCACCAGCCAGGACCACAAGCGCCTGCAGGACGGCGACCAGGGGCCGAACACCGGCGGCATGGGCGCCTATTCGCCCGCGCCGGTGGTGACGCCCCAGCTGCATGCGCGCGTGATGCGCGAGATCATCCAGCCGGCGATCGCCGGCATGGCAAAGGACGGCACGCCCTACACCGGCTTCCTGTATGCCGGACTGATGATCGACAAGGCGGGCAACCCGAAGACCCTCGAATTCAACTGCCGGCTCGGCGATCCGGAAACGCAGCCGATCATGCTGCGGCTCAAATCCGACCTGTTCGAGCTGGTCGAGCATGCGCTGGCGGGCACGCTCAACCGTGCCGCCACGGACTGGGACATCCGGCCGGCGCTGGGCGTGGTGCTCGCCGCGGGCGGCTATCCTGACGAGCCGCGCAAGGGCGCGGAAATCACCGGACTGCCAAAAGCGACGGAAGACTGCCGCGTGTTCCATGCCGGGACGAAACTCGAGAACAAAAAGTTGACCACCAACGGCGGACGCGTGCTCTGCGTCACCGCGCTGGCCGGCACGCTGAAAATGGCGCGCACGCAGGCCTACGCGGCCGCCGAATCGATCCGCTTCGAGGGCATGCAGTTCCGCAAGGACATTGGCCATCGGGGCCTGAAAAAGAGCTGAGCCAGTGGACACGCGCCCCGTCCGCGATTACTTCACCGCGCTGCAGGCGCGCATCGTGTCGGCGCTGGAATTGCTGGATGGCAACTCGTTCGTTGCCGACCACTGGGAGCGCGCCGAGGGCGGCGGCGGCACCACCTGCATCCTCGAGGAGGGAAAACTCTTCGAGCGCGGCGGGGTCGGTTTCTCGCACGTCTCCGGCAGCAAGCTGCCGCCGAGCGCCTCCGCGGCACGGCCGCAGCTCGCCGGGCGGAAATACGAGGCCATGGGCGTGTCGCTGGTCCTGCATCCGCGCAATCCCTACTGCCCGACGGTGCACCTGAACCTGCGCCTGTTCGCGGCGGGCGACACTTGGTGGTTCGGCGGCGGCATGGATCTCACGCCCTACTACGGCTTCGAGGACGACGCGAAGCATTTCCACCTCACCTGCAAGCGCGCGCTGGAGCCCTTCGGCGCCGACCGCCACTCCCGCTACAAGAAATGGTGCGACGAGTATTTCTTTCTCAGGCACCGCAACGAGCCGCGCGGCATCGGCGGCATTTTCTTCGACGACCTGGCCGAGCCCGACTTCGACACCGCGTTCGCACTGGTCCGTTCGGTCGGCGACCATTTCATCACCGCCTACGCGCCGATCGTCGAGCGCCGCCGCGCGACGCCATACACGCGCGCCGAGCGCGACTTCCAGTGCTACCGGCGCGGCCGCTACGTGGAGTTCAACCTGGTCTGGGACCGCGGCACGCTGTTCGGCCTGCAATCCGGCGGCCGCACCGAATCCATCCTGATGTCGCTGCCGCCCGCGGTCACCTGGCGCTACGGCTGGACGCCCGCGCCGGGGTCGCCCGAAGCGAGGCTCTACACGGATTTCCTCAAGCCCAGAGACTGGATTTAGCGTTGCTAGCCGCCAACCCTGGCCAGTTCGCCCGGTTTGAGTTTGGCAATAGCGGCAAGTATCTGCTGCGTCAAAGGCCGCAATTCGCGCAGGCGGTTCGTCCGCGCCAGCACTACTACAACCCCGATCCCCGAAGCGCGAACGTTCTGCTGAAATTCCAGATTCTGATCGACGGTGAGGAGTGCCCCGAATCTCTCCGCTATCATCAAACGCAGCAATTCACCGTTGCGCTTTGACGACCACTCCATATCGGCGACGTGCCAGACGTCGTGCCCCGTCAGGTCGGGCTTGAATGTCCTCGGAACGCACTCATCGAGCAGCAGCCGCATGCGCTTCGGTCATCGCGCGGGCCATTTCGAGCGCCGCGACCGCCTGCTCCCGGCTCACGGACGGAAAACCGTCGAGAAACTCGTCAAGTGAATCCCCGGCTTCCAGGTGGTCGAACAGCGACTTCACCGGAACCCGCGTTCCAACAAAGACCGGCGTTCCACCAAGGATCTCCGGGTCGCTGTGCACCACAGCTGATTGCGCGGAAGCGCTAGACATCATGATCGCCAAGTATACGCCCGCCTGCGCTCCCTGGATGGTCCTCTCGCGCCGCCGCGGCCCGTCAGGGCCGTCGCGCCTGTAGCGAATTGTCATGCAAACCACGCGCGATATGCCGGGGGATGTCTATCGTCGGCTCGTTGCGAGTCAACAATAAAACCGAACGCGCAGCTCAGTCGGCTTTGGCGCCGCTCGCCTTGACCACCGGCGCCCACTTGGCGATCTCCGCCTTCACGAAGCTGCCGAACTGTTCGGGCGACATCGGCACGAAACGCGCGCCCTCCGACGTGAGGCGCGCGGCGATGTCCTTCGACTGCATGAAATTGCGCGTCTCGGCGTTGAGCTTCGCGATGATGTCCGCCGGCGTGCCGGCGGGCGCGAAGAGGCCGACCCAGTTGTTGACCACGAATCCCGGCAAGGACTCGATTACGGTCGGCAGTTCGGGCGTGGCCGCGGCGCGCGCATCGCCGGTGGTCGCGAGGGCGCGCAATTTGCCCGCCTTGGTATGCGGCAAAACGGTCGGCATGGTGGCGAAGATGAGCGAGGTCTGGCCAGCGAGCAGGTCGGTGATCGCCGGAACATTGCCTTTATAAGGGACGTGCACCACGTCCACTTTCGCCATGGACTTGAACAGTTCGCCGGCCAGGTGGCTGGCGGTACCCGCCCCCGCCGACGCGTACGTCAGCGCGCCCGGTTTCGAGCGCGCCAGCGCGATCAATTCCGCCACGTTCTGCACCGGCACCGACGGGTGCACGGCGAGCAGGCCGTCGGCGTCCACGGCGAGCGCGATCGGCGCAAAATCGCGCACCGGGTCATAAGGCAGCTTCGAGAACAGGCTCACGTTGACCGCGTGCGTGCCGATGCTGCCCATCACCAGCGTGTAGCCGTCGGGCGCCGCCTTGGCCACCATCTCCGCGGCAATGTTGCCGCCCGCGCCGGCACGGTTCTCCACCAGCACCGGCTGCCCCCAGAGCTCGCTCCAGCGGTTGCCGATCAGGCGAGAGTAGATGTCGGCGATGCCGCCCACCGGGAAGGGAACGACGATCCGGATTGGCTTGGAGGGGTACTGCTGCGCCAGGACTGGTACGCAGAAAAACAAGGAGAGGCAAAAAGCAAAGCTCCTCAAGGCAATTCTCCGGCTTGCCGGAAATGCTTTTGCGCCTCGGCCGCGCGGCCTTCGCGCTCGGCCAAACGCGCGAGATCCAGATGCGCCGCGCGCGAGGCGCCGAAGGACAGGCTCGCCTCCAGGTAATTCTGCGCCTTGCCCCAGAGCTCGGCCGCCACGCACAG
>JANXUV010000136.1 GCA_025356085.1 Betaproteobacteria bacterium
CTGATGTGGGACCTTGGAGAAACCGCCACGTTGCCGCGAGGCAATCAGGCGCCGGTGTAGCTGCAGCTCTGTCCCAGCGAGTTGCGCCGCACGGTGACGCGCGACAGGGCATTGAAATCCGGTGCGAGGCGCGTCCAGATCCACTGCGAAAGGTTTTCCAAGCTTGGACGCTCCAGCCCTGGCAGCTCGTTCAGCATTTTGTGGTCGAGCGCGCCGCGCACGCGCGCACAGGCTTTCTCCAGCTCGCCGAAATCGGCGACGAATCCGGTGGCGGCGTGCGGCGCGCCGCTGAGCGACACCTCGACCTGGAACGAATGTCCGTGCACGCCGCGGTAGGGGTGTCCGTCAGGATAGCTATCGAAGCGGTGCGCCGCGTCGAAGCCGAAGCGATACGAGATTTCCATCAGGGAATGCCGATGACCTTGTGCGTCTGGATTGAGAGTCGCCAGCGGGGATTCGCCAGGCAGTAGTCCACTGCAAGGCGCGTGTTCTCGGCTTTCGCCGGGCCGTCCATCGGCTGCAGGAAGAAATGCGAGAATGCGAGCCCCTCGAAAGCGGTTGGCTCTGCGCCTTCCTGCGGATAGACCAGCTTCAATTCCTGGCCGCGGTCGAGGATGAGCGGGACGCCCGCCTTGGGACTGACGCAGATCCAGTCCAGGCCCGGCGGCGCCGGCTGCGTGCCGTTGGTCTCGACGGCGACGCGAAAACCCGCGGCGTGCATGGCCTCGACCAGCGAACCGTCGAGCTGCAGCAGGGGCTCGCCGCCGGTGCAAACGACCAATTGGGCGTTCGCGCCGAGCGGCAGGACCGACTGCAGCGCGTTCACCAGTTCGGCGGGCGTCGCATAGCGACCGCCCCCAGCACCGTCGGTGCCGACGAATTCGGTGTCGCAAAAGCGGCATTCCGCAGTAGCGCGGTCCTGCTCTCGGCCGCTCCAGAGATTGCAGCCGGCGAAACGGCAGAAAACCGCCGGCGTACCCGCGTTGGCGCCTTCACCCTGCAGCGTGTAGAAAATTTCCTTGACCGAGTACATCGGTGGATTATCCCCGATAATGTCGCACTTTTTTTGCGAGTGACCGATGGCCAAATACGTCTACACGATGCGCCGGGTGAGCAAGATGGTGCCGCCCCAGCGCACTATTCTGAAGAACATCTCGCTCAACTTCTTTCCCGGCGCCAAGATTGGCGTACTGGGCCTGAATGGCTCGGGGAAATCGTCGCTGCTGAAGATCATGGCGGGAGTGGATGAGGCGACCGACGGCGAAGTGGTGCGCATGCCCGGCATCCAGGTCGGCTACCTGCCGCAGGAACCGGTGCTGGACGCGGCGAAAACCGTGCGCGAAGAGGTCGAAGCGGCGCGCAGCGACGTCGAGGAGGCCAAGAAGGCGCTGGATGCGGTCTACGCCGCGTATTCGGAAGAGGGCGCGGATTTCGACAAGCTGGCCGCCGAGCAGGCGCGCCTGGAGGCGATCGTCAACGGCGCGGGCGGCGGACAGGAACTGGAAATCGCCGCCGACGCCCTCCGTTTGCCGGCGTGGGACGCGAAAATCGGCATCTTGTCCGGAGGAGAAAAAAGAAGAGTCGCGCTGTGCAAGCTTCTTCTTTCCAAGCCCGACCTGCTGCTGCTGGATGAGCCGACCAACCACCTCGACGCCGAGAGCGTGGAGTGGCTGGAGCAGTTCCTGCAGCGCTTCCCGGGCACCGTGGTGGCGGTGACGCACGACCGCTACTTCCTCGACAACGCCGCCGGCTGGATCCTGGAACTGGATCGCGGCATGGGCATTCCCTGGGAGGGCAACTATTCCTCCTGGCTGGAGCAGAAGCAGCAGCGCCTGTCCGTCGAATCCAAGCAGGAGGATGCGCGCATCAAGACCATGAAGGCCGAACTCGAGTGGGTGCGGCAGAACCCGAAGGGCCGGCAGGCGAAATCCAAGGCCCGCCTGGCGCGCTTCGAGGAACTGTCGCAGTACGAGCACCAGCAGCGTAACGAGACCCAGGAAATTTTCATTCCGGTCGCTGAACGCCTCGGCAACGAGGTGATCGAATTGAGCGACGTGTCAAAAGGCTTCGGCGACAAGCTGCTGATGGACAAACTGTCGTTCATGGTGCCGCCCGGTGCGATCGTCGGCATCATCGGCCCGAACGGCGCAGGAAAATCGACGCTGTTCAAGATGCTGATCGGAAAAGACAAGCCCGACGCCGGAAAAATCAAGATCGGCAAGACGGTGAAGATCGCGCATGTCGACCAGTCGCGCGAAGCGCTGCAGGGCGACAAGACGGTGTTCGAGGACGTCTGCGGCGGCCAGGACAACATTACCGTCGGCAAATTCCAGATGCCCTCGCGCACCTATCTCGCGCGCTTCAACTTCCGCGGCGCCGACCAGCAGAAGCTGGTCGGGCAGCTTTCGGGCGGCGAGCGCGGCCGGCTGCAGCTCGCCAAGCAATTGGTGTCGGGTGCGAACGTGCTGCTGCTGGATGAGCCGTCCAACGACCTGGACGTCGAGACGCTGCGCGCGCTGGAGGAGGCGCTGCTGGAATTCGCCGGCAGCGTGATGGTGATCTCGCACGACCGCTGGTTCCTCGACCGCATCGCAACGCACATCCTCGCCTTCGAAGGTGAATCAAGCGCGACGTTCTTCCCCGGCAATTACCAGGAATACGAGGCCGACAAGAGGAAGCGCCTCGGCGAGGACGCCGCGCGCCCGAAACGGATCCGCTACAAGGCGCTGAAAAAGTAAGCCGTGCAGCAGGCGATCCTGGTGGCCGTGCTGGCGCTGATGGTCTACACGGTGTCGCTCGAGTTGCGCCCGGGCGACTTCCGCTATGTCGCGCGCCATCCGCTTCCGGTATGCATCGGATTGCTCGCGCAGTTCGTGCTGCTGCCCGCGGCGACCCTGCTGCTTACCTTGTGGCTGGACCTGCCGCCGGCGACCGAGGCCGCGATGATGCTGGTAGCGGCCTGCCCGGGTGGCGCGCTGTCGAACGTGATCACCGCGCTAGGCCGCGGCAATCTCGCGCTGTCGCTGTCCATCTCCGCGGTCTCGAGCATGGCGGCGCTGGTGCTGACACCGCTCAATTTCACGCTGATGATCGCGGCCAATCCGGAGACTGCGGCCTGGTCGCGCGCAATCTCGGTGGATCCCTTCGACCTGGTGCTCAGCCTGGTGCTGCTGCTCGCGCTGCCGATGAGCGCCGCGATGCTCAGCTCGCGTTACGCACCCGGCTTCGTCGCCCGCGCGCGCAAGCCGCTGGCGCGGCTCGCCGGGCTCGCGCTGGCGGTCTTCATCCTGGCTGCAATCGCCGCGCGCTGGCAGCTGTTCGTGGTGGAGCTTGGCCGCACGCTTCCGCTGGTGATCCTGCACAACGGCCTCGGCCTAGCGCTCGGCTGGTTCGGCTCGACCGCCGCTTCGCTGAACGTAAAGGATCGTCGCGCGGTAACCATCGAGGGCGGCATGCAGAATTCCGGCCTGGCGCTCGGCATCATCGCCGCGCAATTTGATTCCGACCTGGCGATGCTTGCGGTTGCCGGGCTATGGGGCGTCTGGCACGCCGTCTCCGGCGGCGCGCTGGCGCTAATCTGGCGCAGGAACGACCGGCGGGGCTGATCGCCCCGACTCAGGCGCTGCCTTCCTTTTCGACGACCAGGATGCGGGCTTCGCCGCGCGGATGGGCGACGTGCTCGCAGCCGACTTCGGCGAAAAAGACGTCCCCTGCGTTAAGCGTGACGATCTTCTCCGCACCGTTTTCCCGGTAGTGCATGTCCACCGTGCCGTCCAGAACCGCAAAAACTTCCTCGCCGTCGTTTACGTGCCACTGGTACGGCTGGTCGGTCCAGTGCAGGCGCGTCGTCGTGCCGCCCATGTTGGCGATGTCCAGCGCGGCCCACGGCCGGTCGCCGGTGAATTCCCTGCTGCGAACGACTTTCACGGCTGGTCGCCCAGCAATGGAAAGGCGCTGAATACCCGGGGTTCGGTCACCGTTGGCGCGGAGGTGATGTGTTGAGGCGTGAGTTCGGCGAAGGAAGTGACGCCGAGCAGGCCGAGGCAGGTCTGGATTTCATTTTCGAGGATTTCCAGCACCCGCAGCAGGCCGGGCGTGCCGGCGGCGGCGAGACCGAGGCAGGGCAGGCGCCCCAGGCCGACTGTCTTTGCACCCAGCGCGATCGCCTTCACCACATCCGTGCCGCGCATGAAGCCGCCATCCACCCATACTTCAGCGCGGCCGGCGACGGCGGCGACGATCTGCGGCAGCACTGTCATGCTGCCAAGGCCGTGGTCCAGCTGCCGGCCGCCATGGTTGGAAACGTAGATCACCTCCACGCCGTGCCGCACGGCGATCTCGGCGTCTTCGGCGGTGGCGATGCCCTTGATGATCAGCGGCAGACCGTGCTTGTCCCCGAATTTGTCCTTATATCGTTTCACCTGGTCCCAGGAAAGTCCCGACTGGTAGCTGCTGCCCGCGGGCGCGGTGGCTCGCCAGGGTTTGACGAAGCGTCCCACCAGATCGCGCTCGCGCCGGCTGTACATGGCCACGTCCACCGTCAGGCAGAACGAGGTGTAGCCATGATCGATCGCTCGCTTCACATGGTCATCCACCCAGGCATCGTCGCCGCGCACATAGAGCTGGAAGGAGCGGATGGTCGGCGCGGCCGCGGCGGTTTCCTCCAGGCCGGGCTTGCAGACCGAGGACAGCATCTGCGGCACGCCGAAAGCGGCGGCTCCCTTCGCGGCGGCGGCGGCACCTCCATCCACGAGCGATTCAAGCCCGCCGATCGGGGCCAGGAACACTGGAAGCCTGGTCTTTTTCGAAAAAAACAATGAAGAAGAATCAATCCTGCTGACATCCCGAAGCACCCGGGGCCGGAAGGCGATCGAATCCAGCGCCAGCCGGTTGCGGCGCACGGTGGTCTCGGTTTCCGCGCCGCCGATCAGATAGCTCCACGGGCCGGGCGGCAGGTTGCGTTTCGCCGCCGAGACGAACTCTTGGAGAGTGAGAAACTCTTCCTTCAGGGGCGCATTCATCGAGGACTCAAGGCTATCATTTGGCTGAGCGAAAATGAAATGCCGTTAACGGGAGATCGCAATGCGATTGCTGACCTACGTATCGAAGAAGAAGGGCGCGGCGCCGCGCGTCGGCGTGATGAGCGGAGCGGAGCACTTCGTCGATTTGAAGTTCGAGGACATGATTGCCCTGATCCGGGGAGGCGGCAAAAGCCTCTCGTCGATCAAGCGGACCCTGGCGGGAAAATCAAAACCCCAGCTGCTGTCCTCGGTGCGCCTGCTCGCACCGATTCCGCGCCCGCACAAGAACGTGTTCTGCGTAGGCTGGAACTACCTCGAGCATTTCGAGGAGGGCGCCAAGGCGCGCACCAACGTCACCGAGATCCCGAAGCATCCGACCTTCTTCACCAAGTCGCCGCTGGCGGTGAACGGGCCCTACGACCGGATTCCGGTGCACGCGGGCGTGACCGAGAAGCTGGACTGGGAAGTGGAGCTGGGTGTGATCATCGGGCGCGGCGGCATCAACATCAAAGAGGCCGACGCGATGAAGCACGTGTTCGGCTACACCGTCATCAACGACGTCTCGGCACGCGAGGTACAGCGCCGCCACGGCCAGCAGTGGTTCAAGGGCAAGAGCCTGGACGGACACTGCCCGATGGGGCCGTGGATCGTCACCGCCGACAAGGTGAAGGACTGGTGGGACCTGCGCGTGGTGACGCGCGTCAACGGCGAGATCAAGCAGGATTCGAACACCCGGCATATGTACTTCAAAATCCCGCGCATCATCGCCGAGCTCTCCGCGGGCATGACCCTGGAGCCGGGCGACATCATCTCTACCGGCACGCCGGCCGGCGTCGGCCATGCGCGCACGCCGCCCGAATTCCTCAAGGCGGGCGATTTCCTGGAAACCGAAATTGCCGGGATCGGACTGATGAGGAACAAAATCGGCTAGAGCTTGGCGCCGGGGTTGTCCAAGGCGTACTTCGTGAGCAAGGGGACCAGCCACTCGTAGGCTTCGTCCACCGAGTCGGTGCGGTACATGAGCTCGGCGTCAGCCGCGTTGATGGTGCCGTGCTTCACCAGCGCGTCGAAGTTGATCACTTCGTTCCAGTATTCGTTGCCGAACAGCACGATCGGCAGCGGTTTGCTCATTTTCTTGGTCTGAACCAGGGTCAGCGCCTCGAACATTTCGTCCAGCGTGCCAAATCCGCCCGGAAACACGATGATCGCCTTGGCCAGGTAGGCGAACCAGAATTTCCGCATGAAAAAGTAGTGGAAACGGAACACCAGCTCGTTGGAGATGTGCGAGTTCGCGCCCTCTTCGTGCGGTAATGATATGGGCAGGCCGACGCTCAGGCCGCCGGCTTCCGACGCTCCGCGATTGGCCGCTTCCATGATGCCCGGGCCGCCGCCGGTGCAGACTACGAAGCGCTGTTTGTTCGTGTCGAGCGCTTTCGACCACGTCGTGAGGCGCGCCGCGAGCTGGCGCGCGGCGTCGTACCAGCGGTTGCCTTCCTTGAAACGCGCCGAGCCGAAGAACACGATGGTGTCTTCGATGCCGAAATGGTCGAAGCGGCTCTTCGGTTCGAGATATTCCGCAAGGATGCGCAGCGGCCGCGCATCCTTGCTGTTGATGAAGGTCGGCTCGCGGTAGGCCTTCGCCTTTTTCAACCGCGTCCCTCAAAAGGCATTTTGGTGGCTTTGATCGTCAGGAAGAGGACGTTGGTCTCGATCGGGAAGCTCGCCATGTGCAGCACGGCCTGGCCGACGTGCGCCACGTCCATCAGCGGTTCCGGCTTGATCGTGCCATCTGCCTGCGGCACGCCGTTGGCCATGCGCGCGGCCATTTCGGTCAGCGCGTTGCCGATGTCCACCTGGCCGACGGCGATGTCGTACTTGCGGCCATCGAGCGCGCCGGTCTTGGTCAGGCCCGTCACGCCGTGCTTGGTGGCGGTATAGGCCACCGAACCCGGGCGCGGCGCGTGCGCCGAGATCGAGCCGTTATTGATGATGCGGCCGCCGCGCGGCGTCTGGTCCTTCATCACCTTGAAGGCTTCCTGCATGCACAGGAACATGCCGGTGAGGTTGATGTTGACCACGTTCTGCCACTTGTCGAGCGCGAGTTCCTCGAGCGACGTGCCCGGCGCGTTGACGCCGGCGTTGTTGAACAACACGTCCACGCGGCCCCACTTGCCCTTTACGGCAGCGAACAGCGCCTTCACCGAGTCCTGCTGCGACACATCGGTCGGCGCGCAGAAAGCGCGCTCGCCGGCGCCGGATTCCTGCGCGGTCTTTTCGAGCTGATCCTTGCGCCGGCCCGCCAGCGCGACGTTCCAGCCGTCCTTGAGGAAGGCAAGGGCGGCAGCCTTGCCTACGCCGCTGCCCGCACCGGTGACGATTGCGATCTTTGCCATGAATGCGCTCCCGTAAAAGAGGGCGCATGTTAGCGCATTCAGGACTTCTGGCCGCGCTCCTCGTGCGGTTCGCGCCGATGATCGTGGCGTTCTTCCCGCGGCGCCGGCCGCTCGGCGCGCGGCTGCTGCGGGCCGACCGCTGCGGGCATCCGGGCGCGTTGCTCCGGGCGCTGTTCGTGGCGAACTTGCTCGTGCCAAGCCAGCGGTTGAGGATGCACTTCGTGCGGACGCACTTCAGGCTGCGCGCGCACCCGCTGTTGCGCCGGTACCGGTGCCGCAACCGGGGCGAATTGTCTTTCCACGCGGGGCTGCACACGCTGCACCGCGGGCGCGCTGACAAAATGCCGGCGTGCTTCCGGTGCTCGATAGTAGTAGGCGGTCGGGTGCAGCACGCGCACCTGGCGATAGCGCCAGTCGACGCCACCGAAGAAGAAGTTCACCGACAGGCCGACCGGCTGGCCCCACCAGAAAGCGGCGGACGCGCTCCGCCGATAGGGCCGCGCGTAGCCCGGCCACGGCGCCCATGCCATGGGCCGGTAGCCCGGCCACCACCACTGGCCGTATACCACCAGCGGGTCGTAGTAAGGGACGTAGACGTACTGGGGCGAAGCGGGCTGGATCACGATGGTCCGGCCCTGCTGCTGCACGTACATCTGTTCGCTGGATTGCAGGTTGCCGGCGGCCTGCGCGCGTTGGCGCAACTGCTGCACGGAATCCATCATCTGCGGTTCCTGCGCGAGGAATGCGTCGCCAAGCGCGCGCGTCCAGCCGGGGTTCTCTTCCATGCGCTGCAGGATCTGCGGGAATGCGACCAGCGATATCACGCTCGAGTCCCAGTTTTCGCCCTGCGCCGAGCGCACCGCGGCGTCGCCCTGCAGGCCTCCGTTCGCGCGCGTCCAGCGCGCCGCCTCGACCACTTCGGTCGGATAGGTCGCGGCCATCAGTACCTGCGACAGCAGCGCGTCGGGATAGAGCGCGATGGGCGCGAGCATCTGGTCGAGCTCGGGCTGCGAGTAGTTGGGAGATCCCGCACGCGGCGCCTGCGCTTGCGCG
>JANXUV010000137.1 GCA_025356085.1 Betaproteobacteria bacterium
GCGTCGCTGCCGGGCACTGAACCAACGTACTGGAGTTCGGCCTCGGTGCGTACGTCGACCAGCTTGGCCCCGCCTTGCATCAGGGTGTGGGCTTCCGCGGGAAGTAGGGCTCCCGCGTACGGAAGCTTCATCTTCTGGCCACGCTCTTTGGCTTTCCGCCGGATTTCATCCATGGTCGGATTATAGGGTTCCGACAGGAAAGCACTAATGCAGTGCGACCGCCCCAGCTTCGGCACTTACATGGTGCATTTTCGTCGGTTAGAATTCCGCCGACTTGGCCGGAAGGGGAGTGGCCAAGGCGAGGGCGTTTGGCATGGTTTCTGCTCATGAAGGCAGGTCCGGCCGGGGTGCCCGGCCCGTCCTTACTTACTACCCGCTCAGGAGATTGCAGATGGCGATGACGCCCGATGACGTATTGAAGATGATCAAGGACAAGGAAGTGAAGTTCGTCGACATCCGCTTCACCGACACGCGCGGCAAGGAACAGCACGTCTCCGTGCCGGCCAAGCAGTTCAACAAGGAAAAATTCACCGACGGCCACGCCTTCGACGGTTCGTCGATCGCCGGCTGGAAGGGCATCCAGGCGTCCGACATGCTGCTGTTCCCGGATTCCGTCACCGCGCGCATGGATCCGTTCACCGACGAAGCGGTGCTTAACATCAACTGCGACGTGGTCGAACCCGCGGACGGCAAGCCCTATAACCGCTGCCCGCGCGGGATCGCGAAGCGAGCGGAGGCTTATCTCAAGTCTTCGGGCATCGGCGACGTGGCCTACTTCGGCCCGGAACCCGAATTTTTTATTTTCGACGGCGTCACCTGGAGCGTCGACATGTCCGGATCCTCGGTGAAGATCAAATCCGAGGAAGCGCCCTGGTCCACCGGGATCGAGTATGAAGCGGGCAACATGGGACACCGCGCGCCGGTGAAGGGCGGCTATTTCCCGGTGCCGCCGGCCGATACGCTGCAGGACATCCGCAATGCGATGTGCATCGCGCTCGAGCAGCAGGGCGTGGAAGTCGAAGTGCACCACCACGAGGTGGCTGCGCCGGGTCAGTGCGAAATCGGCACGAAATTCGCCCCGCTGGTGCAGCGCGCGGACTGGCTGCAGATCCTGAAGTACACGGTTTGGAACGTCGCCGCTTCGTACGGCAAGACGGCGACCTTCATGCCCAAGCCCGTGGTCGGCGACAACGGCTCCGGGATGCACGTGCACCAGTCCGTATGGAAGGGCGGCAACAACCTGTTCGCGGGCAACCTGTATGCCGGATTGTCGGATTTCGCGCTCTACTATATCGGCGGCATCATCAAGCACGCCAAGGCGCTGAACGCCATCACCAATCCGGGCACTAACTCCTACAAGCGGCTGGTACCGGGTTTCGAGGCACCGATCAATCTCGCCTACTCGGCGAAGAACCGCTCGGCGTCCTGCCGTATCCCGTTCGTGTCGAGCCCCAAGGCGCGCCGTGTGGAAGTGCGCTTCCCGGATCCGACCGCGAACGCCTATCTCGCGTTCTCTGCGCTGTTGCTGGCGGGTCTGGATGGCGTGCAGAACAAAATCCACCCGGGCGACCCGATCGACAAAGACCTGTATCACCTGCCGCCGGAAGAGGCTGCCAAGGTGCCGCAGGTCTGCTCGTCGCTTGAGGAAGCACTTGCGTGCCTCGAAAAGGACCATGCCTTCCTCACCAAGGGCGGCGTGTTCGATGAAGACTTCATCGAGTCGTACATCGCGCTGAAGATGGACGAGGTCACGCGCTTCCGCATGACGACCCATCCGGTTGAGTTCGACATGTACTACAGCTCGTAGCCCTTCTCAGGGTTGACGCGTTAAGAGAAGGACGGGCGTTAGCCCGTCCTTTTTATTTTCGGCCGGGTTTGTAAAAAACCTATTTGTGGCATAGACTTAGCGAATCCATCTCAGGCGTCTTCTGGCCATGTTGCGGTTCGGTGCATCGCTCTTTCTCGCGCTCGGCATTGCAGCCGCGGGGCCGGTATGCGCCCAGGCAAAGACGCTTTGGAACTGCAAGGACTCGGGCGGGAAGACCACACTTACCGATCAGAAGGCGGACACCGTCGGCAAAGACTGCCGCATCGTGTCTGAAGATCGCGTGACGGTGGTACCGGCGACCAAGGCGGGCAAGTCGCCTGCCGGCTTCCCGAAGGAAAGCGCGTCGGACCGCGCGGCCTCGAAGGTCAAGCAGCGCGAGACGCTCGAGAGCGAACTCACCCAGGAACAGTCAATGCTCGAGGAAGCGCGCAAGAAGCTCACCGAGCAGGAGGCGATTCGCAACGGCAACGAGCAGAATTACTCGAAAGTGCTCGAGCGGCTCAAGCCCTACCAGGACACGGTCGAAGTCCACCAGAAGAACGTCGAAGCCCTCAAGCGCGAGCTGAGCAATCTTTCGCGCTGAGGCGAAGCCGGACCCAATCTCCACTGCCCCGAACCGGCCAATGGCCGCCGCTTACGCCGGGCTAGACCTTCTCGCCACCGCCGTGGTGGCGCTCGATGGCGGCCACACCGTGCGCTACGCCAACCAGGCGGCCGAGAACCTGCTCAGCACGGGCGCCCGCACCTTGATCGGGCAGCGCTTTCCGGCCCTGTTTACCGACAATGCCGGGCTTGAAAAGGTGCTCGCCGAGGCGCTCGCGGTGCACTGGAGTTACCGCGCCCAGACAGTGCACTACGAGCGCCCGGGCCATGCGCCGATGCCGCTGTCCTGCGTGGTGGCGCCCATCGAAGTACCGGACATGCCGCTGCTGATCGAGCTGCGGCCGATCCAGGAGCAGCTGCGCCTGGAGCGGGAGGAACGCCTGATCGACCAGCAGGAAGCGACGCGCGAGTTGCTGCGCAACCTCGCGCACGAGATCAAGAACCCGTTGGGCGGCCTGCGGGGTTCGGCGCAGCTGCTCGAGCGCGAGCTGGAGAGGGCCGACCTGAAGGAGTACACGCAGGTCATCATCAAGGAAGCCGACCGCCTGCAGGTGCTGCTGGACCGCCTGCTGACCCCGCGGCGGGCGGTGCAGCTGGCGCAGGTGAATATCCACGAGGTACTGGAACGCGTGCGCAGTCTGGTACAGGCCGAGTTTCCGACCGGCATCTCGGTAATGCGCAACTATGACCCCAGTGTTCCGGACATGGTCGGGGACATCGAACAGCTGATCCAGGCGGTCCTAAACGTGGTCCGGAATGCCGCCCAAGCGCTCCTTTCCGGGGCGAATGCCGGCCGGGGTGGGGCCATCGTGCTGCGGACCCGGACCGCCCGGCAGGTGACCATCGCCCGGCAGCGCCACAAGCTGGCATTGGAATTGCAAGTAATCGATGACGGGCCTGGCGTGCCCGAGGATATTCGGGACCGGGTCTTCAATCCGCTCGTGTCAGGGCGGGAGGGCGGCAGCGGTATCGGCCTCGCGCTGGTACAGACCTACGTAAAAAACCACGGTGGCGTGGTCGAATTCGACAGCCGCTCAGGACGAACCGTATTCACACTATTGCTGCCATTGGCATGAAACCTGTCTGGATCGTCGATGACGATCGCTCCATCCGCTGGGTGTTCGAGAAAGCCCTCAGCCGCGAGGGCATCTCGTACAACTCATTCGCTTCCGCGCGCGAGGCGCTGGACGCGCTTTCGGGCGGCGCGCCGCAGGTGCTGATTTCCGACATTCGCATGCCCGGCCTGTCCGGCATCGAACTGCTGCAGGAAGTGAAGGAGAAGCACCCGGCGGTGCCGGTGATCGTGATGACTGCCTACTCCGATCTCGAGTCTGCGGTGGCGGCCTTCCAGGGCGGCGCCTATGAGTACCTGCCAAAGCCATTCGACGTCGACCAGGCGGTCGAGTTGATCCGCCGCGCGCTGGACGAGAGCCAGCGCGAGCAGGAAGCGCTGGAGCCGGTCGGCGAAGTGCCGGAGATTCTCGGCCAGGCGCCCGCCATGCAGGAGGTGTTTCGCGCCATCGGCCGGTTGTCGCAGTCGAGCGCGACGGTGCTGATCACGGGAGAATCCGGCACCGGCAAGGAACTGGTGGCGCGCGCGCTGCACCGCCACAGTACACGCGGGCCGAAGCCCTTTGTCGCAATCAACACCGCGGCGATGCCGAAAGACCTGCTCGAATCCGAACTGTTCGGCCACGAGCGCGGCGCGTTCACCGGCGCGCAGGCGCTGCGGCGCGGGCGCTTCGAGCAGGCCGAAGGCGGCACGCTGTTCCTCGATGAAATCGGCGACATGCCTGCCGAGCTGCAGACGCGTTTGCTGCGCGTGCTGTCGGACGGCACCTTCTATCGTGTCGGCGGTCACCAGCAACTGAAGGCCAATGTGCGCGTGATCGCGGCGACGCACCAGGACCTGGACGCGCGGGTGCGCGAAGGTGGATTCCGCGAGGATCTGTATCACCGCTTGAACGTGATCCGCGTACGGATCCCGTCATTGCGCGAGCGGCGCGAGGACATCCCGCTTCTGGCGAAGCATTTCCTGGCCAAGAGCGCGAAGGAACTCAGCGTCGAGGCCAAGCGCCTGTCCGACGAAGTGCTTGCTCACATCGCCCGTATGGATTTCCCGGGTAACGTGCGGCAGCTGGAAAACCTTTGCCACTGGCTGACGGTAATGGCGCCGGGCCAAGCGATCGGCATCGCCGACCTTCCGGCCGAGTTCCGCGGCGAGCCCACTGCTACGAGTCAGGCGCCGGCAGCGGATTGGGTGGCGGTGCTGGAGCAGGAGGTGGAGCGGCGCCTGGCGCGCGGCGAAACCGGCGTGATGGATCAGCTGTCGCGCCAGTTCGAGCGCTCGCTGATTTCGAAGGCGCTGGCGCGCACCGGCGGCCGCAGAATCGAGGCGGCCAATCTGCTTGGCATGGGCCGCAACACCATCACCCGCAAGATTCAGGAACTCGGCATCGGCGACGCCGACGACTAAGCGTTCCGTCGTCCCCCCGAAAGCGGGGCTTCAGGTTTACTTGGCTTTCCGGTTCGCTTCCAGGCGGGCGTCCACAATCGCCACGATTTCGTCCACTTTCGGCGAGCGCATGCCCTTCTGCTCGCCGATGGCCTTCACCAGACGGTCGGTCCGTTCTATGTTGAGCGCACCGCCGGCGACAGCCCGCGCAGCCGACGAGGGCGTGACCAGCGACTGCGCCGCGGCCGCGTACTTCTCGAAAGGCACCATGTCCTTCAGTTCGGCGCCCAGGGACACGCACAGCTTCACCACCCAGTCATAGATTGTGCGTGAAATTTCCAGGTCGCCGTGCACCGCTTCCTTGATCGGCCTGATGCCGTCCTTCTGGATGCAGCGGTAATTGCCCGTGAGCAGCATTGCCCATTTCGCCAGCGGCACGAACACCGAGTCGTACACCTTCAGCTTGACAGGGAGTTCCATGCCTTCGAAGCGCGCGGCTTCAATGTCGGCTTCGAGCCGCCGCAGGATCTCAGTATGCGCATCCGACACAAAGCGCGCCGACTTGAAATTGGTCGGCAATCGTACCTGCAGCACGTTCACTTTTTCTTCCGGTGGGCGGAAAGCTTGCGGATCCGGACTGCACAGCGTCATCAGTTTCGAATCGAAGCTGTCCCATACCGCCGCGTCGGTGTAGCACACCCTGCAAGAGCTCGAATCGATTCCTGGAAGGCGCGCGAGATACGGCAGCGGGGGGATATTCATGATTGACATGCAGGGCAGTTTCGCCTTCGCTACCGCATCGAGCAGTTCGCGCACGCCGGGCGAGCGGTATTGCGGCTCCTGCATGCCCAGCACCACGAGATCGTGTGCGGCCGTGCTGGCCTCGGCGGGCGTGCAGGCGGAGAGCTTTCCCGGCAGTTTTTTCGAGTGGACTTCGACCAGCCCCTCGCGGCCCTTGACGGGCATGCGCACGATCGCGCCTTCGCGGTTGAACAAATCCGCTTCGGTGGGTGTGCAGACCATTTTCGCGTTGTGCCCGGCGAGCACCAGCTTGGTCGCCAGCAGCGAGCCATAGGATGCGCCGAAGATCAGGACGTTATAGGTATTTTTCATAATGTGAAATGGAACCCCGCACTACGGGAAGCGAGACTACTCCCGTCGTTTTTCTACTGCAACCGCGCGGTGCAGCACATCGCAGGCCAACTTCATGTTGCGGTGCCATATTTCAATCCCTAAAATGGTGCGATGCAAAGATCGAGTCCGCTTCCCCAAGGCGTTTCTATTTCCGGCCAGCTCACGCCGGAGTTTTCTCAAATTCTCACGCCGGAAGCGCTCTCCTTCGTCGCCAGGCTGCACCGGCAATTCGAAACGCGTCGCCAGGAGCTGCTTGCGCGCCGCGCCGAGCGGCAAAAGCAGTTCGACTCGGGCGTACTGCCCGATTTCCTTCCGGAAACGAGGAAAATCCGCGAATCCGATTGGCAGATTTCGCCGCAGCCGAAGGACATGCTCGACCGGCGCGTCGAAATCACAGGCCCGACTGACCGCAAGATGGTCATCAACGCGCTCAATTGCGGCGCCGCCACCTTCATGGCGGATTTCGAGGACGCGAATTGCCCGACCTGGTTCAATATGATCGACGGGCAGATCAATCTGCGCGATGCGGCGCGCGGGACCATCACTCTTGAGCATGGCGGCAAGAGCTACAAGCTGAACGACAAGACCGCGGTACTGCTGCCGCGGCCGCGCGGCTGGCATCTGGACGAGAAGCACGTTACGGTGGACGGCAGGCCGGTGGCCGGCGGCATCTTCGACTTCGCGCTCTTTTTTTTCCACAACGCCAAGGAATTGCTCGCGCGCGGCAGTGGGCCGTATTTTTACCTGCCGAAGATGGAATCGCATCTTGAAGCGCGATTGTGGAACGAGATTTTCACGCTGGCGCAGAAGGAACTCGGTGTTCCGCACGGCAGCATCAAGGCCACCTGCCTTATCGAAACGGTGGTCGCTGCTTTTGAGATGGATGAGTTCCTGTGGGAGCTGAAGGAGCATTCCGCCGGCCTCAACATCGGCCGCTGGGATTACATCTTCTCCTGCATCAAGAAATTCCGCTCCAACAAGGATTTTTGTCTGGCCGATCGCGCACAGGTGACGATGACCGCGCCCTTCATGCGCAGCTATGCGCTGCTGCTCGTGAAAACCTGCCACCGTCGCGGCGCGCCGGCGATGGGAGGCATGGCGGCGCAAATCCCGATCAAGAACGACCCCGCAGCGAACGAGGCCGCGATGGAAAAAGTCCGCCAGGACAAGCTGCGCGAAGTCACTGATGGCTGCGACGGCACCTGGGTCGCGCATCCGGCGCTGGTGCCGATCGCGAAAGCGGTATTCGACAAACACATGCCGCAGCCGAATCAATACGGCAAGCAGCGGCCCGATGTCAGCATCGCGGCGAAAGACTTGCTCGACTTCAAGCCATCGGCGCCGATCAGCGAGGCCGGCGTGCGCAACAATATCTCGGTCGGCATCCAGTACCTGGGCGCCTGGCTGGCGGGCAATGGCTGCGTGCCGGTGTTCAACCTGATGGAAGACGCCGCCACCGCGGAAATCTCGCGCTCGCAGATCTGGCAATGGATCCGCTCGCCCAAGGGCGTGCTCGACGACGGCCGCAAGGTCACCGTGGAATTGTTCCGCAAGCTGCTCGCGGAGGAGCTGCCGAAGGTGCGCAGCTATCTGGGCGAGGAAGCCTGGAAGGCAGGCAGGTACGAGGAGGGCGCGAATCTCTTCGAGAAAATCACCGCTGGCGATTACGTTGAGTTCCTCACGTTGCCTGCGTACCAGCTGATCGACTAGATAAATTCGGCGATAACCGGCGCGTGATCGGAGGGCCGCTCAAGTTTGCGCGGTTCCTTGTCGATGCTGCTGCCAGTGCAGCGCGAGGCAAGCTCCGGCGACACCAGGATGTGATCGATGCGCAGGCCGGCGTTGCGCCGGAACCCCAACATCCGGTAATCCCACCACGAGAACATTTTCTCCGGCTGCTCGAACAGGCGGAATGAATCTTTCAGTCCCAGGCCAATAATCGCGCCCAGGGCTGCGCGCTCGGCCTCCGAAACCAGGTTCTGGCCTTCCCAGGCTTTCGGATCGTGCACGTCGCGATCTTCAGGGGCGATGTTGAAATCTCCCGCCACTGCGAGCCGCGGGTGGCTCGCCATTTCGGCGCTCAGATATTCCTTCAGCGCGGCGAACCAGCGCAGCTTGTAGTCGTATTTCTCCGAACCGACGGCCTGGCCGTTGGGGCAATAGACGCAGACCACGCGAACGCCGCCGACGTTAGCCGTGATGACGCGCTTGTGATCGTCGGCAAAGCCGGGCATTCCCGTGCTCGCATCCGACAAGCCGGCGCGTGAAAGGATGGCGACGCCGTTATAGGTCTTCTGTCCGGAGAACGCGGCCTGGTAGCCCGCCGCCTCGATCTCCGCGCGGGGAAACTTTGTATCTTCGAGCTTGAGTTCCTGCAGGCAAACGATGTCGGGCTGCGCTTTTGCCAGCCAGTCGGTCAGGTGCGGCAAGCGGACCTTCAGCGAATTGACATTCCACGCCGCAAGTTTCATCTTGCGAAGGCGAGGCTACTTCAACTCGCCGGGAACGCCGTACCTTCCCTGTTTGGGCGGCGGCCCGGTGAGGCCGCTGGGGTCGTAGGGGCCGGCCTTCTGGGCGGGCGCGCCCTCCAGCGGTTTTGCCATCGGTTTCGGATCAGGCGACGTGTAGCCGTCCGGGAGCGCCGGCGCGGCCTGCGTTCGCGGCGCCACGCTTCCGGCTCCGGGATAGCCGGCCGTATCGAGGAGGCTCTCGTATGACTCCGCCTGGAAACCTTTTTGCACGGAGCGACCAACCGTCAGCACTGGCACTTCATCGGTCACGCCGGCGACGCGCTTGAGCTTCTCCTGACTTGCCTCGTCCCAAACGGAGATCTCGGCAAACGGCACGCCGCGCTTGTTCAGCAGCGCACGCGCCATGTCGCAGGGGTTCTTGCACACCGGAGACGAATAGAGTGTGACTGGAAAATCCTTCTGCGCGCGCGCTACCGCAAAGGGAACCGCATCCGAGTCTCCGGTGCTCGGCGCGTAGGCGCGCTCTTTGCGAACGTCCTTCGCGCCGGCCGGCGGTGGGGTGTCGGAGAACTGCACCTTGCCGTTCTTGTCGACCCAGCGGTATTGCGCCTGCACCGGCGTGCAGATCACGATCAGAGCAAGCAGTACAAGCGAAAACGCCCGCAAAATCATGCGGGAATCATACCACTGTGCCTGAGCAGCGCATCCACGCTCGGCTCGCGGCCGCGGAACGAGCGGAACGATTCCGCCGCCGGCCGGCTGCCGCCGACGGCGAGAATCTCATCGCGGAATTTGCGCCCTGCCTCCGGATCGAGCACCCCCTTTTCCTCGAACAGGCTGTAGGCGTCCGCCGACAGCACTTCGGCCCACTTGTAGCTGTAGTAGCCCGCCGCATAGCCGCCCGCGAAGATGTGCGAGAAGCTGTTCGCGAAGCGGTTCCACGCCGGCGGCATCTGCACCGCGACCTCGCGCCGCACCTCGGCGAGCAGGTCGAGCACTGCGCGGCCGGACGCGGGATCGAATTCCGAGTGCAGCCGCATATCGAACAGCGCGAACTCGATCTGGCGCAGCGTCGCGAGGCCGGACTGGAAATTCTTTGCCGCGAGCATCTTGTCGTACAAGTCGCGCGGCAGGGATTGCCCGGAATCGACGTGGCGTGTCATGCGCTTGAGCACATCCCATTCCCAGCAGAAGTTTTCCATGAACTGGCTCGGCAGCTCGACCGCGTCCCACTCCACGCCGTTGATGCCCGCCACGCCGAGGTCCTCGATGCGCGTCAGCAGGTGGTGCAGCCCGTGTCCGAACTCATGGAACAGCGTAATCACGTCGTCGTGTGTGAACAGCGCCGGCTTGCCGCCTACCGGTCCCGGGAAATTGCAGTTCAAGTAGGCGACCGGCACCTGAATACCCGCCTCCAGCCGCCGCCGCGAAATTGCGCCGTCCATCCATGCACCGCCGCGCTTGGTATCGCGCGCGTAGAGGTCGAGGTAGAAGCGGCCGATCAGTTCGTTGCCCGCGTGGATGTCGAAGAAACGGACGTCCGCGTGCCATGTTTCGGTTTTCTGCTCGACGATTTTTATCTGGTAAAGGCTCTGGACCAGTTCGAACATTCCCGGCAGTACCTGGTTCTCGGGAAAGTACTGCTTCACTTCCTGGTCGGAGAACGCGTAGCGTTTCGCGCGCAACTTTTCCGAAGCGTAGGCGATGTCCCAGGATTCGAGCTTTTCGAGGCCGAGTTCCTTGGCGGCGAAGTCCTTCAGCTCCGCGAGGTCGCGCTCGGCGAAGGGGCGGGCGCGGCGCGCGAGATCGCGCAGGAAGTCGGTCACCTGCTTCGGCGTCTTCGCCATCTTCGGCACCAGCGACAGATCGGCGAAGCTGGGGTAGCCGATCAGCGCCGCATCCTCCTTGCGCAACCTGAGGATGCGCCCGATCAACGGCGTGTTGTCCCACTCGGGCTTGCCGAATTCCGAGGCGCGCGTCGCGCTCTCGCGGTACAGCGTCTCGCGCAGCGCGCGGTCATCCGCGTATTGCATCACCGGGAAATAGTAAGGCATCTGCAGGTTGAATTTCCAACCCTGTTTGCCATCTTTTTCAGCCGCCTCCCTTGCGGCCTGCAAATCGTCGGCGGGAATTCCAGCCAGGCGCTTCTCGTCCTCGACCAGAATGGAATAGGCGTTCGTCGCATCCAGCACGTTCTCAGAAAACTTCGCCGACAGCGACGCAAGTTCCTCCTGAATCGCGGCGTAGCGCGGCTTTACGTCCGCGGGCAGTTCTGCGCCGCCGAGGCGGAAATCGCGCAGCGCGTTCTCAACCAGTTTCTTGCGCGCGGGCGGAAGCTGCGAGAATGCAGAGGCCGCATTCAGGGCGCGGTATTTGTCGAACAGCCGCTGGTTCTGGCCCAGTTCGGTCCAGAACTGGGTGACCGTCGGCAGGCTGGCGTTGTAGGCCTCGCGTAGCGCGGGACTGTCCAGCACCGCATGCAGGTGCTCCACCTGGCCCCAGGCGCGGGACAGGCGTTCCGTGGCGTTCTCCAGCGGCTGCACGAATGCCTGCCATGTGGCCGGCGCCTGTTCGGCGGTCTGCATCGCGGCGCGCCCCTCGGAGAGCAATTTCTCCATGGCGGGACCGACATGCGCCGGCGTGATCGCGGAAAAACGCGGCAGTCCGGAAAAATCGAGAAGAGGATTATCCAAGTGACAACTCCGCCGCGCGAACAGTGTTGACGATCATCATGGCGACGGTCATCGGGCCGACGCCGCCCGGGACCGGGGTGATGCTGCCTGCGATTCTTTTCACGGCGGCAAAATCCACGTCGCCAGACAGCTTTCCGTCGGGCATCCGGTTGACGCCGACATCGATGACGCAGGCACCCGGTTTGACCATCTCCGCCGTGATGAGTTTCGCGTGGCCGGCCGCGGCGACCAGGATATCCGCTTGTCGGGTCACCGCCGCAAGATCCGCAGTCTTCGAATGGCAGATGGTGACGGTCGCGTCCTTTTGCAATAGCAGCAGCGCGAGAGGCTTGCCGACGATGGTCGAGCGGCCCACGATCGTCGCATTCTTGCCAGCGAGCGCGACGCCGGCGTGTTCCAACAGCCGCATCACCCCGGCCGGAGTACCCGGCACGAAGCCGGCGCGTCCCTGCAGCAGCGCGCCCAGGTTGACGGCATGAAAGCCGTCCACGTCCTTCGCCGGGGAAACCGCGGCGAGGATGCGGTTCGCATCCAGGTGCGGGGGCAGCGGCAATTGCACCAGGATGCCGTGCACCGCGCGGTCGGCGTTCAGGCGCCCGATGCATTCGAGCAGCGAGCTTTCGGAAGTCCCTTCCGGGAACTCGTGAAATTCGGAGCGCACGCCGGTGTCCTCGCAGGCGCGGGCCTTGTTGCGCACGTAAATGCGCGAGGCCGGATCGTTTCCGGTGAGAATCGCGGCGAGGCCGGGGCGCGCCCCACGGGCCGCGAGCGATTCGATCGCGCTTTTTTGCGACGCGCGCAGCGTGGCGGCGAGTGATTTTCCGTCGATGATTGTGGCGGCCATGGCATACTATAAATCACTCCGTTTACTGTCCGATTGCCCTCTACAAGAGATCAAGCAGGAGGAAAGCCATGTCCGCCGTTCCGCAACAACCCGCGGCCAACGATCCTGACAGCCAGGAAACCCAGGAATGGCTGGACGCGCTCGAATCCGTGCTCGAGCGCGAGGGCGGCGAGCGCGCGCATTACCTGATCGAGAAGCTCACCGAGAAGGCGCGCACCTCCGGGGTCACGCTGCCGTACAGCCCGTATACGCCGTACGTCAATACGATCCCGGCGCACATGGAAGAGCGCTCGCCGGGCGACCCGGCGTTGGAAGAGCGCATCCGTTCCTTCTGCCGCTGGAACGCGATGGTGATGGTGGCGCGCGCCAACAAGAACGACGACGAACTGGGCGGCCATATCGCCAGCTTCGCGTCGGTGGGCACCTTGTTCGGCGTCGGCCAGAACCATTTCTGGAATGCGCCGCACGAAGGGCACGGCGGCGACCTGGTGTATTTCCAGGGGCATTCGTCTCCCGGTATCTACGCGCGCGGCCTGCTCGAGGGGCGCTTCACCGAGGCGCAGCTTCTCGAATTCCGCCGCGAAGTGGACGGCAAGGGCGTGTCCTCCTATCCGCACCCCTGGCTGATGCCGGATTTCTGGCAGTTCCCCACGGTCTCCATGGGCCTGGGCCCGATCCAGGCGATTTACATGGCGAGGTACCTGAAATACCTGCAGGCGCGGGGGCACGCGCAGACCGAGAACAGGAAAGTCTGGGTGTTCTGCGGCGACGGCGAGATGGACGAGCCCGAGTCGTTGGGCGCGATCGGCATGGCGGCGCGCGAGAAGCTCGACAACCTGATCTTCATCGTCAACTGCAACCTGCAACGCCTGGACGGCCCGGTGCGCGGCAACGGCAAAATCATTCAGGAACTTGAGGGCGAGTTCCGCGGCTCCGGCTGGAACGTCATCAAGCTGATCTGGGGCGGCTACTGGGATCCGCTGCTGGCGCGCGACAAGGACGGCCATCTGCGCAAGATCATGGAAGACACGGTCGACGGCGAGTACCAGAACTTCAAGGCGAACGACGGCGCGTTCGTGCGCAAGCACTTCTTCGGCAAGCACCCCAAGGTGGCCGAGATGGTTTCGCGCATGAGCGACGAAGACATCTGGCGCCTGAACCGGGGCGGCCACGACCCGCACAAGATCTACGCCGCCTATGCGGCGGCAGTGAAGCACAAGGGCCAGCCGACCGTGATTCTCGCCAAGACCATCAAGGGCTACGGGCTGGGCAAGCAGGGCCAGGCGAAGAATCCGACCCACCAGTTGAAGAAGGTGGACATCGCCACCATCCGCGAGATGCGCGACCGCTTCAACGTGCCGATTCCGGACGACCAGCTGGAAAAGCTGCCGTTCTACATTCCACCGGCTGATGCGCCGGAGATGAAATACCTGTACGAGCGGCGCCGGGCGCTCGGCGGTTTCTATCCGCAGCGCCGCCCGAAGGCGGAAGTCACGCCGGCCGTGCCGCCGCTCTCCAGCTTCGACCAGGTGCTCAAAGGTTCGGGCGAAGGCCGCGAGATCTCCACTACCATGGCGTTCGTGCGCATCCTCACCGCGCTGGTGCGCGACAAGGAACTGGGCAAGCGCATTGTGCCGATCGTCCCGGATGAGGCGCGCACCTTCGGCATGGAAGGCATGTTCCGGCAGCTCGGCATCTTCGCCCCCGAAGGCCAGAAGTACGAACCGGTCGACAAGGACCAGGTGATGTACTACCGCGAGGACAAGGCGGGGCAAATTCTCGAGGAAGGCATCAACGAGGCGGGCGCGATGTGCTCGTGGATCTCGGCGGCGACCTCGTACAGCCATTCGAACCATGTTACGGTGCCGTTCTACATTTTCTACTCGATGTTCGGCATGCAGCGCATCGGCGACCTGGCATGGGCAGCGGCTGACCAGCGCGCGCGCGGTTTCCTGCTTGGCGCGACAGCGGGACGCACCACGCTGAATGGCGAGGGCCTGCAGCACGAGGATGGCCACTCGCACATCCTTTCGTCGGTGATCCCGAACTGCATTTCCTACGATCCGACGTACGGCCATGAACTCGCCGTGATCATCCATGATGGCCTGCGTCGCATGGTCGCGAACCAGGAGGATGTGTACTACTACATCACCCTGATGAACGAGAACTACGAGCATCCGGCATTGCCCGAAGGCTCGGAGCAGGGGATCCTGAAGGGTCTGTATTCGCTCAAGGAATCGAAATCCAAGTCGAAGCTGCGAGTCCAGATGCTCGGCTCGGGAACGATCTTGCGTGAAGTCGTCGCCGCGGCTGAACTGTTGGAGAAGGACTGGGATGTGGCGGCAGATGTCTGGAGCGCCACCAGTTTCACCGAGCTGCGCCGCGACGGGCTCGCCGCGGAGCGCTGGAACCTGCTGCATCCGGAAGACAAGGCGCGCGTGCCGTATGTCACGCAGTGCCTGGACAAGCGCGCCGGGCCGGTGATCGCCGCGAGCGACTACATCAAGACTTTCGCCGACCAGATTCGCCCCTTCATGCCCAAGGGGCGCGCCTACAAGGTGCTTGGCACCGACGGCTTCGGCCGTTCGGATTCACGCGCCAAGCTGCGGCACTTCTTCGAGGTGAATCGCTACTTCATCGCCATTGCGGCGCTCAAAGCACTTGCGGATTCGGGTGAAGGCAAGGCGAAAACCGTGGCCGAGGCGATCAGGAAATACGGCATCGATCCCAACAAACCGGACCCGACCACGGTATGAAGGACGTTCTGGTACCGGATATCGGCGATTTCAAGGAAGTTGAAGTCATCGAGATCCTGGTGAAGCCCGGCGACACCGTCGCCAGGGAGCAGTCGCTGGTGTCGCTGGAGTCCGACAAGGCGACGATGGAAATTCCGTCGCCCGAGGCCGGTGTGGTGAAGCTGCTGAAGGTGAAAGTCGGCGACAAGGTTTCCCAGGGCTCGGTCCTGCTCGCGCTCGAGCCCGCTGAGCCCGCTGAGCCCGCTGCCGCGGCAGCGGTCGAGAAATCGCCTGAATCGAAAAAACCCCAAGCGAAGGAACCCGAGGCAAAGCCGGTGTCGCCGGTCGTTACACGCGTCGAGCCCGTGCCGTCGGAACCCAAGGATGCGGTGGCCTCGCTGCCGCATGCGAGTCCGTCCATCCGGAAGTTCGCACGCGAGCTGGGCGTGGATCTCGTTCGCGTGCAGGGTAGCGGCCCAAAGGGTCGGATTCAGAAGGAAGACGTACAGGCCTATGTCAAAGGGGCGCTTGCGGGACGGCCGGCTGCTCCGGCACCCGCCGGGAAGGGCGGCGGGCTGGACGTACTGGCGTGGCCGGACGTGGATTTCAGCAAGTTCGGCCCTGTCGAGCTGAAGCCGCGCTCGCGCATAAAGAAACTCTCAGCGGCGAACCTGCATCGCAACTGGGTGATGATTCCGCATGTCACGCAGTTCGACGAAGCCGACATCACCGAGCTGGAGGCTTTCCGCAAATCCAACACCGCGGAGACCGAAAAGCAGGGCTTCAAGCTGACGATGCTCGCTTTCCTGATCAAGGCGAGCGTGACGGCGCTGCGGCAGTTTCCGGACTTCAATTCCTCGCTCGACAAAACGGGCGAGAACCTGGTCATCAAAAAGTATTTCCACATTGGCGTCGCGGTCGACACCCCCGAGGGTCTGATGGTGCCGGTGGTACGCGACGCCGATCGCAAGGGCGTCTTCGATCTGGCGCGCGAACTGTCCGAAATATCCAAAGCGGCACGCGACAAGAAGCTCAAGGCGGGCGACATGCAGGGCGGCACTTTCTCGATCTCGAGCCTGGGCGGCATCGGCGGCACGGGGTTCACGCCGATCATCAACGCGCCTGAAGTCGCGATCCTTGGCGTGTCCAAGTCGCAGATGCGCCAGGTGTGGGATGGCAAAGGCTTCGTGGCGCGGCTGGTGCTGCCGCTGGCGCTGTCCTATGACCATCGCGTGATCGACGGGGCGCTGGCGGCGCGTTTCACCGCCTATCTGGCCAACGTGCTCTCCGATATTCGCCGGACGCTGCTGTAGATGGCCAACGTCGTGGACGTGAAAGTCCCGGACATCGGCGACTACAAGGATGTCGAAGTCGTCGAAGTGCTGGTCAAGCCGGGCGACACGGTGACGAAGGAGCAGTCGCTCATCTCTCTGGAGTCGGACAAGGCGACCATGGAGATCCCGGCGCCGGAAGCGGGCGTCGTGCAATCAATACAAGTAAAGTTGGGCGACAAGGTATCGCAGGGGTCCGTGATCCTGAAGCTGGAAAGCGGAACAGCTTCCAGTCCGGCCCCCGAAAAACCCGAGGCCGCAACGCCGTCACCCGCGGCACCTCAGGCCGCGACGCCCCAACCCGTTCCAAGCAGTTCCAGTTTTGATTGCGACGTCCTGGTACTCGGCTCGGGGCCAGGCGGATACTCGGCCGCCTTCCGGGCCGCCGATCTCGGCCTGAAGACCATCCTGGTCGAGCGCTATCCGGTGCTGGGCGGCGTGTGCCTGAATGTCGGCTGCATTCCTTCCAAGGCGCTGCTGCATACGGCGGCCATCATGGATGCGGCCAGCGAGCTTGCCGAGCATGGCGTTGCGTTCGGCGATCCGAAGATCGATCTGGATAAGCTGCGCGCCTTCAAGGGCAAGGTAGTCGGCAAGCTGACCGGCGGCCTCGCCTCGATGGCGAAGATGCGCAAGGTGTCTGTTGTCGAAGGTTTGGGTTCTTTTGTGAATTCTCATCATTTTCTCGTAAAGACGAAACAAGGAGACAAAACCCTCAGTTTCAACACCGCGATCATCGCAGCGGGCTCGCAGGCGGCCAAGCTTCCGTTTCTTCCGGACGACCCGCGCATCGTCGATTCCACCGGGGCGCTCGAGTTGCGCAGCCAGCCGAAAAAGCTGCTGGTCATCGGCGGCGGCATCATCGGCCTGGAAATGGGCACGGTTTATTCGACGCTGGGCGCGCGCCTGGACGTGGTGGAAATGCTCGACGGGCTGATGCTCGGCGCCGACCGGGATCTGGTCGCGGTGTGGCAGAAATTCAACGCATCGCGGTTCGATCGCGTGATGCTTAAGACGAAGACGGCGAAAGCCGAGACGACGAAGGAAGGCATCAAGGTCTCCTTCGACCAGGGCGAGCCAGGTCTCTACGACATGATCCTGGTGTCGGTGGGGCGCACGCCGAACGGCAAGAAGATCGGCGCCGAGAAGGCGGGCGTGACGGTGAACGAGCGCGGCTTCATCCCCGTCGATTCGCAGATGCGCACCAACGTGCCGAACATCTTCGCAATCGGCGACATCGCGGGCAATCCGATGCTTGCGCACAAGGCGGTGCACGAGGGTCATGTCGCCGCAGAGGCGGCGGCGGGACTGAAGTCCCATTTCGATGCGCGGGTCATACCATCGGTTGCCTACACCGACCCTGAGATTGCCTGGGTCGGCCTGACCGAAGACGAGGCGAAGAAGGCCGGCACCAAGATCGGCGTCGCCAAGTTTCCCTGGGCGGCCTCGGGCCGCGCCATCGCCAATGCGCGCGACGAAGGCTTTACCAAGCTCATCTTCGATGCGGAAACGCACCGCATCGTCGGCGGCGCCATCGTCGGCACCGGCGCCGGCGACCTGATCAGCGAGCTCGCGCTGGCGGTCGAAATGGGGGCGGACGCGACCGACATCGGCAAAACCATTCATCCGCATCCGACGCTGGGCGAATCGGTCGGCATGGCGGCGGAACTCTTCGAAGGCGTCTGCACCGACCTGCCGCCGCAAAAGAAGAAATGACGCAGGACGAACTGAAGAAGCTGGTTGCCGAGGCCGCGCTGAAATACGTGGTCGAAGACGCGGTCGTCGGCGTCGGCTCTGGCTCGACCGTCAATCTTTTCATCGACGCCCTGGCATCGATCAAAGGCCGTATCGAAGGTGCGGTGGCGGCGTCCGAGGCGAGCGCGGAGCGTTTGAAGAAGCACGGTATCCGGGTGTTCGACCTGAATAGCGTGTCCGAGATCCCGGTCTACGTCGACGGCGCCGACGAAATTACCGAGCATTTGCACATGATCAAGGGTGGCGGCGGCGCGCTGACGCGCGAGAAGATCGTCGCCGCGGTGGCAAAGAGCTTCGTCTGCATCTGCGATGCGTCGAAACTGGTGCCGGTGCTGGGAAAATTTCCGTTGCCTGTCGAGGTCATCCCGATGGCGCGAAGCTACGTCGGGCGGGAGATGCTCAAGCGCAAGGCGCAGCCGGTGTTGCGGGAAGGTTTCAAGACCGATAACGGCAACCTGATCCTCGATTGCCACGGCTTGACCATCATGGATCCGCCGGCGCTGGAGGCGGAATTGAACGGCATCGCCGGCGTAGTCACGAACGGCCTGTTCGCGCGCCGCGGCGCGGATGTGTTGCTGCTCGGAGCCCCGGACGGGGTAAAGACCTACAAGAAAAAAATCTAAGCCTTCGGCGGTACGTAACCCTGGGCGACGTCCGCGCCTTCGCCGAAGAAGTGCTTCTCCATCTGCTCGACCAGGTATTTGCGGGCTTTCGAATCGGCGAGGTTCAGCCGGTTCTCATTCACAAGCATGGTCTGGTGCTTGAGCCAGGCCGCCCAGGCTTCCTTCGACACGTTGTCGTAGATGCGCTTGCCGAGTTCGCCCGGGTAGGTCGGACGATCCAGGCCTTCGGCTTCGCGGCCGAGTTTCACGCACTTCACCATTCTTGCCATGGGGGATTGGAACCTAAAGTCGCTTCAAAAAGATTTTTGAACCGCGTTTCCAATTATAGAGGGCCTGGCGCTTCTCCGGCAGCACGCCCACGCCTGCTTCCTTGAAGCCCTGCGCGAGGAACCAGTGCTGCGCGCGCGTAGTGAGCGCGAATATGCGCCGGATCTTCATTTCCTTCGCGCGAGCCTCGCAGGCGAGCAGCAGCCGCTCGCCGTAGCCTGCGTCGCGGTATTCCGGCGCCACCGCCAGGCAGGCGAGCTCTGCGCTCTTTTCCCCTGCATAGGGATAGATGGCTGCGCAGGCGAGTATCGAGCCGTCATGCTCGATCACTTCAAAATTGGCGATCTCCTGCTCCAGGCGCTCGCGGTTGCGCTTGACCAGCGTGCCGTCGGCTTCCAGCGGCTCGATCAGCGCGAGGATGCCGCCGACGTCGTCGATTTTCGCCGGCCGCAGCTTTTCGACCGGATCGGCGGTGATCATGGTGCCGACGCCGGAATGCGTGAAGAGTTCGAGCAGGGTGGCACCTTCGGCGCGGCGCGAGACCAGATGCACGCGCCCGACGCCAGAGCGCACCGCGCGCAGCGCGTGCTCGATCGCGCGCTTGGTCGGCGCGGAGAGTCCGTCCTTGCCGGCACTCTTCAGCAGCGCCTCAGCTTCGCGCGCGGTGAGTTCGGAAATGATCTGGCCGCGGCGGCCGGTCGGGAGCTGGTCCACATACAGCAGCAGCTTGTCGGCTTTCAGGGCGCGCGCCACGTTTTCAGCGACGTCTTCCCATGCCAGGTTGAACACTTCGCCGGTGGGCGAGTAGCCGATGTGCGGCACCAGCACCACTTCCTCTGCTTCCAGACGTCGCGCGATGGCAGTGCTGTCCACCTTGCGCACGGTGCCGGTGAACTGGTAGTCCACCCCATCCAGCACCCCGATCGGCTTGGCGGCGATGTAGTTGCCCGAAGCGACGCGGATCTGCGCGCCCGCCATCGGCGAATTGGGCAGGCCCTGCGACAGCAGCGCTTCGATCTCGACCCGCAGGAAACCGGCCGCGTGCTTCACGGAAACCAGCGATTGCGCATCGGTGATGCGCAGGCCCTTGGCGTAGCGCGAACGCTGGCGCTTGGCCCGCAGCTCGGCCTCGATCTGCGGCCGCGCGCCGTGCACCAGCACCAGCCGGATGCCGAGCGCGGCGAGCAGATTGAGGTCGTGCAGGAAGCGCACGAAACGGGCGCGTTCCGCGATCAGCTCGCCGCCGAAGCCGATGACGAAAGTGCGGCCGCCGAACGCGTGCACGTAGGGCGCGACCTGGCGGAACCAGCGTACGAACGCTTCGGGATGCGGCAGGGTGCTCATGGGGTCGCTACGTTACTAGAAATCTCCCGCCAGCGCGTTCAGGGCGGCCAGGGCGGCGAGCGCCGCGGTCTCGGTGCGCAGGATGCGCGGGCCGAGGCGCACCGCTGCAAAGCCGGCGCGCAGCAGTAGCTTTTCTTCCTCCCCGTTGAAGCCCGCTTCCGGGCCGGCCGCCACAGCGAGCGGGCCTTTCGCGAGGTCCGCGAGCCTGCTGGTCCCCGATGGAGATAGTAGGACCTTCAACCCGGCCGGGGCGATGTATCGATCCAGCGCCACCGGTTCCCGGATCTCGGGAATCCGGTTGCGGCCGCACTGTTCGCAGGCCGCGATCGCGATGCGGCGCCAGTGCGCGAGCTTTTTCGCCTCCCGCTCGCCGCTCAGGCGCACCACCGATTTCGCGCTGAACACCGGATGGATCGCCACCGCCCCCAGCTCCACCGCCTTCTGGATGGTGAAATCCATCTTGTCGCTGGTCGAGATCGCCTGGACCAGCGTCACGGCCAGCGGCGATTCGCGCTCCGTGCCGCGAAATTCGCCGGTTTCGGCAAGTGCCCGATCGCGGCCGGGAATCGAAATGCGCGCGTCAAACTCGCCGCCGCGGCCATTGAACAGCACCACGGTGTCCCCCTCGCGCAGCCGCAATACGCGCACGGCGTGGTGCGCGACCGCTTCAGGCAACTCGAGGCTGGCCTGCGGCTGCAGCTCGGCATCGACGAACAGGCGAGGCACCCGGCCTTGCTTCAAATATTCGTTCAGCGCGTGCAGCCCCAGGCGATCGGCTTGCAACCGGCGCCGCAACGCTTCAGCGCCTTGGTCTCGGCTTCGTCGCGCGTCGCGCCGGAGGCCGTCACGGCGGCTTTAGGCCCTTCGACGAGCGCCGCGCAGCCGTTCTTGAATTTGTGGATGACCTCGCATTCCCTGTTGCCGCACTGCCTGAGTGCCGCAACATCGGCGTCGCGGGCTCGCGCCGCGTCGTAGCTCATGCCCCAGGACTGTGATGCGCGGTGATAGGCGATTGCACCAAACCGGTTCGGCACCGCCGATTGTTTGGCGGCTTCGGCGGCAAACGCCGCGAGAAAAACGACAAGGGCAAGCCCGAAACGCATTGCTACATCGTCGCGCCGAGCACCCAGGGCGCGAATTCGTCTTCACCGTAGCCGAATAACTCGGACTTGGATTTCTTCCCGGAAGCGGTTTCCAACACCAGGTCGAAGAAGCGGCGGCCGACCTCGGCGACGGATTCTTTACCGTCGATGATGGTGCCGCAGTTGATATCCATGTCCTCTTCCTGGTGCTCCCACAGCGCGGTGTTGGTCGCGAGCTTGAGCGAGGGCGCCGGCTTGCAGCCGTAGGCCGAGCCGCGGCCGGTGGTAAAGCAGATCATGTTGGCGCCGCCCGCGACCTGGCCGGTGGCCGATACCGGGTCGTAGCCGGGCGTATCCATATAGACGAAGCCCTTCGCGGTCGCCGGTTCGGCGTATTCCAGCACCTGCACCAGATTGGTGGTGCCGCCCTTAGCGACCGCGCCCAGCGATTTCTCGAGAATGGTGGTCAACCCGCCCGCCTTGTTGCCAGGCGAGGGGTTATTGTTCATCTCGTTGCCGTTGCGCCGAGTGTAGTCCTCCCACCACTTGATGCGCTGAATCAGCTTCTCGCCGATCTCGCGATTGAGCGCGCGGCGCGTCAGCAGATGCTCGGCGCCGTAGATTTCGGGCGTCTCCGAGAGGATCGCCGTGCCGCCGTGGCGCACCAGCATATCCACCGCGGCGCCGAGCGCCGGGTTGGCGCTGATGCCGGAGTAGCCGTCCGAGCCGCCGCATTGCAGTCCCAGCGTCAGGTGACTCGCCGGGACCGTCTCGCGCTTCACTTTGTTCGCGTCGGCCAGGACTGCTTCGATGCGCGCCACGCCCTCGCGGATCGCCTTGGAAGTACCGCCTTTTTCCTGGATGGTGTAGGCGTGCAGCTTGTCGTGCCGCTTGAGCGCCTGCGTCGAGAGCAGGCTGTTGATCTGGTTCGCCTCGCAGCCCAGGCCGACCACCTGCACTGCGTAGAAATTCGGATGGCGCGCATAACCCGCCAAGGTGCGGCGGAGCACGTCGATCGCCTCGCCGTCGGAAGCCATGCCGCAGCCCGATTTATGAGTGAGGGCGATGACGCCGTCCACGTTAGGATAGGCCTCCAGGCGGTTCTCGAAATGCCGCGCGATCGCGCGCGCCACCGTCGCCGAGCAGTTCACGCTGGTAAGGATGCCGATGTAATTTCGCGTCGCAACGCGGCCGTCGGCGCGCACGATGCCCTGGAATGTCGCGGGCTGGTCGACGAATTCCGTCTTCGTGCATCCCTGGGAAAAAGCGTAATCGCGCTCGAAATCTCCCATCGCCAGGTTCTGCACGTGCACGTGCTCGCCTGGATGGATGTCACGTGTCGCGAAGCCGATGATCTGGTTGTAGCGCCGCACCGGCTGCCCGGCCTTGATCTCGCGCACCGCAACCTTGTGGCCGGCGGGTACACGCGGCGAGACCACGACGTTCGCTTCCTTGACCAGCGTGGTTCCCACCGGGAGGTCGACGCGCGCGATGACCACGTCGTCGGCGGCATTGAGGCGGATGGTGAGGTCGGTGGCTTGGAGCATGTGTTCTCCTTTCCCAATCTTAACGCCGCGATAGCGCGGCGGCTTGCGTCAGGGCGGCAAGCATGCTGTGTTCGTCCACTTTGCTGGTGCCGGCGATGTCGAATGCGGTGCCGTGGTCGACCGAAGTGCGCACGATTGGCAGGCCGGCAGTCACATTGACCCCGCTTTCCAGCCCCAGCGCCTTTACCGGTCCGTGGCCCTGGTCGTGGTACATCGCCACCACCAGGTCGTAGTCGCCGCGCGCAGCCAGGTAGAACAGGCTGTCGGCTGGCAGCGGTCCATCGACATTCCAGCCACGAGCCCGTAGCGCTGCAATCGCCGGAACAATTTTCTTTTCTTCTTCGCCGCGGCCGAACAGGCCGCCTTCGCCCGCGTGCGGGTTGATGCCGCAAACGCCGATGCGTGGTTCCTTCACCCCTGAGCGCTGCATCAATTCGCGGCCGCGCGCGATGGTGCGCTCGACCAGCGGTGCGTCGATCTTCTCGATGGAATCCAGCAATCCCATGTGCGCGGTGACGTGGATCACGCGCAATTTCGGCGAGAACAGCATCAGCGACACTTCGGCTGTAGCGGTGAGCGCCGCCAGAATCTCGGTATGGCCCGGAAAGTGGTGCCCGGCCGCATTCAATGCCTCCTTGTTTATCGGTCCGGTGCAGATGGCGTCGATCTCGCGCCGCACGGCAAGCTTTACCGCTAGTTCGATGTAGCGGTAGGCCGCCTCGCCAGCCGCGGCGGAGACTTTGCCGAAAGGGATATCCGACGGAAGGAGAGCGAGATCGATCAAGTCGATCGTGCCTGCCTTGAACCCGGCTTTTTGGGAATCCGGTACGGAAAAAATCTTCTGATTCGACTTCAAGATCGCCCTGGCCCGTTCCAGCTGGTGTCTGTCCCCGATCACCAGCGGCCGGCACATCTCGTACACCTCGCGGTGCGCGAGCGCTTTCAGGACGACCTCGGGCCCGACGCCCGCGGCGTCGCCCATGGTGATACCGATAGTTGGCAGAGTCATCGGAAAACGGGGTCAGGCCCCCATTTTCCTAGAAAAACTGCCGCGGCAGCCAGAGCGTGATCGCGGGAACGTAGGTGATCAGGACCAGGCTGATCAGAAGCGGGATTAGCCATGGAATGATGGCGATGGTCGTGCGCTCGACCGAGAGTTTTGCGACCCTCGCAAGCACGAACAGCACCATGCCCAACGGCGGGTGCAGCAGGCCGATCATCAGGTTGAGGACCATGATCAAGCCGAAGTGCACCGGATCGATGCCGAGCTTCAGGACGATCGGCATCAGGATCGGCACCAGGATCAGGATCGCCGCGGTGGTCTCCAGGAAGCAGCCGACAAACAGCATCAGCAGGTTGGCAAGCAACAGGAACACCCATGCCTTGTCGGTCAGCGAAAGCACGGCATTGCCGATCGCCTCGGCGACGTGCGTCACCGTGAGCAGCCAGCTGAAGATGGAGGCCGCCGCGACAATCAAGAGCACCGTGGAAGTGGTTTCGATCGTGTCCATCGAGGCCTTGACCAGCATGCGCCAGGAGAGCGACCGGTAGCGCACCAGGCCGAGGAACAAGGCCCAGACCACGGCGGCGACCGCGGCCTCGGTCGGCGTGAACCAGCCCATGGTCATGCCGCCGATCAGGATCACCGGCGCCATCAGCGCCATCACCGCGGAAAATTTGAAGGCCCAGTCGAGCGCGAGCAGCACGCCGAAGCTGATGCCGACCGCCCAGTTCACCGAAACGTCCACCAGCGTCAGCAGCCAGATCGCGAACGGAAACGCGAGCACGACCACGATTTCCAGCAAAGCCTTGGAGAGCCTCAACCAGGAGAACGGCGTGTCCGAGCCGTAGCCGCGCTTGTGCGCGTAATAGGCGACCGTCAGCATCATGAAGATGGACATCACGATGCCCGGGATCACGCCGCCGAGGAACAGCTGGCCGATGGAGACGTTGGCCATCATGCCGTAGATGACGAAGGGCAGCGAGGGCGGGATGATGGGCCCGAGCGTCGCCGATGCCGCGGTGACGCCGACAGAGAACTCGATCGGATAGCCGTGGTCGTTCATCGCCTTGATCTCGATCGTGCCCAGGCCCGCGGCGTCCGCGATCGCGGTGCCCGACATGCCCGAGAAAATCATCGAGCCGACGATATTGACGTGGCCCAGGCCGCCCTTCATCCAGCCCACCAGCGCCAGCGCGAAGTTGTAGATCTGGTTGGTGATCCCCGCGGTGTTCATCAGGTTGCCGGCCAGGATGAAGAACGGCACGGCCAGCAGCGGGAAGGAATCCAGCCCGCCGACCATGCGGTGGATGACGACGTAATCCGGCACCGTCCCCGTTGCCATGACGTAGATGAGCGACGCCGCCGCCATGGCGAGCGCCACCGGCAGGCCGGTAGCCATCAGTGCGAGGAAGGAAGCGAGCAGCGTGCCTGTCATAGTGTCTCGGTGATGTTGATTTCAGGGCGCTCGAGCACACTGAAGCCCTGTCGCCAGTTCTGAATTGCAACGATGATCGCGCGGTAGGTCATCATCACGAAGCCGAACAGCACGAAGGAATAGACGATGCCGATCGGCAGGTCGATGATCGCCATGCGCGAAGAGCCGATCTTGCCGAGCAGCACCCAGGTCAGCCAGGCGGTGTAGGCGAAGAAGAGCACCCTGACGGCGTCGATCGCGGTGGAGAGCGTGCGCGCCATCAGGTGCGGCATGAAGCGGTAGAACACGTCCACCTGGACGTGGTTGTTCTTGCGCACCGAGATCGAGGCGCCGATGAACACCGTCGAGATCAGCAGGTAGCGCGCGATCTCCTCGGTCCAGCCCGCCGAGTCGTTCAGCGCGTAACGGGTGAAGAACTGAATGAACACCACGATTGCCAGCACCCAGAACAGGAACAGCGCGAGCCAGTCCTCCCAGCCGTGGCCGGAGAGGTCGATCGGCGCATCGGTGACGTGGAACTGCCCGTCTTCCCCGAGGACATGCTCTTCCTGTGGCTTGGTGGTCTCCATGGATCAATGATTGTCCCGCGGAACGAAGGCGCCGGACTTGCCGGCGAGGAAGTCGAGATCCACGCCTTCGTCGGCCTGATTCACGTGATCAAAGTAGAGCTTCCAGTAGCCGCGGGAAAGCGGCGCCTTGGGCTTCTTCCAGGCCTTCTTTCTTTTCGCGATTTCTTTCGGGGCGACCATCAGCTGCAACCTGCGCTTTGCGACATCGAGTTCGATGATGTCGCCGTTCTCGATCAGCGCGAGCAGGCCGCCGGCGGCCGCTTCAGGAACCATGTGCAGGACCACGGTGCCGTAGGCGGTGCCGCTCATGCGCGCATCGGAAATTCGCACCATGTCAGTGATGCCTTTTTTCAGCAGCTTCGGCGGCAGCGGCATGTTGCCGACTTCCGCCATGCCCGGGTAGCCCTTGGGGCCGCAGTTCTTGAGGACCATGATGCATTTCTCGTCGATGTCCAGCCTCGGATCGTCGATGCGCTTGTGGAAGTCCTCGATGTTCTCGAACACCACCGCGCGGCCGCGGTGCTTCATCAGCTTGGGCGTCGCCGCCGAGGGCTTGATGATTGCGCCGCCGGGACAGAGGTTGCCGCGCAGCACGGCGATGCCGGTGTTCTTCTTGAACGGTTTCTTGAACGGCGTGATGACGTCGCGGTTGTGGCAGGGCGCGTCCTTGTTGTTGTCCCAGATGGTTTCGCCGTTGACGGTCAACGCTTTCTTGTGCAGCAGATTATTTTCACCGAGCTCGCGCAATACGACTGGCAGTCCGCCCGCGTAGCAGAAGTCCTCCATCAGGTATTTTCCGTTCGGCATCAGGTTGACGAGCGTGTGCACGCCGCGGCCGAGCCGGTCCCAGTCGTTCAGGTCCAGGTCCACGCCGAGGCGCCGCGCGATCGCGATCAGGTGGATCACGGCGTTGGTCGAGCCGCCGATGGCCGCGTTGGCGCGGATCGCGTTCTCGAAAGCCTGCTTGGTGAGAATCTTGGAGATGGTGATTTTCTGCTTCACCAGCTCCACGATGCGCCGGCCCGCCATGCGCGCGAGTACGTTGCGGCGCGCATCCACCGCCGGATAGGCGGCGTTGCCCGGCATGCCGATGCCGAGCGCTTCCACCATCGAGGCCATCGTGGAGGCCGTCCCCATGACCATGCAATGGCCGTGCGAGCGGTGCATGCAGGACTCGGCCTCGTGAAACTCTTCCTGCGTGATCTTGCCGGCGCGCAGGTCTTCCGACATGGACCAGACGTTGGTGCCCGAACCGATGTCGGTGCCGCGGTACTTGCCCGACAGCATCGGGCCGCCCGATACCGCGATGGTCGGCAGGTCCACAGAAGATGCGCCCATCAGCAGCGACGGCGTGGTCTTGTCGCAGCCCACCAGCAGCACCGTGCCGTCTACCGGGTTGGCGCGCAGCGACTCCTCGACATCCCTCGAGGCGAGGTTGCGATAGAGCATCGCGGTCGGC
>JANXUV010000173.1 GCA_025356085.1 Betaproteobacteria bacterium
TCATTCAAGGAACCGCAGATGCCATTCGTCCGAAATGAAACCTCCCTTCAGGGCTGACCAGGTTGGCAGCCTGCTGAGGCCAAAGGAACTTGCGGACGCAAGAAAAACCCTGAAGGGCGCACCGCTCAGGGAAATCGAGGACCGCTGCATCAAGGCGGCGATCGAAAAGCAGGAGGCGATCGGCCTGCAGGCCATCACCGACGGCGAGATGCGCCGCGACTGGTGGCACCTGGATTTCATGGTGCAGCTGGACGGCGTCACCGCCGTGACCAATCCCGGGCCGAAGTTCGGCGGCACCGAGGAGCAGCCGCCGATTCCTTCGGTGACCGGGAAAGTGGGCTGCTCGAAGCCCATCATGGTCGAGGATTTCAAGTTTCTGAAGAAAAACACGAAGCAGACCGCGAAACTCACCATCCCCTCGCCCGCCATGCTGCACCTGCGCGGCGGCCGCAGCTCCATCTCGAAGACGGTCTATCCCGACCTTGCCGAGTTCTGGGCCGATACCGCCGCCGCCTACCGAAAGGCGATCAGGCAGTTCGCAAACGCGGGCTGCACTTACCTTCAGCTCGACGACGTTAGCTTTTCCTACCTTTGCGATCCGAAGATCCAGGAAACCGCGCGCAGGAACGGCGACGATCCGGCCGAGCTTCCGCGCACGTACGCGGATGCGGTTACTGCAGCGCTGAAGGACCGGCCGGCGGGGATGGCGGTGACGATGCATACCTGCCGCGGCAACTTCAAGAGCAGCTTCGTTGCCTCGGGCGGCTACGAAACGGTCGCCGAGGCGATGTTCTCGTCGGACGTGGACGCCTTCTTCATGGAATTCGACGACGAGCGCTCGGGCGGCTTCGAGCCGCTGCGCTACCTGCCGAAGGACAAGAAGGTCGTGCTCGGGCTGGTGACCACCAAGGTCGGGGAACTCGAATCGAAGGAGCTACTGCTGAAGAGAATCCGGGCGGCGGAAAAATTCGTCCCCCTGGAAAACCTCTGCCTGTCGCCGCAGTGCGGCTTCTCCAGCACGCACCACGGCAACGCGCTGTCCTTCGACGAGCAGTGGCGCAAGCTCGAGCGCGTGGTCGAGGTCGCGCGCGAAGTCTGGCGCTGACCTGAAGTGGCTGCCCCGGTCTCGATCGCGCATACGCATGTCCATTCGATGCGTGTCGCCGGCGGCGCGGAAGCGCTGGTCGCGCGGGTGCGCATCGCGGGCGGAGGAGAAGGCTTCGGCTTCACGCTGAACGATGACGCCGCGGTCGCGCGCGACATGGCCGCGTGGGATGCCCTCGCGAGATCGAAGGGGGTGCCGCTGTACGGTATGCTGGGCGGCTCGTATCGAAAAAACGTCGGCGTGATGAAGGACGAAAACCCTTCCCTCCCGCCCGACTGGACTGCCTTGCGCAAGGACATTCTTGCCGACAAGCACGACCTGCTGCGCATCGACCCCTTCGCCTGGGGATCGCTCGAGCAGGTCACGACCATCGCGGCCGCCGCCAGCGCCTTCGACCTGGGCATCGCGCTGCTCGCGCCGAACGCGCACCCCTGGGAGATCCAGTACTGCGCCTCGCTGGCGGCCACGCTGCGCGGAGACGACACGAGGGTAATCGTCAGGAATTCACCGGGCAGGGAACTCGGCATTTCAGAACAGCCCGGCGTCGGCATCGACTGGTCTCTCGAACCCCTCTTCAGCAAGATCCAGTGGCAAAGCTAGGCATCGCCTCGATACGCCTGACGCGCGTATCGATTCCGCTCACCATGGTCCACGCCGGATCGATGTACGTGATCCAGAAGGCCGAGCGCACGGTCGTCGAGCTCACATTGGACAACGGCATCACCGGCCTGGGCGACACCTGGGGCACGCCGGAAGTGTTCGCCATGGCGAAGTCCTTCGCGAAGAACTGGATCGGCAAGGACGCGCTCGACCGCTTCGCGCTGCGCAGCGCCACCCTCGGCAAGTCCAACTACGACAACAAGTACGGCCGCAACGGCCGCGCCACCTACGCCGGCCTCGACCTCGCGGCCTGGGACGCGGTGGCGCGCAGCCTGAAGCTGTCGCTCGCCGAACTGGTCGGCGGCCGGCACAAGGAATCCATCGACGTCGTCTCCACCCTGCCCGCCGCGATCCTGCCGAAAGCCGTGTCGCGGGGCGAACTGACGAAGCACCTCGACGACCTCTCCAACACGCCGAAGGTCGTGGTCTTCGCGCAGGAGCAGGTGCGCAAGTTCGGCTTCCGCTCCTTCAAGCTGAAGAGCGCCGCGCATTCGCCAGAGTGGGACGTGAAGCTGCTGAACGAGCTGAAGGAAGCACTACCGGAAACGCGCATCCGCTTCGATCCGAACGCCAACTACGGCCCGGCGACCGCCACCGCCCTCTGCAAGCGGCTCGACCACCTCGG
>JANXUV010000198.1 GCA_025356085.1 Betaproteobacteria bacterium
GAGCACTCGCGGCTCGGGCCGCGCGACGGATGATGCTGCAGCCGCCGCGCTATTCAGGCCTGTTCGGGCGCGACGAAGGCACGCCCGACTCGTTCTGGATTTCGCTGCGCTATTTCAACATCTACCGCATGGCGGTGGCGGCGCTGTTCCTCGGCATCACGGTGTTCTACGGCGACGCGCTCAATCTCGGCTCGTACCGGCTCGGCTTCTTCCGCGCGGTCTGCCTGGTGTACCTGGCGCTCGGCCTGGTGTTTCAGAGCGTGCTGCGCAACCTGCGCGACCTGTTCAACCTGCAGCTGTCGGCGCATGTCACGCTCGACATCATCGCGATTACGCTGCTGATGTACGCCAGCGGCGGCCTTCGCTCCGGGCTCGGCGTGATGCTGCTGATCGCGCTGACCGGCGCGGCGCTGGTGGCGCCGCGGCGCCTGTCGCTGCTGTACTCGGCGCTGGCGGCGATCGCGCTGCTGCTGGAGCAGACCTACTGGGTGCTGAAGTTCGATGCGCCGGAGGCGAATTACCTGCAGCCCGCGCTGCTGGCGATCGGCGGCTTCGCCGGCGCGGGCGTGGTCGGCTGGCTGGCGCAGCGCGTGGCGGCGAACGACCGGCTGGCGCGCGAGCGCGGGCGCGCGCTCGAGACCCAGCTGCGCGTCAACCAGCTGGTGATCGCCGACATGCAGGACGGCGTGCTGGTGCTGGACCGCGACGGCCGCGTGGCGCAGCACAATCCGCAGGCGCAGCGGCTGCTGGGCGCCGGCGCGCTGCAGGGCGTGGAACTGGCACGCCTGCTGCCTGGTTTCGGCGAGCGCTGGCGCGCCTGGAGCGGCGGCGACGCTTCGGCGGCGCGTTCGGAACTCGACCTGCGCGGGCGCGGCCTGCGCCTGCGGCTGATGGAGACCGGCGCGGGCGAGCAGCTCAGCCTGCTGTTCATCGAAGACACCACCCGCACGCGCGAGGAGGCGCAACGGCTCAAGCTTGCGGCGCTCGGCCGCCTCACCGCCAACATCGCGCACGAAATCCGCAACCCGCTGTCGGCTATCAGCCATGCCGCCGAACTGCTGGATGAGGAGCACCGCGAACGCGAGCGTGGCCGGCTGACGCGCATCATCCACGACAACACGCAGCGCCTGGAACGCCTGGTGTCGGACGTGCTGCAGCTCAACCGCCGCGACCGCGCCGCGGCCGACCGCGTCGCGCTGGAATCCTGGCTGCCGTCCTTCGTCGAGGACTTCTGCGCCAACGAAGCGGTGCCGGCGGGCCGCATCGCGGTCGAGATCGGCCGCCCGGTGACGGTGGAGTTCGATCGCGAGCACCTGCGCCAGGTACTGTGGAACCTGTTGCGCAACTGCGTGCGCCACGCGCGCAGCGAGCCTGGCAGCGTGCGCATCGTGCTGAGCGCCTATGCCGATCAAGTAGAATTGAACGTGAGCGACAACGGCCCGGGCGTCGCGCAGGAAATCCTCGGCCAGTTGTTCGAACCGTTCTTCACCACCGAGAGCAAGGGCACCGGCCTCGGCCTGTATCTGGCGCGCGAGCTGTGCTCCGCCAACCGCGCGGCGCTGGAGTACGTCGACGACATGCAGGGCGCGCATTTCAGGGTGCAGTGTCAGGAGGCGCCGGCCGCATGACGTACAGATAGATGCGAGAAGCGCAGATGAAAAAGAGCGAGCGGCGGCGCGGCGGGGGTGAGCAGCGGGTACTGGTGGTCGACGACGAACCCGACATCCGCGAGCTGCTCGAACTGACGCTCGCCAAGATGGGCCTGGGCGTCGATTCGGCCGGCACCATCGCAGAAGCCAAACAGCGCCTGCTCGACATGCGCTACCAGCTTTGCCTTACCGACATGCGCCTGCCCGATGGTGAAGGCCTGGAGCTGGTGCGCCATATATCCGGACTCAAAAACGATTTGCCGGTGGCCGTGATCACCGCCTACGGGAGCGCCGAAAACGCGGTCGCCGCGCTGAAGGCCGGCGCCTTCGACTATGTCTCCAAGCCGGTCGGTCTGGAGCAGCTGCGCACGCTGGTGAAGTCGGCACTGTCGCTGCCGGAGCGCAACGAGGCCGAGTCCGACATGGCGGGCCGCGGGTTACTCGGTAGCAGCGCGCCGATGCGTGAAGTGCGGCAACTGATCGCCAAGCTGGCCCGCACCCAGGCGCCCGTGCACATTTGCGGCGAGTCCGGTAGCGGCAAGGAACTCGCCGCGCGCCAGATCCACGCCGGCGGCGCGCGCCGAGCCGGCCCCTTCGTGCCGGTGAATTGCGGCGCGATCCCGGAGAATCTGATGGAAAGCGAGTTTTTCGGCTATCGCAAGGGTGCCTTCACCGGCGCGCAGGAAGACCGCAGCGGCTTCTTCCAGGCCGCTGAAGGCGGCACGCTGTTCCTCGACGAAGTCGCCGAGCTGCCGCTGCCGATGCAGGTCAAGCTGCTACGTGCGATCCAGGAAAAGCGCGTGCGCAAGGTCGGCGCCACGCAGGAGGATGCGGCCGACGTGCGCGTGATTTCAGCGACGCACCAGAACCTGGCGGCACTGGTGGAGGCGGGTGATTTCCGCCAGGATCTCTACTACCGTTTGAACGTGATCGAACTGCGGATGCCGCCGCTGCGCGAGTGCCGCGAGGATATCGAGGGCATTGCCAAAGGCATCGTTGCCCGTCTGGGCGAGCAGGCGGGCGCGCCGGCCGCACAGCTGTCGGCAGCGGCGCTGGAGCAGCTGCAGCGCTACGATTTCCCCGGCAACGTGCGCGAGCTGGAGAATATTCTCGAGCGTGCCATTGCGCTGTCGGCGGGTGGGGAGATCGGCATCGACGACTTGCGCCTGAACCCAGCGGGCGGCGCGGAGGAGGGCGGCGCCGTGGCGGCGCCGGGCGCGCAACTGCCGGGCGCGCCGCTGCCCGCCTACCTCGACCACGTGGAGCGCGAGGCGATTCTCGCCGCGCTGGCGAAGACCGGCTTCAACCGCACCGCGGCGGCCAAGCTGCTCGGCCTGACCTTCCGCACGCTGCGCTACCGCATGCAGCGGCTCGGCATCAAGGAACCGGAGCAAGATGGCTGAAGGTTGGTTGGCCGCAGCGCGCCGGATTGCGTCACCAAACTGCGACAGCCGGCCGCAGGACAGCGAGATCACCCTGGCCGTTCTGCATTCCATCAGCCTGCCGCGCGGCAATTATGGCGGCGACGCCATCGAACGGCTGTTCACCAACCGCCTGGACCCGGGCGCGCACCCGTCGTTTGCAGAATTGGCCGGCTTGCGCGTCTCCTCGCATTTCCTGATCTGCCGCGGCGGCGAATTAATTCAATTCGTGCCGCTGCGGGCGCGCGCCTGGCACGCCGGCGTCTCGCGCTGGCGCGGCCGCGAGCGCTGCAACGATTTCTCGGTCGGCATCGAGCTCGAAGGCACCGACGACGGTGCGTTCGAAGCCGCGCAGTACGAATGCCTTTCGTCCTTGTTGAAGAAACTTCAAACCGTCCTGCCGTTGCGGGATGTCGCGGCGCATAGCGACGTCGCGCCCGGCCGCAAGTCCGATCCCGGTACGCACTTCGACTGGGCGCGCTTCATGCTGCATTTGGCGCGCGCCGGCCAAGCCGCACCCCCGTAGCCCCTACCTGTAGGGTATGCACCGTCGTCGACCACTGCATATTGCGGTGCGGCAACGTGTCTGCGCTTGCAAAATCCGAAGTGCGTGGTAGAGTGCCCCCACAACAATTAGTTGCCAATCAACAGTTCAGCACTACATATTGTGGTTTTGCGCTAGGTCGTAACGGGGCTGTCATTCCCCGACGCAGCGCGGGGCCCGCACCACGGGAGACGGGGATGCAGATCGCGCAGCAGGGCACGGACGCCACCAACGCCATCGCGGGGGACATTTCCGAGCCTGGTAGTACTGCGCCGCGATCCCCTTACGCCGACTACAAGATCATCCGCCGCAACGGCGCGGTGGTCGGCTTCGAGCCGGCCAAGATCTCGGTGGCGATGACCAAGGCCTACCTCGCGGTGGGCGGCAGCCAGGGCGCCGCCTCGGCGCGCATCCGCGAGCTGGTGGCGGATTTGACCGGCAGCGTGGTGAATGCGCTGGTGCGCCGCCAGCCCCAGGGCGGCACCTTCCATATCGAAGACATCCAGGACCAGGTCGAGCTCGCGCTGATGCGCGCCAGCCAGCATGACGTCGCGCGCTCCTATGTGCTGTATCGCGAGGAACGCGCGCGCGCGCGGACGCAGGAAAAGGTGGCCCGCGACGTGCAGACGCGCGGCGCCGGCCCGCAGCTGCACGTGGTGGAGGGCGGCCAGCGCAAGCCGCTCGATCTCGCCGCACTCGACCAGCTGCTCGCCTCGGCCTGCGCCGGCCTGGAGCCCGCCGCTTCGCCGGCTGCCATCCGCGACAGCACGCTACGCGACCTTTATGACGGCGTGCCGATGGAAGAGGTACGCAAGTCCTCGATCCTCGCGGCGCGCGCGCTGATCGAGAAGGATCCGGCCTACGGCTATGTCACCGCGCGGCTGCTGCTGCACACCATCCGGCTGGAGATTCTCGGCGAGGAGGTTTTGCACGAGCAGATGGCGACGCGCTACGCGAGTTACTTTCCCGGTTTCATCGCGCGCGGCGTCGCCGCCGAGCTGCTTGACCCGGCGCTGGCGACCTTCGACCTCGCGCGGCTCGGCCAGGCGCTCAAGGCGGACCGCGACCTGCAGTTCGGCTACCTCGGGTTGCAGACGCTGTATGACCGCTATTTCCTGCACGAGCGCGGCGAGCGCATCGAGTTGCCGCAGGCGTTCTACATGCGCGTGGCGATGGGCCTGGCGCTGAACGAAAAGGACCGCGAAGCGCGCGCGATCGAGTTCTACGACGTGTTGTCGACTTTCGACTTCATGAGCTCGACGCCGACCCTGTTCAATTCGGGCACGCTGCGCTCGCAACTTTCCTCCTGCTACCTGACCACGGTGGCCGACGACCTGACCGGCATTTACGACGCGATCAAGGAAAACGCGCTGTTGGCGAAATACGCCGGCGGCCTGGGCAATGACTGGACGCCGGTGCGCGCGCTGGGCTCGCATATCAAGGGCACCAACGGCAAATCGCAGGGCGTGGTGCCGTTCCTGAAGGTGGTGAACGACACCGCGGTGGCGGTGAACCAGGGCGGCAAGCGCAAAGGCGCGGTCTGCTCGTACCTGGAGACCTGGCACCTGGACATCGAGGAATTCCTCGAGTTGCGCAAGAACACCGGCGACGACCGCCGCCGCACGCACGACATGAACACCGCGAACTGGATCCCCGACCTGTTCATGAAGCGGGTGATGGAGAACGCGGAGTGGACGCTGTTCTCGCCCTCCGACGCGCTGGAACTGCACGACAGCGTCGGCAGGAAGTTCGAGGAAGCCTACCTGCGCTACGAGGACAAGGCCGCGCGCGGCGAGCTGAAGCTGTTCAAGAAGGTGCCGGCCGTGCACCTGTGGCGCAAGATGCTGTCGATGCTGTTCGAGACCGGGCATCCGTGGATCACCTTCAAGGATCCCTGCAACCTGCGCAGCCCGCAGCAGCACGTCGGCGTGGTGCACAGTTCGAACCTCTGCACCGAGATCACGCTGAACACCTCGGAGGACGAGATCGCGGTCTGCAACCTGGGTTCGGTGAACATGGTCGCGCACCTGATGACCCGGGGCGACGGCAGCACCGCGCTGGATTTCGAGAAGCTGGCGAAGACCATCCGCACCGCGATGCGCATGCTCGACAACGTGATCGACATCAACTACTACGCGGTGGACAAGGCGAAGAACTCCAACCTGCGCCACCGCCCGGTGGGCATGGGCATCATGGGGTTCCAGGATTGCCTGCACAAGCTGCGCATCCCGTACGCCTCGCAGGAGGCGGTCGAGTTCGCCGACCGCTCGATGGAAATGGTTTCCTACTGCGCCTACTGGGCCTCCACCGAGCTGGCCGAGGAACGCGGCCAGTATCCGACCTTCCGCGGCTCGCTGTGGGACCGAGGCATCCTGCCGCAAGACACGCTCGACCTGCTGGCCGCCGAGCGCGGCGGCTACGTCGAGCTGGACCGCTCCTCGGCGCTGGACTGGGAGCCGCTGCGCAAGCGCATCAAGCAGCACGGCATGCGCAATTCCAACTGCATCGCCATCGCGCCCACCGCGACCATCGCCAACATCATCGGCGTTTCGGCCTCGCTCGAGCCGACCTACCAGAACCTGTACGTGAAATCAAACCTGTCGGGCGAGTTCACGGTGGTGAATGAATACCTGGTGTCGGACCTGAAACGCGCGGGCCTGTGGGACGAGGTGATGGTGTCGGATCTGAAATATTTCGACGGCAATCTCGCGCGCATCGACCGCGTGCCGGCCGAGTTGCGTCGTCTCTATGCAACAGCTTTCGAGGTGGAACCCAAGTGGTTGGTAGAGGCGGGGGCGCGGCGCCAGAAGTGGATCGACCAGTCGCAGTCGCTCAATATCTACATGGCCGGCGCCTCGGGCAAGAAGCTGGACGAGACCTACAAGTTGGCGTGGATCCGCGGCCTGAAGACCACCTACTACCTGCGCTCCATGGGCGCGACGCACGCCGAAAAGTCCACCTCCAAGGCGGGCGCGCTGAACGCCGTGTCCTCCGGCGGCATCACCGAGTCGGCTTCGGCCTCGACTAAAGAGGAACCGAAGTTCTGTTCCATCGACAACCCTGAATGCGAGGCCTGCCAGTAATGCTCAACTTCGAAGAAGAGGGCAAGGTGACGGCGCTCTCCGGCCTGGGCATGCCGCCCGCCGCGGGTTTCGTGCCGTCCGCGCCAGCGCCTGCGACCGAGGCGGCGTTCCGTCGCATCCGGGTCGAAGACAAGAGCATCATCAACTCCAAGGCCGACGTCAACCAGCTGGTGCCGTTCAAGTACAAGTGGGCCTGGGAAAAGTACATCGCCGCCTGCGCCAACCACTGGATGCCGCAGGAAGTGAACATGAGCCGCGATATCGCGCTCTGGAAGGACCCGAACGGTCTCACGGACGACGAGCGCCGGCTGGTGATCCGCAACCTCGGCTTCTTCGTCACCGCCGATTCGCTGGCGGCCAACAACATCGTGCTCGGCACCTACCGCCACATCACGGCGCCGGAATGCCGCCAGTACCTGCTTCGCCAGGCCTTCGAGGAGGCGATCCACACGCACGCCTACCAGTACATTGCCGAGAGCCTGGACCTGGACGAGGGCGCGCTGTTCAACGCCTACCACGAGGTCGCCTCGATCCGCGACAAGGACGAGTTCCTGATCCCGTTCATCGATACGCTGACCGACCCGGCCTTCAAGACCGGCACGCCGGAAGCCGACCAGAAGCTGCTGAAAAGCCTGATCGTGTTCTCCTGCCTGATGGAGGGCCTGTTCTTCTACGTCGGCTTCGCGCAGATCCTCGCGCTAGGGCGGCAGAACAAGATGACCGGCGCGGCCGAGCAGTACATGTACATCCTGCGCGACGAATCGATGCACTGCAATTTCGGCATCGACCTCGTGAACCAGATCAAGCTGGAAAACCCGCACCTGTGGACGGCGGAGTTCCGCGAGGAGCTGACCGGCATTTTCCGCAAGGCGGTCGAGCTGGAATACGCCTATGCCGAGGACACCATGCCGCGCGGCGTGCTCGGGCTGAACGCGCCGATGTTCAAGGAATATCTGCGCTTCATCTGCAACCGGCGCTGCCAGCAGATCGGCCTGGAAGTAATGTACCCGGGGGCCAGCAACCCGTTCCCGTGGATGAGCGAGATGATCGACTTGAAGAAGGAGCGCAACTTCTTCGAGACCCGCGTGATTGAGTACCAGACCGGCGGCGCGCTGAGCTGGGATTGAGCGCAGGTTACGAGCTACAGGGACACACGATGCATAAAGTGACCGCATGCAAGGCCGAGGACGACTACAAGCTCTGGATCCGTTTCGACGACGGGCTGGAGGGCAGCGTGTTTCTCGGCAACTTGCTCGAAATCGGCGCCTTCAAGCTGTGGCGCGACGTGCGCGAATTCGAGAAGGTGAGCGTGGACCCCGAATCCGCGACCGTGACCTGGGAAGGCGGCATCCGCCTCGACCCGGAAATCCTCTATCAAGACCTATCCGCCAGGAGCGCGCGGTGAAGCGTTCCATGCATTCATTGCGCCGGGCATTCGCCCGGCGTTTGAATAGTTCGGACCCCTTGGGCCGGGCTTTCTTTCGCAACCTCTAAGGAGATTGATATGGCGAAGAAAAAAGCTAAAAAAGGTGGCAAGAAAAAGAAGAAGAAGAAAGCATCAGGTAAGAAAAAGTCGTCCAAGAAGAAAGCACCAAGAAGGGTAGCGGGCAAAAAAAAGAAGGCCGCGAAAAAGAAGTCCAAAAAGAAAAAGAAGGCGGCAAGCAAACCCGCAAGACCCAAGGCCAGCACTGCGATGACGGCGCCAGTCAGAATGCCGTCCGCCGCCGTGACCTCCGGCGCGAGAACCGCGCTGAATCCGGCGGCCGCGTGGCCGTTTCCGACCGGATCCCGGCCGTAACCGGGAACCGATCGGGAATGTGGCGGGGGGCGCAAGCCCTCCGCCGGCTTTTAAAGATCTCCGGACCGCCCGGCTCCGCCAGCTCCATTGGCAGGTCTGGGCTGGTCCGCGGGACTTTCCTGGAGGCTCGATGCCCTATTCCCTGAAGTACACCCCCACCCTGGTTGTTTTTTTCAGTCGAAACAAGGGTTTCGCGGCGCACATCTTTTTGCATCCGAAAGAGGGCGAAGTTATTGACATTAAAGAGAGTTTTTCGATATGATTCGACCTGTTGCGTCGCAGCAATTGCCGCTGAACCCGAAAGCTTCCCCTCGAGTCCAGCCGCGCCGGTCCGGGACCACAGAATCCTCCCGCGATCCGCGCACACCGGGTGTCCAAGTAGCCGGACGACCGGGAATTAACCCTAAGTCCAGACGGTCCAAGCCCTCACCGAGGCGCTTGCGGCTGGTTGGAGAAGGCGACCAGCCGGCGCGCAAGATCTGGAGGTTGAAAATGGAAACAACGGACATCGCAATACGGCTCCCCGGCCTGGCCGGGGCGCTGCGAATATGGTCGGCGGCGCGCGCGCTGCTGGCCTTGCTCGGCCTGGCGGTGGTCCTCGCCGCAGCCCTTCCGGTCCCCCGCGAGACGCTGCTGCGCCAGCTGGCCGTCTGGACGGAGGCCTGGGATGAGCGCAACGGCAACATCACCGTCACTGCCGGCACCATCCAGCCCGGCAGCCTCAGCCCCGCGCTGATAGAGCAGCGCGCGGTCACCGAATTTATCGCCAAGCGCTACCGCGTGGCGCAGGACGCCGCCGCCGGCTTTGTCGCCACCGCCTACCGCGCGGGCGGGGAGTCGAAGGTCGACCCGCTGCTGATCCTCGCGGTGATGGCGGTCGAGTCGCGCTACAACCCGGTCGCCGAGAGCAACATGGGCGCCAAGGGGCTGATGCAGGTGATCCCCAAGTTCCACGCCGAGAAGCTGGTCGAGCACGGCGGCGAGAGCGCGCTGCTCGACCCGGACGTCAACATCCAGGTGGGCGCGCAGATCCTGCGCGAATACCTGCGCCGCGTCGGCGAGATCGAAACCGCGCTGCAGATGTACGCCGGCGCCATTGACGAACCGACCTCCGGCTACGCGCTCAAGGTCCTCGCCGAGCGCGCGCGCCTGGAGCAGATGCTGAAACAGTTCAGGCGGACGGCGGCCTGATTTTTCGCTCGCAGAATCTCTTCAGCCGCTCGGCGGCCTCTTCCAGGTCCGCCATCCCCCGGGTATAGGCGAAGCGCACGTAGCGCTTCGATTCGTTCGAACCGAAATCCAGTCCTGGCGTCGCGGCGACGCCTTCGTGCTCGAGAAGCTCCAGCGCAAAGCGCTTGCCGTCACCAGGGCAGCGCGCGTAGGCGTAGAACGCGCCACCCGGCGGCGCCGGCACCACCAGGCCCGCGCGCTGCAGCGCCGGAACGAAAAAGTCCCGGCGGCGCTGGAATTCGGCGCGCCTTTTTTCGAAAATCCCGATTGATTCCTTAGAAAAACAACTCAGCGCGGCGTGCTGGGCGATCGCCGGCGCGCAGATGAACAGGTGCTGGGCGAGCTTCTCGAAGTCACGCATTCTTTTCTGCGGCAGCACTACCCAGCCGAGCCGCCAGCCGGTCATGCAGAAGTACTTGGAAAAACTGTTCACGATGGCTACTTCGCCCGGCAGTCCGAGCGCGGTCACCGGCTCCGAGCCGTAGATTAATCCCTGGTAGATTTCGTCCACGATCAGCACGCCGCCGCGCTCTGCGACGAAGTGCGCGATTTTCGCGAGTTCCGTTTTTGAAATCAGAGTCCCGGTCGGATTCGCGGGCGTACCGAGCAGCAGGCCGCGCGTGCGGCGCCCCCAGGCGGCGCGCACCATCTCGAGCGTCGGCTGGAAATTCGACGAGGGCGAAACCTTGAGCGGCCGGGCGGTGCCCTCGAAAGCGCGCACCATGTGGCGGTAGCCGGGATAGCCTGGATCCGGCACCAGGATCTCGTCGCCCGGATCGACGTAGAGCGCCAGGGTCAGCAGCAAGCCGCCCGACGCACCGGCGGTAACGGCGATTCTTGAATCCGGAACCCGAGTGCCGAAACGAGCGCGGTAGTGCTCCCCGATGGCCTGCCGGAGCGCGGGCAGGCCCAGGGCCGCCGTGTACGCGGTCCTGCCGTCGCGCAGTGCCCGCGCGGCGGCGGCCACCACCTGAGGCGCGGCGGTGAAATCGGGTTCGCCGATTTCCATGTGAATCACGCGCCTGCCTGCCGCTTCGAGCCGGTGGGCGCGTGCCAGCACGTCCATCACCACAAAAGGCTGGATTTCTGCGGCGCGGCGGGTGGCGCGCAAGCGTGCCAAGGTCTTCAAGGGAGGAGGGGATTATACGGATATAATTTTTGCCCGATTCTAGGAGTGCGAAAAGGAAACCCGGTGGACGAGGAATTGAGGAAAAGTGCCCTCGAGTATCACCGATTGCCGCGCCCCGGCAAGATCGCGATTCTCGCCACCAAGCAGCTCACCAACCAGCGCGACCTCGCGCTGGCCTATTCGCCCGGCGTCGCGGCCCCGTGTGAGGAGATCAAACGCGATCCGGCGGCGGCGGTGCATCTCACCTCGCGCGCCAACCTGATCGCGGTGATCACCAACGGCACCGCGGTGCTGGGTCTGGGCGCGATCGGGCCGCTGGCGGCCAAGCCGGTGATGGAAGGCAAGGCAGTGCTGTTCAAGAAATTCGCCGGCATCGACTGCTTCGACATCGAAATCGACGAGCGCGATCCGGACAAGCTGGTCGACATCATCGCCTCGCTCGAACCCACCTTCGGCGGCATCAACCTGGAGGACATCAAGGCGCCAGAGTGCTTCATCGTCGAGAGGAAACTCCGCGCGCGCATGAAGATCCCGGTGTTCCATGACGACCAGCACGGCACCGCGATCATCGTGGGGGCCGCGTTTTTGAATGGTTTGAAGGTTATAAATAAAAAAATTACCGAGATAAAGCTGGTGGTGTCCGGCGCGGGCGCGGCAGCGCTGGCCTGCCTGGAGCTGCTCGTCAAGATGGGCCTGCCGCGCGGCAACATCATCGTCACCGACATCAAGGGCGTGGTGTGGAAGGGCCGCAAAGAGGAGATGGACCCGGACAAGGATCGCTTCGCGATCGAGACGAAAGCGCGCACGCTGGACGACGTGATCGCGGGTGCCGACGTATTCCTCGGCCTCTCGGCGGGCGGCGTGCTCAAGCCCGCGATGGTGAAGAAGATGGCCGAGCGTCCGCTGATCCTGGCGCTCGCCAACCCGGAGCCGGAAATCTTCCCCGAGCTCGCCAGGGAGGCGCGCCCGGATTGCATCATCGCCACCGGGCGCGGCGACTATCCGAACCAGGTGAACAACGTCCTGTGCTTCCCGTTCATTTTCCGCGGTGCGCTGGATGTCGGCGCCACCACCATCACTACCGAGATGGAGCTCGCGGCGGTGAGGGCGATCGCGGAACTGGCGCAGGCGGAAGCCTCCGACGTGGTGGCGATGGCCTACGGCGGCCAGGACCTTAAATTCGGCCCGGAGTATCTGATCCCGCGGCCTTTCGATCCGCGCCTGATCGCTAAAATCGCGCCGGCAGTGGCGAAAGCGGCGATGGAATCCGGCGTGGCGACGCGTCCGATCGCCGACCTGGAAGCCTACCGGGCTTCACTCACGCAGTTCGTCTACCACTCGGGCCTGATCATGAAGCCGCTCTTTTCGGCGGCCAAGGCGGCGCCCCGGCGCATGGTCTACGCCGAGGGTGAAGACGAGCGCGTGCTGCGAGCGATCCAGATCGTCGCCGACGAAGGCCTCGCCAAGCCCACGCTGATCGGCCGGCCGCAGGTGGTCGAGCAGCGCATCGAGCGCCTCGGCCTGCGCATCCGCCCGGGCCGCGAGTTCACGCTCATCAATCCCGAGAGCGACCCGCGCTACAAGGACTACTGGAAGACCTATCACAAGCTGACCGAGCGCAAGGGCGTCTCACCCGAGTACGCGCGCGTGGAAATGCGCCGCCGCAACACCCTGATCGGTTCGATGATGATGATCAAGGGCGAGGCCGACGCCATGCTCTGCGGCACCTTCGGCACGCACGCGCTGCACCTGCAATACATTGACCGGGTGATTGGCCTGCGCCCCGGCGTGCGCCACTATTCGGCGATGAACGCGCTGCTGCTGGATGGCCGCACGGTGTTCATCTGCGACACCTACGTCACCCCGGACCCGGACGCCGAGCACATCGCCGAGATGACCGTGCTCGCCGCCGAGGAGATCCGCCGCTTCGGCATCGCGCCCAAGGTTGCGCTGCTGTCGGGCTCGAATTTCGGCTCGATGGAGGAGTTGCCCTCGGCGCGCAAGATGCAGCAGGCGCTCAAGCTGATCGCCGAGCGGGCGCCAGAACTGGAGGTCGAAGGCGAGATGCACGGCGATGCGGCGCTCTCCGACGAAATCCGCCGCAAGGTGTTTCCGAATTCGAAGATGAAGGGCGAGGCCAACCTGCTGGTGATGCCGACGCTGGACGCGGCCAACATTTCCTTCAACCTGCTCAAGATCGCGTCCTCCGACAACGTCACCATCGGCCCGATCCTGCTCGGTGCGGCTCGCCCGGTGCACATCCTCACGCCCTCAGCGACGGTGCGGCGCATTGTCAACATGACCGCGCTCGCAGTGGCCGATGCGAATGCACCGCGCGGACAAGAGCAAACCCTGTTCTAGTGAAACCCGTCTAATGAAGGCACGAGCCGGACTTGTACTTACTGGAGGGGGTGCCCGCGCCGCCTATCAGGTCGGCGTGGTCAAGGCGGTGCGCGACATCCTCGGCAATCCGGTCCAAAACCCTTTCCCGATCCTGTGCGGCACCTCGGCGGGCGCGATCAACGCCACCACGCTGGCGGTGTACGCCGACGATTTCAGCCGCGGCGTGGGCAATCTCCTGGAAGTCTGGGAGAACATGCACTGCCACCACATTTACCGTACCGACCCCGGCCACATCATGAGGAGCGGCGCGCGCTGGCTGGGGGCGATGATGCTGCTGTCGCGCCACAACCCGGTGTCGCTGCTCGACAGCGCGCCGCTACGGGACATGCTCGAACGCACCCTCGCCTTCGATCGCATCCAGGACCACATCGACTCGGGCGCGCTGTACGCGGTCAGCGTCACTGCCTCGGGCTATACCACCGGGCAGAGCGTTTCGTTCTTCCAGGGTGGCTCCGGGCTGGAGGGCTGGGAGCGCAACCAGCGCATTGGCGCCGCGGTGACGCTGAAGCTCGACTACCTGCTGGCGTCCTCGGCGCTGCCGTTCATCTTCCCGGCGGTCAAGGTGCACCGCGAGTATTTCGGCGACGGCTCGGTGCGCCAGATCGCGCCGATCAGCCCGGCGCTGCACCTGGGCGCGGACCGGGTGCTCGTCGTCGGCACCGGGCGCCAGACGCCGGACCAGGCGCGCGCTCGCTCGAACGTCTACCCGTCGGTGGCGCAGATTGCCGGCCACGCGCTGAACTCGATTTTCCTCGACGGCCTGTCGGTGGACCTGGAGCGCCTGGAGCGCATCAACCGCACGCTCAAGCTGATCCCGGCGGAGAAGCTCGCGGAGGCCAATCTGCCGCTGCGGCCGGTGAAGGTGCTGTTCATTTCGCCCTCGCAGCCGCTGGAGCGCATCGCCGCGCGCTTCGTGCACGAGCTGCCGCGCACCGTGCGCTTCATCCTGCGGCCGACGGGTGCCTTGAACCGCTCGGGCTCGAACCTGGTGAGTTACCTGCTGTTCGAGGAGTCGTTTTGCCGTACTCTGATCGACCTCGGCTACCAGGACACGGCCAGCCGGGAACAGGAAGTGAAGGCCTTCTTCGAAGATTCCGAGGAGTAGCCGTGGCCGACCAGATTCCGCAGGATCCGTTCGAGATGTTCCGCCGCCTTTGGGGCCCGCTGGGCGTGCCGGTGCCCGGCATGGCGATGCCGACGCTGGATCCGAACGAAATCGACAAGCGCATCCAGGACCTGAAATCGGTGGAGGCGTGGTTGAGCATGAACCTGAACATGCTGCGCGCCGGAATCCAGGGGCTGGAAATGCAGAAGGCCGGATTGGAAGGAATCTCCGCGGCGATGCAGCAGGCGATGAACATGGGCAAGCCGCAGGACAAGAAACCGTAGGCAGGAAAATTCGAGGAGACGCAGCAATGGCAAAGGCAGTTCGCTATCACAAGCAGGGCGGTCCGGAAGTCATGCAGTACGAAGAGGTCGCAGTCGGCGAACCGGGGCAGGGCCAGGTGCGCATCAAGCACACCGCGATCGGCGTGAATTTCGTCGATACCTACCAGCGCTCCGGCCTGTATCCGATGCAGATGCCGGCAGTCGCCGGCAACGAAGGCGCGGGCGTGGTGGAAGCCGTCGGCGCGGGCGTAACCGATTTGAAGGCGGGCGACCGCATCGCCTACACCGGCCTGCCGGGCTCGTATTGCGAGCAGCGCGTGGTGCCGGCCGACCGCATGGTGAAGCTGCCGCAGGGCATCAGCGAAGAGCAGGCCGCATCCATGATGCTCAAGGGCCTCACGGTGCATTACTTGATTTTTTCGACTTTTAAAGTAAACAAAGGAGACACCGTACTTTGGCACGCCGCCGCCGGCGGCGTCGGCCTGATCGCCTGCCAGTGGCTGAGGGCGCTCGGCGTCTCGACCATCGGCACCGCGGGCTCGCCCGAGAAGATGGCGCTGGCGAAGGCGCACGGCGCCGAGCACGTCATCAACTACTCCACCGACAACTTCGTCGAGAAGGTCAAGGCGATCACCGGCGGCAAGGGCGTGCCGGTGGTGTACGACTCGGTGGGCAAGACCACCTGGGAAGGCTCGCTGGATTGCCTGCGCCCGCGCGGGCTGATCGTGTCCTTCGGCAATGCCTCGGGCCCGGTCGCGCCGGTGAACCTTGGCATCCTGGCCAGCAAGGGCTCGCTCTACGTCACGCGGCCAACGCTCGCCACGCACATCGCCAGCCGCGCCGAACTGGTCGAGCGATCGAACGCGCTGTTCGAGATCGTCAAGTCCGGCAAGGTGAAGATCGAAACCACCGCGAAGTACAAGCTCGCCGACGCTGCCCAGGCGCACCGGGATCTCGAGTCGCGCAAGACCACTGGTTCTGTCATTCTTGTTCCATAACGGATAAAGGGAAGGGGAAAATCCAATGAAAATGAAAACAATTGCACTCGCATTCGCCGCGCTCGTCGCGGCGGGCGGGGTTCAGGCCCAGCAGAAGCTGAAATTCGCGCACGTCTATGAGACGGGCGAGCCGTACCACACGGCGGCGGTGTGGGCCGCGGGCGAGATCGCCAAGCGCACCTCGAACCGCTACACGATGGACGTGTTCCCGGCCTCGTCGCTCGGCAACGAGACGCAGATCAACCAGGGCCTGACGCTGGCCACGGTGGACATCCTCTACACCGGCCAACTGTTCGCCGGGCGCAGCTACGGGCCGATCTCGATCGGCGGCGCGCCCTTCGTGTTCCGGGATTTCGACCACTGGCAGAAATTCTCCAAGAGCCCGCTGTTCGCGGAGCTCTCGGACGGCTACCAGAAGGGCAGCGGCGGCAACAAGGTGGTGGCGATCACCTATTACGGCAATCGCCAGACCACCTCGAACAAGCCGCTCAACAAGCCCGACGACATGAAGGGCCTGAAGATCCGCGTGCCGGACGCTCCGCTGTACACACTGTTCCCGCGTGCGGTGGGCGCCAACCCGACGCCGATCGCCTTCGCCGAGGTTTACCTCGCGCTGCAGAACAAGACCGTGGACGCGCAGGAGAATCCGCTGCCGACCATCGATGCGAAGAAATTCTACGAGGTGCAGACGCACATCAACATCACCGCCCACATCACCGATGCGCTGCTGACCATCGTCGGCGGGCCGCTCTGGTCGAAGCTCTCGGACGCCGACAAGAAGGTCTTCCTGGACGTGTTCCAGGAAGCGTCCGTCAAGGCGACCGGAGAGATCATCGAGAGCGAGAAGCGCCTGATGACCGAGTTCAGCAAGCGCGGCAAGACGGTGCTGATGGTGGACCGCAAGCCGTTCATGGCCGCGGTGCAGAAGTACTACGTCGAAGGCAAGCAGCCGACCGGCGAGCCGATGCCGTGGCCGAAGGAAATCTACGACCGGCTGCAGGCGATCAAGTAGCGGGACCATGCGTTGACGCTGGAGGAGTTCCGGCGGCGTTTCGCTCAGTCGACTCCGCCGGCCGCATCCCTGTACGGCGACGAGGGGCCCCGACCGGACCCGGCTTCGCTCAAGCCCGCGGCGGTGCTGGTGCCGGTGGTGGCGCGCGTGACGGAAAACGTCTCCTCGCCGACCATCCTGCTGACGCGGCGTGCCGCCCACCTGAAGGACCATTCCGGGCAGGTGAGCTTTCCGGGCGGGCGTGTGCAGGCCGACGACGCGTCGCCCGAGGCGACCGCGCTGCGCGAAGCGCGCGAGGAAATCGGCCTCGATCCGGGCCGCGTTGAACTGCTCGGGCGCATGCCCGAGTACCTGACGCGCACCGGATTCCGCATCACCCCGGTGATCGCCATCGTCACGCCGCCCTTCGAGCTGCGGCGCGACGCGAACGAGGTGGAGGAAATATTCGAGGTGCCGCTCGCGTTCCTGCTCGATCCGGCCAACCGTCAGCGCCAGTCGCGCGAATGGCAGGGCGAGCTGCGCTGGTTCTACGCGATGCCTTACCAGCAGCACTACATCTGGGGCGCCACCGCGGGCATGCTGGTGAACCTTTCGAACCAGGTGGGCCAAGGTAGACTCTGAG
>JANXUV010000212.1 GCA_025356085.1 Betaproteobacteria bacterium
GGAAGTGCCCGAGGTCTGGGACATCCTGGAAGAGGTGATCCGCGAGCACCCGGTGATGCTGAACCGCGCGCCGACGCTGCACCGCCTCGGCATCCAGGCCTTCGAGCCGATTCTGATCGAGGGCAAGGCGATCCAGCTGCACCCGCTGGTCTGCGCCGCGTTCAACGCCGACTTCGACGGCGACCAGATGGCCGTGCATGTGCCGCTGTCGCTGGAAGCGCAGATGGAAGCGCGCACCCTGATGCTGGCCTCGAACAACGTGCTGTCGCCGGCAAACGGCGAGCCGATCATCGTGCCGTCGCAGGACATCGTGCTGGGCCTGTACTACGCCACGCGCGAACGGATCAATGCGAAAGGCGAAGGCATGAGCTTCTCCAACGTGAGCGAGGTGTCGCGCGCCTACGAAACACGCCAGGCGGATCTGCACGCCAAGTGCTGGGTGCGCATCAAGGAAGCCGAACTCAGCGAGGACGGCGAGCGCACTGAGAAGATCACGCGCTACCAGACCACGGTCGGCCGCGCGCTGCTGTCCGAAATTCTGCCGGCGGGCCTGCCCTTCGAGCTGCTCAACAGGCCGCTCAAGAAGAAGGAGATTTCGCGCCTCATCAACGTCGGATTCCGGCGCTGTGGGCTGCGCGAAACGGTGATTCTGGCGGACAAGCTGATGCAGGCCGGCTTCACGATCGCCACGCGTGGCGGCATCTCCTTCGGCGTGAACGACATGCGTATCCCGACCGCCAAGCCGGAGATGATTGCCGCGGCCGAAGCCGAGGTGAAGGAAATCGAGTCGCAATACACCTCCGGCCTGGTCACGGTTGGCGAGCGCTACAACAAGGTGGTGGACATCTGGTCGCGTTGCGGCGAACAGGTCGGCAAGGTGATGATGGAGCAGCTGGGCGTCGAGGAAACCACCGACCGCCACGGCAAGAAGGTGAAGCAGGAAGCCTTCAACTCCATCTACATGATGGCCGACTCGGGCGCGCGCGGTTCCGCGGCGCAGATCCGTCAGCTGGCCGGCATGCGAGGCCTGATGGCCAAGCCCGACGGCTCGATCATCGAGACGCCGATCACCGCGAACTTCCGCGAAGGCCTGAACGTGCTGCAGTACTTCATCTCGACGCACGGCGCGCGCAAAGGCCTGGCCGACACGGCGCTGAAAACCGCCAACTCGGGCTACCTCACGCGCCGTCTGGTGGACGTGACACAGGACCTGGTGGTGACCGAGGACGACTGCGGTACCCAGAACGGCGTTTCCATGAAGGCGCTGGTCGAAGGCGGCGAGGTGGTGGAGGCGCTGAAAGAGCGCATCCTCGGCCGCGTGCTGGCGATCGAAATCCCGCATCCCGAAACGCAGGACCAGTTGTTTCCGGCGGGCATGCTGCTCGATGAGGACGCGGTCGATACGATCGACAACCTCGGCATCGACGAGGTCAAGGTGCGTACCGCGCTCAGTTGCGACACGCGCTGGGGCGTTTGCGCCCGGTGCTACGGCCGCGACCTGGGCCGTGGCTCGCTGGTCAACGTCGGCGAGGCGATCGGCGTGATCGCCGCGCAATCCATCGGCGAACCGGGCACGCAGCTGACGATGCGGACCTTCCACATCGGCGGTGCGGCGAGCCGGACCGCGGTGCAGAACCACGTCGAGGCAAAATCCGCCGGCGCGGCGCGCTTCACCGCCACCATGCGCTACGTCACCAATGCCAAGGGCGACAAGGTGGTGATCTCGCGCTCCGGCGAAGTGATCGTCGAGGACGACAACCACCGCGAAAGGGAGCGCCACAAGGTGCCCTACGGCGCGCTGCTGTCGGTCACCGACGGCAAGATGGTCAAGGCGGGCAACAACCTCGCCACCTGGGACCCGCACCACCGGCCGATCGTCACCGAATACGCCGGCACGGTGCGCTTCGAAAACGTCGAAGAAGGCACCACGGTCTCCAAGCAGATCGACGACGTCACCGGCCTGTCGACGCTGGTGGTGATCGACCACAAGCGCCGCGGCAGCGCGGCGGCCAAGGGCGTGCGGCCTTCGGTCAAAATGATCAACGAGAAGGGCGACGAGGTGAAGATTCCGAGCACCGACCACGCCGTGAACATCAGCTTCCCGGTGGGAGCGGTGATCGCGGTGCGCGACGGCCAGCAGGTATCCGTAGGCGAGGTGCTCGCGCGGATTCCGCAGGAGACCTCCAAGACCCGCGACATCACGGGCGGCCTGCCGCGCGTGGCGGAGCTCTTCGAGGCGCGTGCGCCGAAGGACGCCGGCATGCTCGCGGAAGTCACCGGCACGGTCTCGTTCGGCAAGGACACCAAGGGCAAGCAGCGCCTGGTGATCACGGATCTCGACAGCGTGCAGCACGAGTACCTGATCCCGAAAGACAAGCACGTGCTGGTGCACGACGGCCAGGTGGTGAACAAGGGCGAGATGATCGTCGACGGCCCTGTGGATCCCCATGACCTGCTGCGCCTGCTCGGTGTCGAGGCTCTTGCGCGTTACATCATCGACGAAGTGCAGGATGTGTACCGCCTGCAAGGCGTGAAGATCAACGACAAGCATATCGAGGTGATCGTGCGGCAGATGCTGCGCCGGGTCCAGATCGACGATCCGGGCGAAACCGAGTTCATCGTCGGCGAGCAGGCCGAGAAAGCCGAGATCCTCGAGGACAACGAGAAGGCCGAAGCGGCGGGCAAGAAGCCGGCGACGTTCTCGTACATGCTCCTGGGCATCACCAAGGCGTCCCTGTCGACGGACTCGTTCATCTCCGCTGCTTCGTT
>JANXUV010000232.1 GCA_025356085.1 Betaproteobacteria bacterium
GTCGTGACCACCGTGACGCCGATCACCGAACTCCAGCAGAACGTGTGCAACAAGAACGCCAACACCGCGTTCTCCGCCGGCGGCGCGAACAACGCCGGCTCGCAGACCGCCTGCGGCTGCGTCGCGACCAACCCGGCGCACTACAACCTGAAGCAGCGCACGACCACCTACACCCAGACCGTGGTCACCACGGACGGTGTGGTGACAAGCAACACCAAGAGCAACATCCTCACGCAGACCTACGCCAACATCGGCCCGGTGTGCGCCCTCGCACCGGCGCCGATTGCACTGGCCCCGAACCCGCAACCGACGGCGGGCGCGCCGGTTGTTACGAACAATGGCGGCACGACGCTGAGCATCGCCGCGTTCAACCCGAATCCGCAGACCACGGTTACGGGGCCCCCGACCACCAGTACCACCAACGGCGGCACGGCGGACACGCTCGCCGACGTGGCCATGTACTACTACAAGAACGACCTGCGCCCGGTGCCGCCATGGTCCTCGCTGATCGGCGACGACGACGTGCCGACCACCGTGACCGACATCCAGCCGGCCCAGCACATGGTGACCTTCACCCTCGGCCTCGGCCTGCAGGGCCTCATGGACTACATCCCCAACTACGCCACCAGCCCGACGGGGGACTACGCCAATATCGTGGCCGGCACTCCGGGCGCCTGCCCGTGGACCATCGCGGGCGCGCAGTGCAACTGGCCGGTGCCGGTGGCGGCCTCGCCCACGGCGCTGGACGACCTGTGGCACGCGGCGGTCAACGGCCGCGGCGTGTACTACAGCGCCTCGGACCCGAATTCGCTCTCCAACGGCCTTGGGGATGCGCTCACCGCGCTGCACGTGGCGACGGCGGCGGCGTCCGCCTCGGCGACCAGCAGTCCGAACATCACGCAGACCAACAATTTCATCTTCAGCTCGACATTCCGCACCGTCAAGTGGGACGGCGAGATCGTCGCGCAGCGGATCGACCCGACCACCGGCAACATTCTGCCGGCTATCGAGTGGTCGGCGCAGGCCGCACTGGACGCGCAGACCGGGCCGGCGACCGATACCCGTGCCCTCTACACGTTCTCATCGGTCAACGCCAACAAGCTGAAATCCTTCCTCTACGCGAACCTGACCAGCGTTCCCACGGGCTCGCTCGCCGCCGAGCAGCCCTATTTCTCCAATCAGGGCGGTTCGTTCAGCCAGTTCTCGCTGCTGACGCCGGCGCAGAAGGTGACGGCGAACGACGGCACCAGCCTGGTGAATTTCCTGCGCGGGCAGCGCGGCAATGAAGGCGTGGCGTTCCGTCAGCGCGACCACGTGCTGGGCGACCCGGTCAACGCGACGCCCACGTATGTCCAGGCACCGACCTTCGCCTTTGCCGACCTCGTGACACCATCCTATGCCACGTTCAAGTCAGCCAACGCCGCCCGCACGGCGGTGATCTACATCGCCGCCAATGACGGCATGCTCCACGCGTTCAACGGCGGCACCGCCGCCACCGGCGGCGGTGCGGAGATCTGGGCCTACGTCCCGCGCATGGTCCTCCCAGTGCTGCACAACCTTGCCACCGACAACTGGGACGTGCAGCACAAGTTCATCGTCGACGGCTCGCCCGTGACGATGGACGTGTTCGACAGCGTCAACAGCGTCTGGAAGACGATTCTGGTCGCCGGCTTGAATAAGGGCGGGCGTGGCTATTACGCGCTCGACGTCACCAACCCCACGCTCCCGAAAGGCATGTGGGAAGTCTGCTCGGACAACACGCTGTGCTCGATCAGTGACACGGACATCGGCTACACCTACGGACCGCCGGTCATCACCAAGCGCGCCTCCGACGGCAAGTGGGTCGTGCTGGTGACATCGGGGATCGACAATGTCGTCCCGGGCACCGGGCAGGGCTATCTTTACGTGCTCGACGCAATGACGGGCGCCATCCTGCAGAAAATCTCCGCGCAGGATGGGGCGACGCTTTGGGGCGACACCACAACGCCCAGCGGCCTGGCGAAGATTACCGCCTTCGCGAGCAACTTCGGTGTCGACAACACAGGGAAGTATGTCTATGGCGGCGACCTGTACGGCAACGTCTGGCGCTTCGACATGAGCGTGACGCCAGTCGCCTATCCCACGCTCCAGACAACCGGCGTGCAGAAGCTCGGCCAGCTCACGGACGGCTCCGCGACGCCCAAGCCGCAATCCATCACGACGCGCCCGGAGGTGGGCATCATCAACGGCAACCGGGTCCTGTTCATCGGCACCGGGCGCTACCTCGGCCTGAGCGACCTGGTTGACCCGGCCACGCTGTCGCCGGCCAACCAGTGGGCCTATCAGCAGTCTCTCTACGCTTTCAAGGACAAGGGAACGAACTACGGCAGCAGCCTGCGCACAGTCCCGGCGATGGTGCGTCAGACGCTCACCGACACTTCCGGCGTGCGCACCATCAGCACCAACCCGGTGGACTGGAACACCAATGACGGTTGGTGGCTGGACTTCAATCCGGGCAATAAATCGCCCGGCGAACGGCTGAACCTCGATCCGCAGCTGCAGCTGAGCACGCTGCTGGTGCTGACCAACGTCCCCAACAACGGCGCCTGCAGCGTGGGCGGAGACAGCTTTCCCTACCAGTTCAACTTCCTCAACGGCTTCGCGATCGCCTCTTCGCCGGGTCTCGCGGTAGCGCAGAAGACCACCGGCCAGATCGCCGTCGGTTTCGTGGTGATTCGGCTGCCAAGCGGATCGTTGAAGGAGATCATCACCGGCGCATCGGGCACCAAGACCACCTCGGCGGTGTACACCGGCGGTGCTGGCGTAGCGCCGCGGCGCGTGTCCTGGCGCGAACTGGCCCAGTGAACGAACGGGGAACGCCATGCCGCTGAGAACCGCGCTCTATCCTCTGTTTTGCGCCGTTCTCATCGCCTGGAGCGGCATGACTGTCGCCCAGCAGCCGAAGGCGGCTTCTAAGGGCGCCCCGGCGCAGCAGGCGCCGGCCCAGAAGCAGGCGACGCTCTATTACGACCGTTACCAGGCGAGCCAGCGGCTCCGGCTGCGCCGCGACACCTGCATGCGGGACGAAGACATGATGGCGCAGTATTGCGTCAAGAAATGCCAGGAGGGATACCTCATCGTGGGAGGCCCGGAGGAACTACCCCGGCAATGCCGCAGCGAGAAACCACTGCCCGCGGGCGAGCTGCCAAAGCCTTTCCGGACCCAGCCGGCCATTCAGCCGGTACCGCCACCAACCGGCAAGGCCGTTCCCGGCGCCTAAGCAGTCGCGCGGACGCTCAGCTCCGCTGCGCGAGCTCCCGCGGCAGCGTGAACACCACGTGCTCGGCAATGCCCTCCAGCGGCCGCACCGACCTGGCGCCGAGTTCCTGCAGGCGCTCGATCAGTTCATTCACCAGCACTTCCGGCGCCGAGGCGCCGGCGGTGACGCCAACGCGCGGCTTGCCGGCGATCCACTCCGGGCGCAGGTCGGCCGCGCTGTCCACCATGTAGGCGTCGACGCCCATGTTCTGCGCCACCTCGCGCAGCCGGTTCGAATTGGAGCTGTTCGGCGAACCCACCACGATCACCACATCGCAGCGCGGCGCCATGAACTTGACCGCGTCCTGGCGGTTCTGCGTGGCGTAGCAGATGTCGTCGCGCTTGGGCCCGCGCACCGCGGGAAAGCGCGCTCGTAGCGCGGCGACGATCTGCGCGGCATCGTCCACCGACAGCGTGGTCTGGGTGACGTACGAGAGCTTGTCCGGGTTGTTCACCTGGAGGCGCGCCACGTCCTCGACGGTTTCCACCAGGTGCATGCCGCTCTCGGACTGGCCCATGGTGCCTTCGGATTCGGGGTGGCCGCGGTGGCCGATCATCACGATCTCGTAGCCCTCGCGCAGCATCTTCGAGACCTCGACGTGCACCTTGGTTACCAGCGGGCAGGTGGCGTCGAACACCTTGAGGCCGCGCGCCTCGGCATCACGGCGAATCTCCTTCGACACGCCGTGCGCGGAGAAGATCACCGTGCTGCCGCGCGGCACCTCGTCCAGTTCCTCGACGAACACCGCGCCCTTCTTGCGCAGGTCGTCGACCACGTATTTGTTGTGCACGATTTCGTGGCGCACGTAGATCGGCGCGCCGCGTTGCTCGAGCGCCCGCTCGACGATCTCGATCGCGCGCTCGACGCCGGCGCAAAAGCCTCGGGGGTTGGCGAGCAGGACATCCATCTTCGTCATTCTAAGGCTTGCGCAGGTAGGCGGCGTCGAAGGCCGCCTCCAAACCGGGGTGCGCCCCGCGCAGTCCGTCAATCACCCGCTTCGCCCACTCGAAATACTCCTGCCGGCGCTGCAGGTCCCAATTCGCCGGCGGCCGGTCGGCGACGTCGCGCAGGTTGCAGATCTTGTCGGCCAGCTTGACCAGCTTCGCACCCGCGCTCAATGCCGCCGCGTGCTCGATCTGCAGCCGCTTGCGGTCGGCCTTGGGCAGGCCCTGGTCGTCGGTCACCTCCTCGACCATCGCCGCGATGCGTTCGCCGAACTCCGAGCGCAGCTCTTTCCCGGTGGTTGCCGTGTCCTCGATGGTGTCGTGCAGCAGCGCCGCGGCCAGTACTTCGACGTCGGCCACCCCGCCCTCGCCCGCCAGCACTTCGGCCAGCGCGATCGGGTGGTTGATGTACGGCGAGGCCTCGGCATCCTTGCGGCGCTGGTCGCGATGCTTGTGCGCGGCGAATGCCAGCGCACGAAACAGCAGCGCGAGATCTTTTTCAGGCTTTCGTTTCATTCGGCTGCTTTTGAAGAAAACTTTCGAGAATAAGGATTCCCGCGCCCACCGTGATCGCCGAATCGGCGATGTTGAAGGCCGGGAAGTGCCAGCCCGCCGCGTGGAAATCGAGGAAATCGACGACCTGGCCGTATACGATCCTGTCGTAGAGGTTACCCAGCGCGCCGCCCAGGATGAGCGACAGGCCGGCGCAAAACAGCATTTTATTTTTATTCCTGATGATCAAGAAACTTATGACCATGGAAGCGATGATCGCGACCGTGGCGAAGAAAAACGTCTGCCAGCCTTGCGCGGTGGCGAGGAAGCTGAACGCCGCCCCCTTGTTGAACACCAGCACCAGGTTGAAAAACGGCGCCAGCGCGCGGCTTTCACCCGGCGCGAAGGCGCCCAGCACCGCCACCTTGGTGAGATAGTCGAGGACGATCACAACCGCCGACAGGCCGAACCAGCGCGACGACTCAGGCATAGCGCCGCGGCTCGCCCGCGCCGTGCAGGTTGCTCTCACAACGCCCGCACAGGCCTTCGGTGTTCACGTCTGCGCGGTAATGCCAGCAGCGCTCGCATTTCGGATGCGCGCTGGCCTGGACCTTGACTGCGGCCGGCGCGCCCTTGTGCACGGTCGCGCTCGACGTGATCAGCACGAAGCGCAGTTCGTCTTGCAGCCGCGCCAGCGCATCGTAGGCCGGTCCGGGGGCGTGGATTTCGAGTTCGGCCGCCAGCGAAGAGCCGATTTCTTTTGCTTCCCGCTTTTCCTCGATCCTCTTGGTCACCAGTTCGCGGAACTGGCGAACGCTGTCCCATTGGCCGATCACCGAAGAGTCCAGACCCGCGTCGGGAACCGCATGCCAGGTTTCCTCGAAAACGCTGTTCCCGCCCTTGCCGCCGAATACCGCCCAGGCTTCCTCGGCGGTAAAGCTCAGTATCGGCGCCATCAGGCGCAGCAGGCTGTTTGTGATATGCCAGAGCGCCGTCTGCGCCGAACGGCGCGCGCGCGATTCCTTGCCGCAGGTGTAGAGCCGGTCCTTGCAGATATCGAGGTAGAACGCTCCCAGGTCCTCGGAGCAGAAGCTCTGCAGTTTCTGCGTCACCAGGTGGAACTGGTAGGCCTTGTAGTCATCGGCGACGGCGGCCTGCATGCGCGCCGCGAGCGCGAGCGCATAGCGGTCGATTTCGGTCATCTCGGCAACCGGCACTGTGTCCCTGGCCGGATCGAAGTCCGAGGTGTTGGCGAGCAGGAAGCGCAGGGTGTTGCGCAGCCGCCGGTAACTCTCGACCACGCGCTTGAGTATCTCGTTGGAGATCGTCAGCTCGCCCGAATAATCGCCGCTGGCGATCCACAGGCGCAGTATTTCGGCGCCCAGCGTGCCCGCGATCTGCTGCGGCGCGACGCCGGTGCCCTTCGATTTCGACATTTTGCGGCCGTCCATGTCGATCACGAAGCCGTGCGTGAGGATCGCCTTGTACGGCGGCACGCCGTTCATCATGCAGGACACCAGCAGCGACGAATGGAACCAGCCGCGGTGCTGGTCGGAACCCTCGAGATACAGGTCGGCCGGGAAGCTGCTTTCGCTCTTGTGCGAGCCCTTCAGCACCGTGAGGTGCGTGGAGCCCGAATCGAACCAGACGTCGATGGTGTCCTTCACCTTTTCGTAGTGCGCCGCGTCGGCGCCGAGAAACTCCGCGGTCGTCACCGTCTGCCAGGTCTCGATGCCGCCCTTTTCGACGCGCTTCGCCACTTCTTCCATCAGCTCCAGCGTGCGCGGATGCAGCACGCCGGTCTCCTTGTGCACGAAGAACGGCATCGGCACGCCCCACTGCCGCGCGCGCGACAGCGTCCAGTCGGGCCGGTTGGCGATCATGCCGCGCAGCCGCGCCTGGCCCCAGTCGGGGTAGAACCTGGTCGCCTCGATGCCGCGCAGCGCGGCTTCGCGCAGGCTTTCTCCATCCACCTTCTTGTCCATGGAAGCGAACCACTGGATGGTGGCGCGCAGGATCACCGGCGTCTTGTGCCGCCAGCAATGCATGTAACTGTGCACGTGCTTCCAGTCCACCGCGAATAGCGCGCCCTTCTCCTTCAGCAGCTGGACTATTTTCGGGTTGGCGTCCCAGATTGACAGGCCGCCGAACAGGGGCAGCGACGACGCGTACCTGCCGTCGCCCATCACCGGCGTGAGGATTTCGTCGTCCTTCATGCCGTAGCGGCGGCAGGACTCGAAGTCCTCCACGCCGTAGGCCGGCGCCGAGTGCACGATTCCGGTGCCGGTATCGAGAGTCACGTAGTCGCCGAGATAGACCGGCGAAGTACGGTCGTAGAACGGGTGCCTGAAGCGAATCCCTTCCAGCGCCTGGCCCTTGGCCTTGCCGATCAGCTTCCAGGACTTGACGCCGTAGCGGGCGAGCAGTTTCGGCATCGCCAGCGAATCGAATTCCTCTTCGGTCGATTCCGGCACGTCGCCGGGCGCAAGCATCGCGTCGGCCAGGATCAGCAGACCGAGATCCGTGTCCACCAGCGCATAGTCGAACTCGGGGTGCACGTTGAGCGCCTGGTTGCCGGGCAGCGTCCAGGGCGTGGTGGTCCAGATAACGGCGAAGCCCGGTTTGTCTGGAATGCTCTTTAAATTAAAAGCTGCCGCGATTTTCTCGGACTCGGCAAACGCAAACCCCACATCGATGGCGGGATCCTTGCGGTCCTCGTACTCCACTTCGGCCTCGGCGAGCGCCGATTGGCAGTCGAAGCACCAGTTCACCGGCTTCAGGCCGCGGAAGATGTAGCCCTTCTTCAGCAACACGCCCAAGCCGCGGATTTCGTCGGCCTCGTTGCCGTAGGCCATCGTGAGATAGGGGTTGTCCCAGTCGCCGAGAATGCCGAGGCGCTGGAAGTCGACCTTTTGCCGGGCGATCTGCTCGGTGGCGTAGGCGCGGCACAGGCGCTGCGTTTCGCCGGCCGGCAGGTTCTTGCCGTGCTTCTTCTCGATCTGCACCTCGATCGGCATGCCGTGGCAGTCCCAGCCCGGCACGTAGGGCGCATCGAACCCGGCCATGGCCTTCGACTTGACGATCACGTCCTTGAGGATCTTGTTCACCGCGTGGCCGATGTGGATGTCGCCGTTGGCATAGGGCGGACCGTCGTGCAGCACGAAGCGCGGCCTGCCCTTCGAGACGGCGCGCAGGCGCTTATAGAGGCCCTTGTCGTTCCATTCCTTCACCCACAGCGGCTCGCGCCTGGCGAGGTCGCCGCGCATCGGGAACGGCGTGTAAGGCAGGTTCAGTGTGTTCTTGTAATCAGCCATTGCGCTTGAAGTAGTCCTTTGCCTGCTCCGCGTCCCGCTGGATTGCGGCACGCAGGGCGTCAAGTCCGTCGTACTTTTCTTCGTCCCGCAGCTTTTGCAGGAATTTCACCCG
>JANXUV010000244.1 GCA_025356085.1 Betaproteobacteria bacterium
GAGATGGTGATGCCGGGGGACAACATCAAGATGGTGGTGACGCTGATCACCCCGATCGCGATGGAGCAGGGGCTGCGCTTTGCCATCCGCGAGGGCGGCAAGACCGTCGGCGCCGGCGTCGTCGCCAAGGTCATCGAATAGCGCGATTAGGGGCATAGCTCAACTGGCAGAGCGTCGGTCTCCAAAACCGAAGGTTGGGGGTTCGATTCCCTCTGCCCCTGCCAATGAAACGTAGTCGGACGGAAAGAGCGGACGAAGAGAATGGTGGACAAGATCAAGCTGGTCATTGCTGCGTTGCTCGTCGTGGCCGGCGTCGCCGGGTACTACTTGCTGGCGGCGAACTCCATTCTGCTGCGGGTTCTGGCGGTGATTGCAGGAGTCGTCGCAGGCATGGCGGTGGCCTGGACGAGCGTGTTGGGCCAGGAATTCCTGGTGTTCGCGCGCGAAGCGCTGGCCGAAGTGAAGAAAGTGGTCTGGCCGACGCGCAGGGAAACGATGCAGACAACGGCCGCGGTGTTCGCGTTCGTGGTGGTGATGGCGGTGTTCCTCTGGGTCAGCGACAAGACGCTGGAGTGGGTGCTGTATGACCTCATCCTGGGATGGAAGAAGACATGAGCGTTGATTCGGCGAAGCGTTGGTACGTGGTCCACGCCTACTCGGGATTCGAGAAGTCGGTGTCGCGCGCGCTAGAGGACCGGATCAACCGCGCCGGCATGAAGGACAAGTTCGGCAAAATTCTGGTGCCGGTCGAGGAGGTCGTCGAGATGAAGGGCGGCCAGAAGCACATGTCCGAGCGCAAGTTCTTCCCGGGCTACGTGCTGGTCGAGATGGAGATGAACGACGATACCTGGCACCTGGTGAAGAACACCAACAAGGTCACCGGCTTCGTCGGCGGCTCCGCGATGCGTCCGACGCCGATCTCGGAGAAAGAAGTCAACGCCATCATGCAGCAGATGCGCGAGGGCGTGGAAAAGCCCAAGCCCAAGGTGCTGTTCGAGAACGGCGAGATGGTGCGCGTGAAAGACGGCCCGTTCACCGATTTCCAGGGCACCGTGGAAGACGTGAACTACGAGAAAAGCCGGCTGCGCGTGGCGGTAACGATTTTTGGCCGTTCGACCCCGGTCGAACTGGAGTTCGGGCAGGTTGAGAAGGCGTAGTAACCCGGGGAGAGACTTTAGGTCTCGTTTGCACCCACACTAGGAGAGAAAAGTGGCGAAGAAAATTGTTGGTTTTATCAAGCTTCAGGTCCCTGCCGGAAAAGCAAACCCTGCCCCGCCCATCGGGCCGGCGCTTGGCCAGCGCGGCCTGAACATCATGGAATTCTGCAAGGCGTTCAACGCCCAGACGCAGAAAGTGGAGCCCGGCCTGCCGCTACCCGTGGTGATCACGGCGTACACGGACAAGAGCTTCAGCTTCATCATCAAGACCCCGCCGGTCACGGTGCTGATCAAGAAGGCCGCCGGCATCGAGTCCGGCAGCCCGCGCCCGCACACCGACAAGGTGGGCAAGATCACCAGGAAGCAGGTCGAGGAAATCGCCAAAGTGAAGATGCCCGACCTGAATGCCGCCAGCCTCGAGGCCGCGATGCGTACCGTCGCCGGCAGCGCGCGCTCCATGGGCATCCTCGTGGAGGGCATGTAAATGACCACCGCGATCTCCAAGCGCAGGAAAGCGTTCGCGAACAGGGTTGACCGGGCGAAGGCCTACCCGGCCCTGGACGCTATGAAGCTGGTCAAGGAAACCGCCACTGCGAAATTCGACGAATCCGTCGACGTCGCCGTGAACCTCGGCATCGACGCGAAGAAATCGGACCAGACCGTGCGCGGCTCGGTGGTGTTGCCATCCGGCACTGGGAAGAAAGTACGCGTGGCCGTGTTCGCCCAGGGCGACAAGGCGCAGGCAGCCAAAGCGGCTGGCGCCGAGCTGGTCGGCATGGAAGACCTCGCCGAGACCATCAAGGGCGGCAGCATGGAGTTCGACGTGGTGATCGCGGCGCCGGATGCGATGCGGATCGTCGGCCAGCTCGGCCAGATCCTGGGTCCGCGCGGCCTGATGCCTAACCCGAAAGTCGGGACGGTGACGCCGGACGTGGCGGCTGCGGTGAAGAACGCGAAGGGCGGCCAGGTGCAGTTCCGGGCCGACAAGACCGGCATCGTGCAATGCACGATCGGCCGCGCCTCGTTCACGCCGGAGCAACTGCGCGACAACCTGGGGGCCCTGCTGGACGCCCTCAACAAGTCGAAGCCGGCCAGCACGAAAGGAATTTTTCTGAAGAAGGTGTCGGTGTCGAGCACGATGGGACTGGGCGTGAAAGTCGACCCGTCCTCGCTCTCGGCGCAGGCGCAATAGAGGAACTTTGGGCTGTCGTTTGCAAGAACGGCTGCCGTCAAAGACCGCAGGGGCTGAAAGGCTTAATACGAAGTCGTACCCCGCGCAGATGGCGAACCCGAATACGGAATGCAATGTGGTTCCTGATTCAAGGTCGCCGCTTTATCAACGAAAGGAGGTAGACCTTTGAGTCTTAATCTTGAGCAGAAGCAGGCGGTCGTAAGCGAGATCGCGGCGCAGCTCGGCAAGGCGCAGGCGGTGATCGTCGCAGAGTACCGAGGCCTCGACGTCGGCAAAGTGACCGACTTGCGGTCGAAAGCCCGCAATTCGGGCCTCTACCTGCGCGTGCTGAAAAACACGCTCGCACGGCGCGCTGTCAAAGGCACGCCGTTCGAGAAGCTGTCCGACCAGATGTCCGGGCCGCTGATGTACGGCATTGCGCAGGATCCGGTGGCCGGAGCCAAGGTGCTGGCGGCTTTCGCCAAGGATAACGAGCTATTCGTTATCAAGGGCGGAGTGATGGCAAACGCGCTGATGTCCGCCAAGGACGTCAAGACGCTTGCCACGATGCCAAGCCGTGAGGAACTGCTGGCCAAGCTGTTGGGCACGATGCAGGCGCCGGTTGTGAAGTTCGTGCGCACGCTGAACGAGGTGCCGGGCAAGTTCGTCCGCACGCTCGCCGCAGTGCGCGACGCGCAGGCAAAGACGCAGCCTGCGGCGACCGCCTAGCCATACGACATATCAGGAACCTTTTCGAAATCAGGAGATGACGATGGAACGAGCACAAATTCTGGAAGCGGTATCGAAGTTGACGGTCCTGGAGCTCTCGCAGCTCATCAAGGACATGGAAGAGAAGTTCGGCGTGTCGGCCGCAGCCGCGGTCGCGGTGGCAGGACCGGCGGCAGCCGGTGGCGCGGGCGCCGCCAAAGCCGAGGAGCAGACTGAATTCACGGTCATGCTCACGGTCATCGGCGACAACAAGGTCAACGTGATCAAGGCGGTGCGCGAAGTAACCAGCCTGGGCCTGAAAGAAGCAAAGGACCTGGTCGACGGCGCACCCAAGCCGGTCAAGGAGGGCATCTCCAAGGCCGACGCCGACGCGATCGCGAAGAAGCTGACCGACGCGGGCGCGAAAGTCGAGATCAAGTAGGTCTGTAGCAGAAATACGGAAGGGGCCGGCCGGGTCGCAAACCCGCCGGTCCCCCGCAGTTGACGTTGCGCATTAACTATTGATCGGGACCGTACATGACCTATTCCCTTACCGAGCGTAAACGTATCCGCAAGAGCTTCGCCAAGCGCGCGAACGTGCTGAACGTTCCGTACCTGCTGGCGACGCAACTCGAGTCCTACACCGCGTTCCTGCAAGCGCATGTCGCCCCGGAGTCGCGCCGGAACGAAGGTTTGCAGGCGGCGTTTACTTCGATTTTCCCGATTACTTCGCACTCGGGCGGTGCGCGCCTCGAATTCGTGAGCTTCCAGCTCGGCGAGCCGCCGTTCGACGTCAAGGAGTGCCAGCAGCGCGGCCTGACCTACGCCAGCCCGCTGCGCGCCAAGGTGCGCCTGGTCATCCTGGATAAGGAATCGCCCAAGCCGATTCCGAAGGAAGTGAAGGAGCAGGAGGTCTACATGGGCGAAATTCCGCTCATGACCACCACCGGCTCGTTCATCATCAACGGCACCGAGCGCGTGATCGTTTCCCAGCTGCATCGCTCGCCAGGCGTGTTCTTCGAGCACGACCGCGGCAAGACCCATAGCTCGGGCAAGCTGCTGTTCTCGGCGCGCATCATCCCGTACCGCGGCTCCTGGCTGGATTTCGAATACGACCCGAAGGACATCGTGTTCTTCCGCGTCGATCGCCGGCGCAAGATGCCGGTGACGATTCTGCTGAAGGCGCTGGGCTACACGCCGGAGCGGATACTCAAGGAATTCTTCGCCTTCGATACCTTCAGCATCGAACCGGCCAGCGTGCTGTTCGAGATCGTGCCGGAGCGTCTGCGCGGCGAAGTCGCGCGTTTCGACATTGTCGACAAGTCCGGCAAGACCATCGTCGCCAAGGACAAGCGCATCACCGTCAAGCACATCCGCGATATGGAATCGGCGGGCATCAAGCGGATTGCCGCGCCCGATGAATTCATTCTCGGCCGCACGCTGGCGCACAACATCGTCGCCGGCGACACCGGCGAGATCGTGGCCAACGCCAACGACGAGATCACCGAAGAACTGCTCGCAAAGCTGCGCGAGAGCAAGGTCGGCAAGCTGCAGACGCTGTTTACCAACGATCTCGACCAGGGCCCGTACATCTCGCAAACCCTGCGCACCGACGAGACTACCGACCGCATGCAGGCGCGTGTGGCCATCTACCGCATGATGCGCCCGGGCGAACCGCCCACTGAAGACGCGGTCGAGACGCTGTTCAATGGCCTGTTCTTCGCCGAGGAACGCTACGATCTGTCGGCCGTCGGCCGCATGAAATTCAACCGGCGCATCAATGTCGCGACCGAAGGCAGCTGGCAGGTTCGATTCAAAAACCACGCGCTGCCCAAAGAAATCGAAGCCGAGGTGCGCGCCTACTGGAAGGGCGCCCCGGAGCTGTCGCTCAGCAAGGTGAGCCTGGAGGGTGCAAACAGCGAAGCCGAAGCCCAGGCAATGGTCGACAAGATGTACCAGGACCTGAAAGCCAAGGGCGTCGACAAGCAGAAGCTCGAGCCCAAGCTTGAGCAGCGCTTCACGCTCAGTCCTAAGGATATAGTCGAAGTGATCCGCATTCTGGTCGAGCTTCGCAACGGCCGCGGCGACATCGACGACATCGATCACCTCGGCAATCGCCGGGTGCGTTCGGTGGGGGAGCTGGCGGAAAATCAGTTCCGCGCGGGCCTAGTGCGCGTGGAACGCGCCGTCAAGGAGCGTCTGGCGCAGGCCGAATCTGAAAACCTGATGCCGCACGACCTGATCAACGCCAAGCCGATCTCGGCGGCGATCAAGGAGTTCTTCGGCTCCAGCCAGCTGTCGCAGTTCATGGACCAGACCAATCCGCTGTCGGAAATTACGCACAAGCGGCGCGTCTCGGCCCTGGGACCGGGCGGCCTGACGCGCGAGCGCGCCGGCTTCGAAGTGCGCGACGTGCATCCGACCCATTACGGCCGCGTCTGCCCGATCGAGACGCCGGAAGGCCCGAACATCGGCCTAATCAACTCGCTCGCGCTCTATGCGCGCACCAACAAATACGGTTTCCTCGAGACGCCGTACCGCAAGGTGAAGGACAGCAAGGTCAGCGACCAGATCGATTTCCTGTCGGCGATCGAGGAAGGCCATTATGTGATCGCGCAAGCCAACGCGGCGATCGACAAGAACGGCAAGCTGACCGATACCCTGGTTTCCTGCCGCATCAAGAACGAATTCGAGCTGAAATCGCCCGAGGACGTGCAATACATGGACGTGGCGCCCTCGCAGATCGTGTCGGTGGCGGCCTCGCTGATTCCGTTCCTCGAGCACGATGACGCCAACCGCGCGCTGATGGGCTCCAACATGCAGCGCCAGGCAGTGCCTTGCCTGCGTCCGGAGAAGCCGCTGGTCGGCACTGGCGTCGAACGCACCTCGGCGGTTGACTCGGGTACCTGCGTGGTCGCCCTGCGCGGCGGCGTGGTGGATTACGTCGATGCCACCCGTATCGTCGTTCGCGTCAATGACGACGAGACGGTACCGGGCGACGTGGGCGTGGACATCTATAAGCTAACCAAGTACACGCGCTCGAACCAGAACACCAACATTAACCAGCGCGCGGTGGTGAAGCCGGGCGAAATCATCGCCAAGGGCGATGTGATCGCCGATGGCGCCTCCACCGACCTGGGCGAGCTTGCGCTCGGCCAGAACATGCTGGTCGCGTTCATGCCATGGAACGGCTACAAC
>JANXUV010000088.1 GCA_025356085.1 Betaproteobacteria bacterium
GTGACCTTGACGCCTTCCTTCTCGAGCAGCTTCGCGGTGCCGCCGGTGGACAGGGTCTGCACGCCCAGGGCGGCGAGCGCCTTGCAGAGCTCCACCACGCCTGACTTGTCGGAGACGCTGACGAGCGCCCGGGCGATCTTCACGCCTTGATCCGCAGCTGCTGGATTTTCTTACGCAGGGTGTTGCGGTCGATGCCGAGCATCGCCGCGGCGGCGCTCTGGTTGCCTGCCGCCTTGCCGAGCACCGTCTCGATCAGCGGCCGCTCGATGTTCTTCAGCACCATGTCGTAGATCGCAGTCGGCTGCTCGCCGTCCATGTCGCGGAAGTAGCGCTCCAATGAGCGTTTCACCGCTTCGGCGAGTTCGGTGTTCCTGCTCATGCACCCGATCCGTCGAAGAAACGACCTACCGCGGCGAGTTGCGCTGGCGCGGACAGGATGAGGACTGCTTCGCGCCGGAACACTTCGCCGCCCGGCAGGCCGCGCGCATACCAGCCGATGTGCTTGCGCGCGATACGCACGCCCAGTTCCTCGCCATAGAGGGCGTAGATGCCTTGCAGGTGCTCAAGCGCCACGGCGCGCATTTCCGCGGAGGACGGGGGCGCGAGGTGGATGCTGGTCTCGAGAAAATGCGAAAACTCCCGGAAGATCCACGGACGGCCGTGGGCCGCGCGGCCGATCATGATGCCGTCGGCGCCGGTGAGTTGCAGCACGCGCCGGGCTTCCTCCGGCGTGCCGATGTCGCCGTTGGCGATCACGGGGATGCGTACGCCCGCCTTGACCTCGGCGACAGTCTCGAATTCGGCCTGGCCGCGAAAGCCGCAGGCGCGCGTGCGGCCGTGCACCGCGAGCAGGCGTACGCCGGCGCTCTCGGCGATGCGAGCGATGCGCAGCGCGTTGCGGCGAGCAGGATCGGGGCCGGTACGGATCTTCAGAGTCACCGGCACATCGACGGCAGCGACCACCGCCTCGAGGATGCGCGCGACCAGCGCTTCGTCGGAGAGCAGGGCCGAGCCGGCGGCGACGTTGCAAACCTTTTTCGCCGGGCAACCCATGTTGATGTCGATGATCTGCGCGCCTTCGGCCGCGTTCACCCGGGCGGCCTCGGCCATCATCAGGGGATCGGCGCCGGCGATCTGCACCGAAACGGGGCCTGCTTCGCCACTATGCTCGCGCCGCAGGCGCGATTTGCGCGTCGTGCGAAGGTCCGGCCGCGCGGAAACCATTTCGGACACCGCCAAACCGGCGCCAAAGCGCCTGCAGAGCATGCGGAAGGGCCGGTCGGTGACGCCCGCCATCGGGGCGACGAATAAGCCATTGCGCAGCACGTGCGTGCCGAGTTGCATCAGGATGGGGTTTGGGATGCGGTGCGAGGGGAGCGGATTCTAGCGCGTTCCGATGAGGAAAAACATCGGGCCTGTTGCATTTTCCAAACAGCGCTCCGGTCAGGGCAGGGCGGATGCACCGAAGATCATGCGGCGCGCAAAAAAACGCCGTGCCGGCAGGCAAATGTCCAGCGCGGTTAATGCAAAACCTCGCATCAACCCGGTAATCCGGTGATTGCCGAGGAACGCGTCCGCCAGGAAATCCGTGACCTGCACCGTCGTTGCCGCGTCGATGCGGCGCAGGCGGGCGAAGCGCTGCAGCACGCGCGCCTCGCCCGGGTCCGTCGCATCACGCAAGACTTGCGCCAGATCCCAGGCATCCCGCAGCCCGAGGTTCAGGCCCTGGCCGGCGACCGGGTGCAGCGTTTGCGCGGCGTTGCCGATGAAGGCGGCGCGTTCACCGACGCGCGAATTGCGCACCCGCAACGCGAGCGGCGCGCGATGGCGCTCTCCAACGGAAACCAATTCGCCGGCGCGGCGGCCGATGGCTTGCGACAGGGCGGCCAGGAAATCCGCTTGCGGTGCATCGCACAAGACCCGCGCACGTTCCGGGCGCATCCCCCATACGACACAGAGGCGTCCGCCCATCGGCAGCAGCGCAAGCGGCCCTTCCGGGGTGAAGCGCTCCCAGGCGGTGCCCGAGGCCGCGGGCCGCATCGTTACCAGCGCGACCACGGCTTCCTGCCCGTAGTCCTTCTCTTTCGTTTCTTCGGACGAACCTTCGGCGTGGACTGTGAGCGCCGCTTCGTTCGCCTTGGCTGCCATCCGAATTCCCCTTTCCGCTACTTCATGCTGCAGGGAATCCAGAAATGGCCGGTAATCCACCACGTAGCCGAGCGCGGGCACGCCGGCGTCCTCAGCAGAAAGCCGGGTGCGGCCGAAAGAGCCCTGCTGCGACACGTGGATAGTCTCGATAGCTGTCGGTGCGAGCGATTGCCAGGCGCCCGCGCGCTCGAGGATCAGGCGGCTGGCGTGAGATAGCGCGATCGGGCGCAGCGAGGACGGAGCCGCTATCTGCTTTTGAATCAGCACGACGGCGTTTCCCTGGCCATGCAACAGCAAAGCCAGGGCGCAACCCACAGGCCCCGCGCCATGGATCGCGATTTCAGCTTGCGTCACGTTTGAGAGCCTCGATGTCGGCGACGCTCTTGGGAGTTTCGTGGGTGATGACTTCACAGGCGCCGTTGGTGACAAGCACGTCGTCTTCGATGCGGATGCCGATGCCGCGCAGCGCCTTCGGCACATCGTCGGCCGGGCGGATGTAGAGGCCGGGCTCGACCGTCAGCACCATGCCAGGCGCCAGCGGGCGCCACTTGCCGGCGCGCTTGTAGTCGCCCGCGTCGTGCACGTCCAGCCCCAGCCAGTGGCCGGTGCGGTGCATGTAGAAACGCTTGTAGGTTTCCTTTTCCAGCACCTCGTCGAGCGTGCCGGCAAGGAGCTTGAGATCGATCATGCCCTGCGCCAGCACGCGCACCGCGGCGTCGTGCGGTTCGTTCCAGCCGGAGCCGGTGCGCACCTTGCCGATCGCGGCGGCCTGCGCTGCGAGGACGATCTCGTAAACTTCCTTCTGCGCGCCGGAGAATTTGTTGCCGACGGGAAAAGTGCGCGTGATGTCCGAGGCGTAGCCCGCAAGCTCGCAGCCGGCGTCGATCAGCACCAGTTCGCCGTCGCGCAGTACGTCGTCATTCGACACGTAGTGCAGCACGCAGGCATTGGCGCCGCCGGCGACGATCGGCCAGTAGGCGGGGAACTGAGCACCGTGGCGGCGGAACTCGTACAGCAATTCGGCTTCCAGCTCGTATTCGAAGCGACCCGGGCGCGCCGCGCGGATCGCGCGCTTGTGCGCGCCGGCCGAAATCGCCGCCGCCCGCCGCATCACCTCCATTTCGTGCGCGTCCTTCACCAGGCGCATTTCGTCCACCAGCGCGCGCACGTCCTGCACGCGCTCCGGAGCGCTCGCGCCGGAGCGCGCCTGGGCACGCACCGCGTTCAGCCAGCCCATCGCGCGCAAATCCCACTCCGCATCAGCGCCTACCGGATAGTAGAGGGCCGGCTGGTCTGAAAGCAGCGCGGCAAGTTGCGCGTCTAGCTCGCCGATCGGAAACGCCGCGTCGAATCCGAAACGTTCCTGCGCGCCTTTGGGGCCGAAGCGGAAGCCGTCCCAGGTTTCGCGTTCCTCGTTCTTTTCGCGGCAGAACAGCAGGCTCTTCGGCTGCGCGCCAGCGACGATCACCAGCACCGATTCGGGTTCCGCGAAGCCGCTCAGGTAGTAGAAGTGGCTGTCGTAGCGGTAGGGATAGTGCGTGTCGCGGTTGCGAATGCGTTCGGGCGCGGTCGGAACCACGGCGATGCCGCCCTGCATAGCCTGGGCCAGGCGCGCACGCCGGGCGCCGTGCAAGGACGGGTCGAGCTCGTTCGGCTTCATGGTTTTTTTTCGAGTCGCGCGGCCAGCCCGCTCAGGCGCTCCGGCGTGCCGACATCGTTCCAGTATTCCTCGTAAAGTTCGCCGCCGACTTCGCCCCGCTCCGCCGCCGCGCGCCAAAGCGGCGCCAGTCGCGCCTTGCTGCCTGCGGCGACGCCGGCGACCAGTCGCAGCGAGAGCACCGAGATACCCGCGTAAGTGTAGCGCGGCGAGGGTGCATTGCCGACGACGCCGCGCTCCAGTGAGAAATCCCCCTTCGGATGCCACAGAGGATTGGGTACCAGAACGAGGTGAGACAAGCGCTTTTCCAGTTGAAAATTCTTTAATTTGGAAAAATCAAAATCGCACCAGATATCAGCGTTCACCAGAAGAAATGGCTCGTCGCCCAACAGCTCGCGCGCCTGTGCGATGCCGCCGGCGGTTTCCAGCGGTTCGGCCTCGCGCGACCAGACGATCCGCATGCCTTGCGGCGCGCGGCCGCTGAAGCGCTGGACGATCTGCTCGCCGAGATGGGAGATATTGATCACCGCGTGCCGGAAGCCGGCGCGCGCCAGCCGCGCGAGGTGGCGGCCGAGCAGGGTCTCGCCGCCGACCTCGACCAGCGGCTTGGGCGCGATGTCGGTGAACGGGCGCAGGCGTTCGCCGCGACCGGCGGCAAGGATCATCACCTTCACGTCATCACCTTCACGTCATCACCTTCACGTCATCGCCTTCGGCCAGCGAATCCAGCAGGACCGCGAGCGGCGCCAGCTCGCGGTAGCGCCGGCAGGCGGCGAGCAGGTATTGCATGACGACCGGGAGGTCGGCAAGGTAGCGCGGCTTGCCGTCGCGGTGGCACAGGCGCGCGAAGATGCCCGCCACCTTGAGCTGGCGCTGCACGCCCATCCATTCGAAGTCGCGGTAGAACTCGGCGAAATCGGCGCGTACCGGCAGGCCGGCCTTGCGCGCTTTTTCCCAGTAGCGCACGGCCTTGTCGATGACCTCCGCTTCTTCGCGGCGGACGTAGGCGTCCCTCAGCAGCGATACCAGGTCGTAGGTGATCGGCCCGTAGACCGCGTCCTGGAAATCCAGCACGCCGGGCAGCGGTTCGCTCAGCATCAGGTTGCGCGAATGGTAGTCGCGGTGCACGAAGACACGCGGCTGCGCGAGGATGTTCGCCAGCAGGGCATCGAAAGCCAAGCGCAGCACCTGCTGCTGGGCAGGTGCAAGAGCGCGCCGCAATTCCCTGGCCAGGTACCAGTCCGGGAACAGGTTCAGTTCGCGCTCGAGCAGCGCGCGGTCGTACTCCGGCAGCACGCCCGGCCGGCTCGCCTGCTGGATGCGGATCAGGGTGTCGGTGGCGGCGGCGTAAAGCCGCTGCGGATCCGGCCGCGTTTCCGGTGGCCGGGCGAGGCAATCCAGGTAGGTGGCGTCGCCGAGGTCCTCCAGCAGCAGGAATCCCGCCGCCAGGTCCCGCGCATGGATCACCGGCACATGCGCGCCGGCGGCGGCGAACAGGGCGGCGACCTGCAGGAACGGCCGGCAATCTTCCTTGTCCGGCGGCGCGTCCATGACGATGAAACTGCGGCCGTCGGCGAGCCGGGCACGGAAGTAGCGCCGGAAGCTCGCGTCCGCCGAAGCGGGCGACAGGGAGCAGGTCATCGCCGGGAATTGCGTGACTAGCCAGCGCTCGAGCTCGACGAGTCTGAAATCCATTGCGATTTACGCCGAATTATGACACTTTTCGCTCTCAAAAGACGCTCTGAAACCACCCTGATTCTTCCTTTGGCAAAGTTCACCTCGGCGCGGTTCGCAGCGTTCCTCTTTCTGCTGTGCTGTGCGCCGATGGCGTGGCCGCAAATTCCCGTGCCGGTTCCGGCGCCCGCGCAACCGCCGAAGCCGCCCAAGCCGCAGGAGCCGACCACCATCCAGGCCGACAGCATCGAGGGCGTCGCCGAGCTCGAGGTCACCGCGCGCGGCAGGGTGGAATTCCAGCGCGAAGAGCTCACCGTCTATGCCGAGTTCCTGCGCCTCAACCAGGAGTTCGGCCGCATCGAAGCCGACGGCGGCGTGCGCATGCAGCGCGGCGTCGACCGCTTCTTCGGGCCGCGCCTGCGCTACAACACCCGCGACGACACCGGCGTGTTCGAGCAATCGAACTTCATCCTGCAGGGCCAGAACTCGACGATGCGCGGCAAGGGCGAGCGCCTGGAGTTCCTCGGCAAAGGCCGCTTCCGGATGGTGCAGGGCAGTTTCACCAGCTGCGAGCCGGGCAAGGAAGACTGGCGTTTCGAAGCCCGCGAGATGGAGCTCGACAACGAAAAGAACGTGGCCATCGTGCGCGACGGGCGTTTGAAGTTTTTCGACACCACGCTGATCCCGATGCCCTACGGTTCGTTCTCGCTGGACAACCAGCGCAAGACCGGTTTCCTCGCGCCTTACTATTCGCACAATTCGCGCCGCGGCCTGGAACTGGCGGCGCCCTACTACTGGAACATCTCGCCGGAGCAGGATCTCACGGTGACGCCGTTGGAGATGACCAAGCGCGGCGCGCAGCTGAAGACTGAGTACCGCTACATCGACCGGGCC
>JANXUV010000057.1 GCA_025356085.1 Betaproteobacteria bacterium
CGACAGCCAGTCGGCCGATCCGCTGAAGAACAAACGGGTCGAGGGTTTTGACTTCGCCGGGCTGGTTGGCGAGTTTGATGCCGCACGCGCCGCGAGTCCCGGGCTCAACAGCTGGGCGCTCACCAATGCGCTGCTGCAGTACCACCTCTCCGGCGCCGACGACGCGGCGATCGGCGGCGATCTCGCCTACCAGTACGGCAGGAACGACGGCTTCACCGGCATCGGCGTCACCTCCGCCCTCGATGTCGTCACCCAAGCCAGCTTCGCCGGCGCCGCCCAGCAACTGCGGCCGTTCTCCGGGCTGCAGGAGGGGTTCTCGAAGCTCGGTTAAGTCACGGCCTCCCGAGGTAAGCGGCTAGCGCCAGGACCCGCACGCCGCGATATGCACTCAGGGCAAGCATCGCACGGTCCCCGGTGACGATCGCATCGGCTCTGCCCGCGATCGCGCATTCCAGAATCCGATTGTCCGGTTCGTCGGCGAGGACGTTGAGGCGCCGGCCCACACTGGCAAAGGTGGCGATTTCATTCAGGAGCACCGCGATCCGGGCCAGCTCGTCGGCGTCGCGGGCGAATTTCCGGGCAAGGACGCGCAACAATTCATCGAGGATGGCGCGGGACAGGATCAAATCGTCTCGCTCCTCCAGAATACGCTGCAATGCCTCTTCGCCCTTGCCGTGCGGAAATACGAGGGCAGAGACGAGGATATTGGTGTCGAAAACGACGCGCAGGCGGCTCTTAAGAGCGCAGGAAGCGCTCGAGGTCGCGCTCGGTAAGGATGCCTTTGTCGCGGGCCTTGCGGCTCCAGAAGCCCTGGATACCCTTCAATTCCTGCTGCCCGTGCGCAACGCGCGCCCGCCGCAGGGCCTCCTGGATGAAGCCGCTGAGTGTTTTTCCCTCTGCGCGCGCCTGCGCCTCGGCCTCGCGCGCAAGGTCGGCGGGCAAGGAGATGGTCTTCTTTACGGCGTTGGCCATGGCCGGACTCCTAGGCGGTATGACCGAATCATACCAGAAGCTCCAGCGGCTGATCTAGAGCTGGCGCGACACGCGCGTGACCGTGGGGTCGTCGGCGTTGCGGCCCAGGCTGAAGCCGAGCCGGCGGCAGAACTCCAGCATGTCGTGGTTGGTGGAAAGCACCTCGCCGTAGATGCTTTCCAGGCCGCGGCTGCGCGCCACCGTGATCAGTTTTTCCATCATGCGCCGCCCGATGCCGTGGCCCTGCCAGTCGTCGGCGATCACCAGCGCGAATTCGCAGGCGCGGCCGCCGGACTCCAGCACGTAGCGCGCGACGCCGATCAGGACTTCCCGGCCTTCCAGCATCAGCGCCGCGGCGATTGCCATGTCGCGCGCGTAGTCGATGGTGGTCAGGCGCTCGACGTACTCGCGCGTGATCTTGATCATGCCGCCGAGCAGGCGGTTGTGCCGGGATTCGGGCGAAAGGCCGGTCAGGAACGCGGCCTCGATATCGACATCCTCGCGCCGCAGCGTGCGCAAGGTGACCGACTGGCCGACAATCGGCTCGAAGGACTCCGTGAGGTCGGCGGGGACTAGAACTTGATCTTTCCGGTCAGGATTTCTTTCCACATCACCCAGTCGCCGATGAAGCTCCAGCGCGGATAAGTGAAGGTGGCGGGGCGGTTGTGCTCGAAAAAATAGTGCCCGACCCAGGCCCAGGCGTAGCCCTGCACGATGCCCACCAGCAGCCACCAGAAATTCAGCGTCGAGAAAGCGTGCAAAAGGAAGAACAAACCGAGCGTGGTGCCGATGAAGTGCAGGCGCCGGCAGGTTCGGTTGGAATGCTCGCCAAGATAAAAGGGGTAGAACTCCTGGAAAGTTTTCATGGTCACATATTCGGGTAGTTGGGACCGCCGCCGCCTTCCGGCACGACCCACACGATGTTCTGAGTGGGATCCTTGATGTCGCAGGTCTTGCAATGCACGCAGTTCTGCGCGTTGATTTGAAGTTTTGGATTTGAATCAGTATTGATGAATTCATAAACCCCGGCGGGGCAATAGCGCTGCTCCGGGCCGGCGTATTGCTCCAGATTGACGTTGACCGGCACCGACGCATCCTTCAGCGTCAGGTGGATCGGCTGGTCTTCGCCGTGATTGGTGCTGGAAAAGGCGACGTTGGTGAGCCGGTCGAAGCTGAGGACGCCATCGGGCTTCGGATAGGCGATCGGCTCGGCTTCGGTTTTCTTTTTCAGCGTTTCGTTGTCGGCATGGTCGTGGTGCAGCGTCCACGGCGCCTTGCCGCCGAACACGATCTGATCGATGCCGACCATCAGCGAGCCGGTATAGAGGCCCTTCGACATCCAGGGCTTGAAATTGCGCGCCCGGTAGAGTTCGTCGAACAGCCAGCTCTGGCGGAACGCTTCCGGATAGGTTGTCAGCGTGTCGCCCGAACGGCCTGCGCCCAGGGCCGCATGCGCAGATTCCGCGGCGAGCATGCCGGATTTGATCGCGCAATGGCTGCCCTTAATGCGCGAGGCGTTGAGAAAGCCGGCATCGTCGCCGATCAGGCAACCGCCCGGAAACACCAGTTCCGGCAGCGATTGCAGGCCGCCCGCGGTGATCGCGCGGGCGCCGTAGGCCACGCGCTTGCCGCCTTCGAGGAAGCCGCGGATCGCCGGATGCGTCTTGTAGCGCTGGAATTCCTCGTAGGGACTGAGATAGGGATTTGTGTAGCCGAGTCCGACCACGAAGCCGACCGCTACCTGGTTATTTTCGGCGTGGTACAGGAACGATCCGCCGTAGGTATCGCCGCCGAGCGGCCAGCCCGCCGTATGCACCACGAGGCCCGGCTGATGTTTCTCCGGCTTCACGTCCCAGAGTTCCTTCAGTCCGATGCCGTAGACCTGGGGATCGGAGTCTTTGCGCAGGTCGAACTTCTTTTCCAGCTGCTGGCCGAGATTGCCGCGGCAGCCTTCGGCGAAGAACGTGTATTTGGCGTGCAGCTCGATGCCGGGCTGGAACGCATTGGTGTGCTCGCCCTTGCGGCTGACGCCCATGTCGCCGGTGGCGACTCCCTTTACGGCGCCTTTCTCGTCGTACAGGACCTCGGCGGCCGCGAAGCCGGGGAAGATCTCCACGCCCAGCGCTTCGGCCTGCTGGCCGAGCCAGCGCGCGACATTGCCCAGGCTGATGACGTAGTTGCCGTGGTTCTGGAAACAGGCGGGCAGAAGGAAATTCGGCGTTTTAAATGCAGATGTTTCCTTCAGGAACAGGAACCGGTCTTCGGAAACCGGCACATTCAGCGGAGCGCCTTTCTCTTTCCAGCCGGGAAAGAGTTCGTTCATGGCGCGGGGGTCCATGACCGCGCCCGACAGGATGTGGGCGCCGATTTCGGAGCCTTTCTCGATCACGCAGACCGAGTGCGCGGCCGAAAGCTGCTTCAGCCGGATCGCCGCGGCGAGGCCCGCCGGGCCGCCACCGACCACCACCACGTCGTACTGCATCGATTCGCGAGCGACCGAGGGATCCATGCGGGGGATTATAGAATGTCGCCAAGCACAATCCTGGAGTTCATGTCCCGATGAAAAAAGTCCATTCCACCGCCACCGAAGCGCTGAAGGGCCTCCTGCACGACGATATGACCATCGCAGCGGGCGGCTTTGGCTTGTGCGGGATTCCCGAAAATCTCATCCAGGCGCTGGTGGATAGCGGCGTCAAGGGCCTGACGATCATCGGCAACAACGCGGGCGTGGACGATTTCGGCATGGGGCTGCTGCTCAAGAGCCGTCAGGTGAAGAAAGTCATCGCCTCCTACGTAGGCGAGAACAAGGAGTTCGAGCGCCAGGTGCTGGCGGGCGAACTCGAGCTGCAGCTGACGCCGCAGGGGACGCTTGCCGAGAAACTGCGCGCCGGCGGCGCGGGCATCCCGGGCTTCTATACGCGCACGGCGGCCGGCACCAAACTGGCTGAGGGCAAGGAGAGCAAGGTCTTCGACGGCCAGGAGTACGTGCTGGAGGAGGGCATTCGCGCCGACCTGTCCATCGTCAAGGCCTGGAAGGGCGACAAGTCGGGCAACCTGGTTTATCGCAAGACGGCGCGCAATTTCAACCCGATGATCGCCACCTGCGGCAAGGTCACGCTGGCCGAAGTCGAACAGCTGGTGGAGGTGGGAGCGCTGGACCCGGAGCAGGTCCACACGCCAGGCGTCTACGTCGACCGCATCGTGCAGGGGCCGGGTTACCAGAAGCGGATCGAATTCCGCACGGTTTCCGGCGCCACTGCATCGAAGAAGGAGTCGCCGGTGCGCGCGATGATGGCGAAACGCGCGGCGCAGGAACTGCGCGACGGCTACTACGTCAATCTCGGCATCGGTATCCCGACGCTGGTCGCCAACTACATCCCGCCGGGCATCAACGTCACCTTGCAGTCGGAGAACGGACTGCTCGGCATTGGGCCGTTCCCCGCGGAGGACCAGGTCGATCCGGACCTGATCAACGCCGGCAAGCAGACCATCACCACCATTCCCGGCTCCAGCTTCTTCTCCAGCGCCGATTCCTTCGCCATGATTCGCGGCGGCCACATCGACCTGTCGATCCTCGGCGGGCTGGAGGTCGCGGAAAACGGCGATCTCGCGAACTGGATGGTGCCCGGTGCGATGGTCAAGGGCCCCGGCGGCGCCATGGACCTGGTGGCCGGCGTAAAACGGGTCATCGTGCTGATGGAACACAATGCCAAGGACGGCAGCCCGAAGGTCCTGAAGACCTGTTCGCTGCCGCTGACTGGCAAAGGGGTGGTGACGATGATCATTACCGATCTCTGCGTGTTCGAAGTGGTTGCGGGCCAAGGGCTGTTGCTCAAGGAACTTCATCCGGGCGTGAGCCTGGAGCAGGTGAAGGTCAGGACGGGCTGCGCATTCAAGGTGGCTTTGCCGTCGTGACTTGAGTCGCGATTTGTGGGGCCGGGTCGAATCCTGTAAACTCCCGCTTTCACGCTGAGCTTGGCGTTCATGACCAAGTACGTGTTCGTTACCGGTGGTGTCGTTTCCAGTCTTGGAAAGGGTATCGCCGCCGCTTCTCTGGCCGCGATCCTCGAATCGCGGGGCATCCGGGTCACCAACATCAAGCTGGATCCCTATATCAACGTGGATCCGGGCACCATGTCGCCGTTCCAGCACGGCGAGGTCTTCGTCACCGAGGACGGCGCCGAAACCGACCTCGACCTCGGCCACTACGAGCGCTTCCAGTCCTCGAAAATGCGGCGCTGGAACAACTTCACCACCGGCCAGGTTTACGAGTCGGTTATCAAGAAGGAGCGGCGCGGCGATTACCTGGGGGGCACCGTGCAGGTGATCCCGCACATCACCGACGAAATCAGGCTCAACATCAAGCGCGGGGCGGGCGACGCCGAGGTCGCGATCATCGAGGTCGGCGGCACCGTCGGCGACATCGAATCGCTGCCGTTTCTCGAGGCGATCCGGCAGATGGGCCTGGAGCTGGGCCGCAATAATGTCTGCTACATCCACCTGACGCTGGTCCCCTATATCGCATCGGCCAGGGAAATCAAGACCAAGCCCACCCAGCACTCGGTCAAGGAACTGCGCGAGATCGGCATCCAGGCCGACGTGCTGCTGTGCCGAACCGACCGGCCGCTGCCGGAAGACGAAAAGCGCAAGATCGCGCTGTTCTGCAACGTGCAGAAGGAAGCAGTCATTTCCGCGTGGGATGTGGACTCGATCTACAAGATCCCGATGATGCTGCACAAGCAGATGCTGGACGAAATCGTCTGCCACAAGCTGCAGATACTGGCGCGCGCCGCCGACCTGACCGCCTGGACCAAGCTGGTGGACGCGCAGGAGAACCCGGAGCACGAAGCGGACATCGCCTTCGTCGGCAAGTACGTCGACCTGCAGGATTCCTACAAGTCGCTCAACGAGGCGCTCACGCACGCCGGGATTCATACTCGCAGCAGGGTCAAGATCCACTACGTCGACTCCGAGGAGATCGAGAAGAGCGGCGTCGGGATGCTGGAGAAGATGGACGCGATCCTGGTGCCGGGCGGCTTCGGCAAGCGCGGCACGGAGGGCAAGATCCGCGCGATCCGCTTCGCGCGCGAGAACGGCATTCCTTACCTCGGCATCTGCCTCGGCATGCAGCTGGCGACCATCGAGTTCGCGCGCAACGTCTGCGGGCTGGCGGGCGCCAACAGCACCGAGTTCGACGCCGACACGCCGCACCCGGTGGTCGCGCTGATCACCGAGTGGCTGGACCACACCGGCCGCATCGAGCGCCGCAACGAAACTTCCGACCTGGGCGGCACCATGCGCCTGGGGACGCAGAAGGTTCCTGTCGAGAATGGAACTCTTGCTTTTTCCATCTATGGAATGGAAGTAAACGAACGGCACCGCCATCGTTATGAAGTCAATAACGTGTATGTGCCTCAACTGGAAGCCAAAGGCTACAAAGTCAGTGCCCGCACGCCCAGCGAGAACCTGCCGGAAATGATGGAGCTGCCGGGACATCCGTTCTTCTTCGGCGTCCAGTTCCATCCGGAATTCACCTCGACGCCGCGCAACGGGCACCCGTTGTTCAAGGCGTTCGTGAACGCGGCGCTGAAATACAGGGCGAATGCAAAGCGGCCGGGCGGTACGCTGTCCGTGGTCGCGGCGTGAAGCTCTGTGGGTTCGAGGCCGGACTGGACAAACCCCTCTTCCTGATCGCGGGGCCCTGTGTCGTGGAGTCGCTGGAACTGCAGGTCGAAACCGCCGGGCGGCTGAAGGAGATCACCGCAAGGCTCGGCGTGCCGTTCATCTTCAAATCCTCCTATGACAAGGCCAACCGCAGTTCCGGCAAGTCGTTCCGCGGCCTGGGCATGGACCAGGGCCTGAAGATCCTGTCAGAAGTGAAGCGCCAGCTCGGCGTGCCGCTTCTGACCGACATTCACGACAAGGACGAAGTAAAGGCCGTCGCCGGCGTGGTGGACGTGCTGCAAACGCCGGCGTTCCTGTGCCGGCAGACGGATTTCATCCACGCGGCGGCCTCCGCCGGCAAACCCGTCAACATCAAGAAAGGCCAGTTCCTCTCGCCCGGGGAAATGAAAAACGTGGTCGATAAGGCAAGAGAAGCTTCTAAAAAAGACAATATCCTCGTTTGCGAGCGCGGCTTCTCATTCGGCTACGGCAACCTGGTTTCGGACATGCGGTCCCTGGCAATCATGCGCGACACGGGATGTCCTGTGGTCTTCGATGCCACGCATTCGGTGCAGCTGCCGGGCGGGCAGGGCACCAGTTCAGGCGGCCAGCGGGAGTTCATCCCGGTGCTGGCGCGCGCGGCGGTGGCGAGCGGCATCGCGGGCATTTTCATGGAAACGCATCCGAACCCGGAGAAAGCGCTCTCCGACGGGCCGAATGCCTGGCCGCTCGAGCACATGGAACGGCTGCTGACAACGCTGGTTGAACTCGACCGCACGGTGAAGAAAAACGGTTTCGCGGAGGATCTGGTGAAAAAGGAACAGTCATGAGCTCCATCGTCGATATCGTCGCCAGGGAAATCCTCGATTCACGCGGCAATCCGACCGTCGAGGCGGACGTACTGCTCGAGTCGGGCGCCATGGGGCGCGCCGCGGTGCCTTCGGGCGCCTCCACCGGCAGCCGCGAGGCGATCGAACTGCGCGACGGCGACGCCAAACGCTACGGCGGTAAGGGCGTGCTGAAAGCCATCGAATCGGTCAACACCGAGATTTCCGAGGCGCTCGTCGGCCTGGACGCCTCCGAGCAGGCGTTCATTGACCAGACGTTGTGCGATCTGGACGGCACGGAAAACAAATCGCGCCTGGGCGCCAACGCCACGCTGGCGGTGTCGATGGCGGCGGCCAAGGCCGCCGCTGAGGAGTCGGGGTTGCCGCTGTACCGTTATTTCGGCGGCTCCGGCCCGATGCAGATGCCGGTGCCGCTGATGAATGTGATCAACGGCGGCGCCCACGCCAACAACAACCTCGACATGCAGGAATTCATGATCGTACCGGCCGGGATGGCGTCGTTCCGGGAAGCCCTGCGTTGTGGTTCTGAAATCTTCAATTCCTTGAAAAAAATAATTAATTCAAAAGGAATGCCCACTTCCGTCGGCGACGAGGGCGGTTTCGCGCCCAACCTGCCGACGCATGCGGCGGCGATCGAGCTGATCCTGGAGGCCATCGACAAGGCGGGCTACGCCGCCGGGCAGGATGTGCTGATCGCGCTGGATTGCGCGGCGTCCGAATTCCACAAGGATGGCAAATACATCCTCGAATCCGAACAACTCAGCCTGAGCGCGGAAGAATTTTGTGACTACCTTGCGACGCTGGCCGACAAGTATCCGATCGTATCGATCGAGGACGGCATGGCCGAGGCCGACTGGGCGGGCTGGAAGCTGCTGACCGAGCGCCTTGGCAGGAAAGTCCAATTGGTGGGCGACGACCTGTTCGTCACGGACGCTAAAATCCTGCGCGAGGGTGTCAAGCAACGCGCGGCCAACGCGATCCTGATCAAGGTGAACCAGATCGGCACGCTGTCTGAAACCTTCGCCGCGGTCGAGCTTGCCAAGCGCTCGGCCTATGGCACGGTAATTTCGCACCGCTCGGGCGAGACCGAGGACACCACCATCGCAGATATCGCGGTTGGCTTGAACGCGCTGCAAATCAAGACCGGCTCGCTGTCGCGCTCGGACCGGACCGCCAAGTACAACCAGCTGCTGCGCATCGAGGAAGACCTCGGCGAGTCGGTCAGCTACCCCGGCAAAGAGGCCTTCCTCCAGCTCAGATGAGAGTCCTCGCCGGCATCTTCGTCGCCCTGATCATCGTCATCCAGTACCCGCTCTGGCTCGGCAAGGGCGGCTGGCTGCGCGTCTGGGACGTGGACCGGCAGGTCGAGGCGCAGGGCGCGAAGAACGAGCGCCTGGAGATCCGCAACAGCGCGCTCGCGGCCGAGGTGAAGGACCTGAAGCAGGGATCCGACGCGATCGAAGAACGCGCCCGCTACGAGCTCGGCATGGTGAAGAACGACGAAGTGTTCTTCCAGGTCCCCCGCAAGCAGTCGCAGTAACTCTTTCCTACTTGATCTCCGCGAAACGGGCTTCCGGCCGGTCGTCCGATTTGTACACCGTGGTGACGCCCTTCTTCATCGCCCACGGCCGCATCTGGTGGTGCAGGGGGACGTAGTAGTACTGGTCGCGGGTGATCGTCAGGGCTTCCTTCAGCATCTCGTCGCGCTTCTTGACGTCTGATTCGGTATTGGCGGACTGGATCAGCTTGTCCAGCGCCGGGTCGCTCATGCGCCCGAGGTTGAAGCTGCCCCCCGCGCCGCTGGTCTTGGTGTGCACCAGGGAGAACAGCGAGTAGTTGGCGTCGAAGTTCGCCACGCCCCAGCCCAGCATGTAGGCATCGTGGTCGAAGTTCTGGATTTTGGCGATGAAGATCGGCATCGATTGCGCGAGCAGCTTCACTTTCAACCCGATCTTGGCCCACATCGACACCAGCGCCTGGCAGATGCGCTCGTCGTTGACGTAGCGATTGTTCGGGCAATCGAGCTGGAATTCAAAGCCGTTGGGATAGCCGGCTTCGGCGAGCAGCTTTTTCGCCGCCTCGGGATCCGCCTTGATGGGCTTGTCCAGCTCGGTGGAATATCCGTGCACGCCGGGCGCCACCATGATCGAGGCCGGCACCGACAGGCCGCGCATCGTCACGCGCTTGATCGCCTCGCGGTCGACCGCGAGGTTCAGCGCCTTGCGCACGCGCAGGTCCTTGAAGGGGTTCTTGCCCTTGACGTTCGAATATTTCAGCTGATCGCTGAATTGATCGAGGCCGATGAAGATGGTGCGCACTTCGCTGCCATCCAGGACCTTCAGTTTCGGATCCTTGCGCAGCCGGTCCACGTCCTGCACCGGAAGGTCAGTGACGAGGTCCACGTCCCCGGCGATCAGGGCCGCCACGCGAGTGGTGTCCGATTTGATCGGGGTGTAGACCACATGGGTCGCATTGCCGTCCAGCTTGCCCCACCAGGCCGTATTCGAGTGCATCAGGATGCGCTTATCGGGTTCCCACAGATCGAGAACGTAGGGGCCGGTGCCGTTGGTGTTGCGCGAGGCGAAGGTATCTTCCTTCGCCTTGTAGTCCTGCACGTTCTCGGACTTGTTCCTGGCCGACCAGGTCTTGCTCATGATGCGGAAGTCGACCAGGTTCTTCAGCAGCACCGGGTTGGGGCCGGAGAGGATCAGGTCCACCGTGGTGTCGTCGACCTTTTTCACTTCCTTCACGCCGGAGACGTAGATCTGCATCGTGCCCTGCGGCTGCATGATGCGGCCGTAGGAGAACACCACGTCGTCGGCGGTGAACGGGCTGCCGTCGTGGAATTTGACGTTTTTGCGCAGGTTGAAGCGGATCTGCGTCGGCGTGACCGCCTGCCAGCTGGTGGCGAGCGCGGGTTCGACGCCGAACTTCTTGTCGTAGCGCACCAAGCCCTCGTATACGTGCTGCATGATGCCGTTGGTGGTGGCGTGGTTCTGCGAATGGGGGTCGAGCGTGATGACGTCGTTTTGTGCGGCCCACTTGAGCGTGACCGCCTGCGCGGGAACGGACAGCAGGGCAACAGCCGCGGCAGCCGCCGCCAGGATTCGATTCAGTCGCATCGGTTTCCTCCTCAGGAGAATCTATAATACACAAGGCTCCGGAGACCCCCCATGAAACTCACGCAAGCCCAGCTGGAGGCATTTGACCGCGACGGCTACCTGTTCTTCCCGGGCCTGTTCAAGCCGGAGGAAATCAGGGTCCTGACCGACGAGGTGCCCGCGCTCTACGCCCAGCGCCGCCCCGAGAACGTGCGCGAAAAGACCGGCGACGTGGTGCGCACCAATTTCGCCGCCCACCTCTACAGCGCCCCCTTCGCCCGGCTGGCGCGCCACCCGCGCATGGTCGAGCCGGCGAAGCAGATGTTCGGCGAAGACGTCTACATGCACCAGTTCAAGATCAACGGCAAGCAGGCCTTCGACGGCGACGTCTGGCAGTGGCACCAGGACTACGGTACCTGGCGGGAGGACGACCAGATGCCCGAAGCGCGGGCCATGAACGTGGCGATCTTCCTCGACGAAGTGAACGAATTCAACGGGCCGCTGATGTTCATCCCGGGCAGCCACAAGCTGGGCGTGCTGGACGCGGCGCATGACACGAGCACGACCAGCTATCCGCTCTGGACGATAAATAATGGAGTCATGAAAAAACTGGTCGAGCGCGGCGGCATTGTCGCCCCGAAGGGCCCGCCGGGCTCGATGATCCTGTTCCACGGCTGCCTGGTGCACGCTTCGACCTCGAACCTGTCGCCCTGGAACCGGGTCAGCGTGTACCTGTCGCTGTGCGCGGTATCGAACCACATCCGCCGCTTCAAGCGCCCGGACTACATCGCGCACCGGGATTTCACCCCGATCGAATGCCTGCCGGACGATTGCCTGCTGAAGAATTACGACGTTTCGCTCCCCTGGAAGGACAGGTTCGTTGAACCTCTACGCCAAGCTTCTTGAGCGGGAACAGCAGGGGAAGCCCCTGCGCGTCGGCCTGATCGGCGCGGGCAAATTCGCGGCAATGTACCTGGCGCAGGTGCCGCGCACGCCCGGGATCCGGCTGGTTGCGATTGCGGACCTGGCGCCGGCGAATGCGAAGACGAGTCTGGAGCGGGTGGGCTGGAGTCCCGCGGCCATAGCGGCGACTTCGATTTCCGACGACTGGCAGAAGCTGGTCTCGAATCCCGAGATCGACATCGTCATCGAGGCGACGGGCAACCCGGTCGCCGCGGTCGAGCACATCCTGGCGGCCTTCCGTCACGGCAAGCACGTCATCAACGTGACCGTGGAAGCGGACGCTTTCTGCGGTCCGATCCTTGCGCAGAAGGCGAAGGCGGCGGGCGTGATCTACAGCCTGGCCTACGGCGACCAGCCGGCAATCATCTGCGACCTGGTGGACTGGGCGCGCGCGGCGGGCTTTCCGGTGGTGGCCGCGGGCCGCGGCCACAAATGGCTGCCGCACTTCGCGCAGTCCACGCCGGAAACGGTCTGGGGCTACTACGGCCTGACCCCGGAGCAGGCAAAACTCGGCGGCCTGAACCCGAAAATGTTCAACTCCTTCCTGGACGGCTCCAAGCCCGCGATCGAAAGCAGCGCGGTTTGCAACGCAACGGGACTCACTGCCGCACCTGAAGGCCTGCTGTATCCGGCAGGCGCGGTCGATCAGATTCCCTCCCTGATGCGCCCCAGGTCCGAAGGCGGCGTGCTGCACCATAAGGGGCAGGTTGAGGTGGTGTCATCTCTGGAATCGGACGGCACACCAATTCCGTACGACATCCGTTTCGGTGTCTTCGTGGTGTTCGAGGGCGAATCCGAGTACATCCGCCGCTGCTTCTCCGAGTACGGCGTGAAGACCGACGAATCGGGGCGCTACGCCTGCATGTACAAGCGCTGGCACCTGATCGGGCTGGAAGTCGGGATCTCGGTGGCATCGGTGGGGCTGCGCGGCGAGTCCACCGGCTGCGCGACCGGTTGGCGCGCCGATGCGGTGGCGACCGCGAAAAAGGATCTGAAGCCGGGAGAAATTCTGGACGGCGAGGGCGGCTATACGGTGGTGGGCAAGCTGATGCCCTCGGAAGCCTCGCTGGCGCAGGGCTGCCTGCCGCTCGGCCTCGCGCATGGCTGGAAAATGCTGCGGCCGGTCGCCGCCGGCCAGCCGCTCAGCTGGAGCGACGTCGCTTTCGAGGCGAACGTGCCCGCGGTAAAGTTGC
>JANXUV010000120.1 GCA_025356085.1 Betaproteobacteria bacterium
GTGCCGAGGCATATGGCGCCGAATGCAGTTCCAAATCTCAGGTAGACGCGTCATATCTTGGGACTGCTAACGTTCCTGTTGTGCCGCGCGCCGAGGAAGCCAGACGCTCGGACGCGGAGCGTCTGGCGCGTCGGCCACCAACAGGGGGTTAGAGGCGAACAGCATGCGCGCTAAGAAGAAGACGGCAGGTGGTTTGAAAGGAGGATTTGTAACCTATGTAGATCGGGATGGGCCGACGGAGAGAAAACTAGTGAAAGGTCTTCGCCGTTCGCTTTGGTCAGATGCAGACCAACCCTCCGGTCATCTGAAACAAACACGCGAAAGGAAATGATTTCATGCATGTAGAGGTAATCGCGTTCGGCCATTTGTTCGCCTCTAACTAGTATTTGTTGACTTTTTAGTTGCCAAAACAGGCGCTCAACAAATAGTCGATTTGCCCAGTTTCTGCCGAAAAGTCTTTACGCGACACATCCTTAGTTCAATCTACTCGTTTCTGATACGCCACCTCTTGCAAGCTTCGCGATAGGCGAGAGAGTGCTCGACAGTTTTGGTGCCGGTTGACGGGATCGAACCGCCGACCTTCGGTTTACAAAACCGCTGCTCTACCAGCTGAGCTAAACCGGCCTTGCGTGCAGTCTACTATTTGATGCGGCGAAGCTGAGGCTTGCCGCCGGTGGGCTTGGTGGGTTCTGTGGGGACGGCGGCCGGCGGGCTCACGGGCGCGAGCGCGGGGCCGGCCAGAGCGGGGCCGGCTTCGTTGGAGGGGCCGGGCTTGGCGGGATCCTGATCAGTGTCGCCCTGGATCGCGGCCTTGGGAGAATCGACTTCGAAGGTCATGCCGTGCCCGGTCTCGCGCGCATAGAGCGCGTAGATGCAGGGAACCGGCACCGAGATCTGGCGCGCGACGCCGGCGAAGCGCGCCGAGAACTCGATCAGCTCGTTGCCCATCTGCAGCTTGTGCACGGCGCTGGGCGAGACATTCAGCGTGATCTCGCCATTGCGCACGTACTCGGAGGGCACCTGCGAGCGCGAATCCACCTTCACCGCCAGGTGCGGCGTGTAGCCGTTGTCCACGCACCACTCGTAGAGCGCGCGCAGCAGGTAGGGCTTGGTGGAGATTTCGGCGTTGGCCATGATGCTGCTACTTCCGCATGACCTTTTCGGAAGGCGTCAGCGCTTCGATGAAGGCCGGGCGCGAGAAGATGCGCTCGGCGTACTTCATCAGCGGCGCCGCCGGCTTGCCGAGCTTGACGCCGTAGCGGTCCAGGCGCCACAGCAGCGGCGCAATGGCGACATCCAGCATGGTGAAGTCGTCGCCAAGCATGTGCTTGGTCTTGGTGAAGATCGGCGCCAGCAGGACCAGCTGGTCGGTGACGTGGGCGCGCGCCTTCTCGATCTGCTTTTCCTTGCCTGATTCAAGCGCGTCGATCTGCGAGAACAGCTCGACTTCCATGTTGAACAGCATCAGCCGCGCCCGCGCGCGCATCACCGGATCGGCCGGCATCAGCTGCGGGTGCGGGAATCGCTCGTCGATGTACTCGTTGATGATGTTCGATTCGTACAGGATCAGATCCCGTTCGACCAGCACCGGCAGCCGGTTGTACGGATTCATCACCGCGATGTCCTCCGGCTTGTTGTACATGTCGACGTCGATGACCTGGAAGTCCATGCCCTTCTCGTACAGCACGAAGCGGCAGCGGTGGCTGAAAGGACAGGTGGTACCTGAGTACAGTTGCATCATGATGCGGGGCTTTCCAGAACAGAGAAAAAAGCCGGGCGGCGCCCGGCTTTTTGTTGCCTAACGAAACTGCCTAGTGCACGTCCTTCCAGTATTCCTTCTTGAGGGCATAGGCGAAAATGAACAGGATGCCGAGGAAGAACAGCGCAACGACGCCGAGGCGCTTGCGGTTCACCGCCGACGGCTCGCCCATGTAGACGAGGAAGTTCACCAGGTCGCGCACGGTGGTGTCGTACTGCACCTCGTTCTGCGTTCCCGGGGTGAGCTGCGTCCACTTGTACTCGGCAGCGCCGTGGTGCTCCTCGTCTTCCACCACCTGCAGCGAGCGTTCGCCCTGCATCGTCCACAGCACATGCGGCATCGCCACCGACGGGAACGCGGCGTTGTTCCAGCCGGTCGGCGATTTCTCGTCGCGGTAGAAGGTGCGCAGGTAGGTGTACAGCCAGTCCGCGCCGCGCGAGCGGCCGACCACGGTGAGGTCGGGCGGTGCGGCGCCGAACATCGCCTTGCCGTCCTTGGCCGTCAGCGCCACCTTCATGGTGTCGCCGACCTTGGCATCGGTGAGGACCAGGTTGTCGCGGATCTGCGCCTCGGTCAGGCCGAGGTCGGTGAGCCGGTTGTAGCGCATGAACTGCGCGCCGTGGCAGTTCAGGCAGTAGTTGACGAAGGTCTTCGCGCCCGCCTGCAGGCTGAGCTGGTCGGTGGGCACGATGGGCGCATGGTCGAGACGGTAGCCGCCTTCGGAGGCGAAAACCAGAGCGGGAACGAATGCGAGAGCGAGGATCAGTTTTTTCATCGAGCGTCTCACATCGTCACCCGCTCGGGCACCGGCTTGGTCTTGTCGATCGCCGTGTACCAGGGCATCAGGAAGAAAAACAGGAAGTAGATGACCGAGAAGATGCGCGCCGCGACCGTGGCCCGGTCGGCGTGGCCGAGCCAGGCGCCGGACTGGCCCCACACCGTCACCGGCTCGGTGCCGAGGTAGCCCAGCACCAGGAAGGTGACCACGAAGATCGCCAGCGCGCTCTTGTAGAGCGTGCCGCGGTAGCGGATCGACTTCACCGGGCTCCTGTCCAGCCAGGGCAGGAAGAACAGGATCAGCGTCGAGATGCCCATTGCCATCACGCCCGGGAACTGCGAGTTGAAGAGGGGCGGCACCGCGCGCAGGATCGAGTAATAAGGCGTGAAGTACCAGACCGGCGCGATGTGCGCGGGAGTCTGCAGCGGGTTGGCCGGCACGAAGTTGTTGTACTCGATGAAGTAGCCGCCCATCTCCGGCACGAAGAACATGATCGCGCAGAAGATCATCATGAAGATGACCGCGCCGGCGAAGTCCTTCACCGTGTAGTACGGGTGGAACGGAATGCCGTCGAGCGGGTGGCCGTCGGGGCCCTTGATCTTCTTGATCTCGACGCCGTCCGGGTTGTTCGAGCCGACGTCGTGCAGCGCGAGGATATGCGCCGACACCAGGCCGAGCAGCACCAGCGGGATGGCGATCACGTGCAGCGCGAAAAAGCGGTTCAGCGTCGCGTCGCCGACCACGTAGTCGCCGCGGATCAGCAGCGACAGGTCCGGCCCGATGAACGGGATGGTGCCGAACAGGTTGACGATCACCTGCGCGCCCCAGTAAGACATCTGGCCCCAGGGCAGCAGGTACCCGAAGAAGGCCTCGGCCATCAGCGTGAGATAAATCAGCACGCCGAAGATCCACACCAGCTCGCGCGGCTGCTTGTAGGAACCGTACAGCAGGCCGCGGAACATGTGCAGGTAGACCACCACGAAGAACGCGGAAGCGCCCGTGGAGTGGATGTAGCGGATGATCCAGCCGCCGGGCACGTCGCGCATGATGTACTCGACCGAGCCGAAGGCGAGCGCCGCGTCGGGCTTGTAGTTCATCGTCAGGAAGATGCCCGAGACGATCTGGATCACCAGCACGATCATCGACAGCGCGCCGAAGAAGTACCAGAAGTTGAAGTTTTTCGGCGCGTAGTACTCGGAGGCGTGCTTGCGGAATTCCTCCGCCACCGAGGGCATGCGCGCATCGAACCAATCCCAGGCCGCGGTCATCAGGCGAGTCATGGTTACGCCCCCTTCTTGTCTTCGCCGATGACGATGGTGCTTTCCGACAGATACATGTGCGGCGGCACGTCCAGGTTCACCGGCGCGGGCGCGCCCTTGTAGACGCGGCCGGCGAGGTCGAACTTCGAGCCGTGGCAGGGGCAGAGGAAGCCGCCCGCCCAGTCACTGCCCATTTCACCCTTGGCCTCGGCCGTCTTCTGCTGCGGCGAACAGCCGAGGTGCGAGCAGATTCCGACCAGCACCAGCACGTCGGGCTTGATCGAGCGGTATTCGTTCCTGGCGTACTCGGGCTGCAGCGGCACCTCTGACTTCGGGTCGCTGACCTTGTCGTCGGCCTTCTTCACCGCATCGAGCATCTCTTTCGTGCGCCGCAGGATCCAGACCGGCTTGCCGCGCCACTCCACCACCTGCAGTTCGCCGGGCGCGAGGTTGGAAATATCGGCGGTCACCGGCGCGCCGGCCGCCTTCGCACGCTCCGAGGGCCACCAGCTCCACGCGAAGGGCACGGCCACTGCCACGCCGGCAACCGCGCTGACGGCGCCGGTGGCGATGATCAGGTTGCGCCGCGTCTTGTCCATCTTGGAATCGCTCATGTCGGGATCGAGGGGACCGGGCTTTGAAAGGAAACGCGATTTTATCGGGATGGCTAGGGAAAGTCCACGTTTTCGGAGCTAAGTAGCTAAAACCAAAGGCTAAATATGATAAATTGGCCGACTCCATGCACCGCCTCTGGATCATCTTTTCGCAGACCACCACCATCTTTTTGGCGGCGCTGTTTGTCGTCGCGACGCTGAAACCCGAGTGGTTGCCGGCGCGCACGGCGCAGGTTGCGGTGGTGCAGCAGGACATGACCCCGGGCACGACAACCCCGGCGGCGCGCCCCGACTCGCACCACGCGGCGGTGAAGAAGGCAATGCCGTCGGTGGTGAACATCTCCACCTCCAAGGAAGTGAAGCTGCCGCGCAATTCGCCGCTGCACGAACTGCGCCGCTTCCTCGGCGACGATCCGCAGAAGGCGACCAGCCTCGGCTCGGGCGTGATCGTCAGCGCAAGCGGCTACATCCTCACCAACAACCACGTGGTCGAGGCGGCCGACGAGATTGAGGTCTCTCTCTCCGACGGGAAAATGCTGATCGCCACCGTCGTCGGCAGCGACCCGGAAACCGACCTGGCGGTGCTGCGCGTGGACGCCAAGGACCTGCCGGCGATTACCTTCGGATCGTCGGACACGCTGCGCGTCGGCGACATCGTGCTGGCGATCGGCAATCCCTTCGGCTTCGGCCAGACGGTGACCCTGGGCATCGTTTCCGCGCTCGGCCGTTCGGGCCTGGGCATCAACGTGTTCGAGAACTTCATCCAGACCGATGCCGCGATCAATCCCGGCAACTCGGGCGGCGCGCTGATCGACGCCAGCGGCAACCTGATCGGCATCAACACCGCGATCTTCTCGCGCAACGGCGGCTCGATGGGCATCGGTTTCGCCACGCCGGTATCGACTGCGAAGTCGGTGCTGGAGCAGATCATCAAGAACGGCGCGGTCACGCGCGGCTGGATCGGCGTGGAGCTCGCGCCGCTGACCCCGGCGCTGGCCGAATCCTTCAAGTTCGGCACGCTGGATGGCGCGATCATCAAGGGCGTACTGACCGACGGCCCGGCCGACAAGGCCGGCGTGAAGCCGGGCGACGTGCTGCTGTCGATTGACGGCAAGGCGGTCACCGACCCGCAAGGCGTGCTGAATGCCGTTACCGGGATCGCGCCCGGCAGCGCCGCTAGAATGAAGCTGAAACGAAAGGGCCAGGACCTGGAAATTCCGGTCACCATCGGCCGCCGTCCGAAACAGCAGGCCCGTCCAGAATGAAATTTTCCCTAGGAGATCGCATGAAACGCACTCTCACCCTGCTCGCGGCGGCAACGCTGGCGGGCGCAGCGGGCCTGGCGCTCGCGCAGTCCAAGGATATCCGCATTGCCCACGTCTACGACAAGACGGGCGCGCTGGAGGCCTACGCCAAGCAGACCCAGACCGGGCTGATGATGGGCCTGGAGTACGCCACCGGCGGCACCATGACCGTGCTCGGGCGCAAGATCGTGGTGATCGAAAAAGACAGCCAGCTCAAACCCGACGTGGGCAAGGCGCAGCTCGCCGCCGCCTACGGCGACGACAAGGTGGACCTGGCGATCGGGCCGACCGGGTCGGGCGTGGCGCTGGCGATGCTGCCGGTGGCCGAGGAATACAAGAAGATCCTGCTGGTGGAGCCCGCGGTCGCGGATTCGATCACCGGCGACAAATGGAACCGCTACATTTTCCGCACCGGGCGCTCCTCCTCCCAGGACGCGATTTCCAACGCGGTTGCGATCGGCAAGAAGGGCGTGGTGATCGCGACACTGGCGCAGGATTACGCGTTCGGGCGCGACGGCGTGAAGGCGTTCAAGGAAGCGCTCGCCGGCACCGGCGCCGAGATCGTGCATGAGGAATACGCGCCGCAGGCGACCACCGACTTCACCGCGCCGGCCGAGCGCCTCTTCAACGCGCTGAAGGACAAGAAGGGCCGCAAGATCATCTTCATTATCTGGGCCGGCGGCAACCCGTTCCGCATCGCGGATCTCAAGCCCGAGCGCTACGGCATCGAAATCGCGAGCGGCGGCAACATCCTGCCCGCGCTGGCCGCCTACAAGGTGCTGCCGGGAATGGAAGGCGCCACCTACTACTACTATGAAATCCCGCAAAACCCGGTCAATAAGTGGCTGGTGGCCGAGCACTACAAGCGCTTCAAGGTGCCGCCCGATTTCTTCACCGCGGGCGGCATGTCGGCGGGCATCGCCGCGGTCGAGGCGATCAAGAAAGCCGGTGGCACGGACACCGAGAAGCTGATCACGGCGATGGAAGGGCTGTCGTTCGAGACGCCCAAGGGCAGGATGACTTTCCGCAAGGAAGACCACCAGGCGATGCAATCGATGTTCCACTTCAAGGTGCGGGTCGATCCAGGCATCGACTGGGCGGTGCTCACCCCGGTGCGCGAAATCAAGCCCGAGGAAATGAAGGTCCCGATCCGCAACAAACGCTAGGCGCGCCATGTCGCACCCAGTTCTCGAAACCCGGGGACTGACGATCCGCTTCGGCGGGCATGTCGCCGTCAACGCGGTCAGCTGCCGTTTCGAGCCGGGCACGCTGACCGCGATCGTCGGCCCGAACGGGGCCGGCAAGACCACCTACTTCAACCTGATCTCGGGGCAGCTGCCGGCGAGCGCCGGCCAGGTGCTGCTGCACGGCGAGGACGTCACGCGCGACGCGGCGCCGGTGCGCACGCGCAAGGGCATGGGGCGCGCGTTCCAGCTCACCAACCTGTTTCCGAACCTGACGGTGCTGGAGAACGTGCGCCTGGCGGTGCAGGCGCGTGCCGGCATGGGACTGAATCTCATATCGATGTGGAACAGCCACATCGAGCTGATCGACAAGGCCGAAAATTTCCTCGCGCGCGTCGCGCTCGCCGAGCGGCGCACGGCGCTCGCTTCGGAGCTCTCGCACGGCGATCAGCGCAAGCTCGAAGTCGCTCTCCTGCTCGCGCTCGAGCCCGATATTTTCATGTTCGACGAGCCGACCGCCGGCATGAGCGTGGACGAAGTGCCGGTGATCCTCGACCTGATCAGCGAGATCAAGCAGCAGAAGGACAAGACCGTGTTGCTGGTGGAGCACAAGATGGACGTGGTGCGCTCGCTGGCCGACCGCATCATCGTGCTGCATCAGGGTGAACTGGTCGCTGACGGCGCGCCGGCGGAAGTAATCGCGTCGCCGGTGGTGCAGGAAGCCTATCTGGGGGTTCCCGCGCGTGGCTGAAAATCTCCTCAGCCTGAGCGGGGTTCACACCCACATCGGGCACTACCACATCCTGCAGGGAGTCGATCTCGTCGTGCCGCGAGGCGAACTGACGATGCTGCTCGGCCGCAACGGCGCGGGCAAGACCACCGCGCTGCGCACCATCCTGGGCCTGTGGAGCGCCTCGGCCGGCGCCATTCGCTTCGAGGACAGCGACATCACGCAGCGCGACACGCCAGCGATCGCCAACCTGGGCATTGCCTATGTGCCCGAGTCGATGGGCATCTTCGCCGGCCTGACGGTGCAGGAGAACCTGGTGCTGGCGGCGCGCCGCGGGCCGCCGGAAGAAGCGCGCCTCGACTGGATTTTCCGTTACTTCCCGCCGATGAAGAAATTCTGGGACTTGCCCGCCGGCAATCTCTCCGGCGGCCAGAAGCAAATGCTGTCGATCTCGCGGGCGATCGTCGAGCCGAGGAAGCTGGTGCTGATCGACGAGCCGACCAAGGGCCTCGCGCCGGCGATCATCAATAACCTGATCGAGGCCTTCGCGGAACTGAAGAAGACTGACACTACCATCCTGATGGTGGAGCAGAACTTCCACGCCGCGAAATCGCTGGGCGATTCGGTGGCGGTGATGGACGCCGGGCGCATCGTGCATGCCGGGCGCATGGCCGATCTCGCCACTGACGATGCGCTGCAGACGCGGCTGCTCGGGCTGTCATTGGAGGCGCACCAATGAGCGCGCCCGAAGGGGCGCTGGTGAGCCGGCGTCTCGACTGGCGTCCGCCGGCGCTGATCCTCGCGATCGCGCTGGGCTCGCTGGTGCTGGTGGGAAATCCATCCACCTGGCTGACGCTGACGATCGCAGGCCTCGCCATGGGCCTGATGATCTTCATCATGTCCTCGGGACTGACGCTGGTGTTCGGCCTGATGGACGTGATGAATTTCGCGCACGGCCTGTTCATCGCGCTGGGCGCCTATGTCGGCGCTTCGACCGTCAAGTTGTTCTCCGCCGCCGCCAGCGCGGACAGTTTCCTCGCCAACCTGGGCGCGATCGCGCCGGCGGTACTAGCAGCGATGCTGGCTGCCGGGCTGCTCGGCCTGTTCTTCGAGCGCGTCATCGTGCGGCCGGTGTACGGCGACCACTTGAAACAGATCCTGATCACCACCGGCGGCATGATCGTCGCCGAGCAGCTGATCCTCGTGCTCTGGGGCCCGGACCAGATCCCGGTGGAGCGACCGGCGACGCTGCGTGGCTCGTTCCTGGTCGGCGACATGGCGATTGAGAAGTACCGGCTGATCGCGGTGGCGATCGGGCTGGCGGTGTTCGCCGGGATGATGCTGCTGCTCAACCGCACCAAGATCGGCCTGCTGATCCGCGCCGGCGTGGAGAACAAGGAAATGGTCGAAGCGATGGGCTACCGCATCCGGCGCCTGTTCGTCGGCGTGTTCGTTGCCGGCTCGGCGCTGGCGGGCCTGGGCGGCGCGCTCTGGGGCATGTACCAGGAGAGCGTCACGGTGCACATCGGCGCCAGCATGATGGTGCTGATCTTCATCGTCATCATCATCGGCGGCCTGGGCTCGATTGGCGGCTGCTTCGCCGGCGCGGTGCTGGTCGGCCTGGTGGCGAACTACGTCGGCTACCTGTCGCCGAAAATCGCTCTCGGCTCGAACATCCTGCTGATGGTGCTGATCCTGCTGTGGCGGCCGCAGGGACTCTACCCGGTGGGTAAATCGTGATCGCCGGCCTGCTTTCAGGCGACGCGCCGCGCAGCCGGATTCTTTCGGCGCTGTTGCTGGCGATCCTGGTCGCGCTGGCGCTGGCGCCGTTCCTGTTTCCCGGCACGCGGCCCCTCGACGTCGCCGCCAAGGTCTGCGTGTTCGTGCTGCTGGTGGCGAGCTACGACCTGCTGCTCGGCTACACCGGCATCGTGTCCTTCGCGCACACCATGTTCTTCGGCATCGGCGGCTACGGCGTGGCGATCGCACTGTCGCGCATGGAGCCGGGCTGGGGCGCGATCGCGCTGGGCACCGTGGCCGCGGTCGCGTTGTCGCTGGCGCTATCGTTCCTGGTCGGCCTGTTTTCACTGCGCGTGAAGGCGATCTTCTTCGCCATGATCACCCTGGCGGTGGCTTCGTTCTTCGCGATCCTGGCTTCGCAGCTCTCCGATTTCACCGGCGGCGAGGACGGCATCACCTTCAAGGTGCCGGAGCTGCTGCGCTCGCGGGTCGCGACCTACTACCTGGTGTTCGGCGTGGCGCTGGGGCTGTTCCTGGTGCTGCTGAGGATCGTGAATTCGCCATTCGGCCGCGTGCTGCTGGCGATCCGGGAAAACGAGTTCCGTGCCGAGGCCCTGGGCTACCGCACCGTCATCTATCGAACGCTGGCCAACTGCCTGGGCGCGGTGGTGGCGACGCTTGCCGGCGCACTCTACGCGCTGTGGCTGCGCTACACCGGGCCGAACACCACGCTCGATTTCAGCATCATGATCGACATCCTGCTGATGGTGGTAATCGGCGGCATGGGCACCATGTACGGCGCGGTCATCGGCGCCGCCATTTTCGTGGTGGCGCAGAACTACCTGCAGGAAGCGATGAAGGCGTTCTCAGGCGCGATGCAGGGCATTCCCCTGCTGCCCGACTTGTTCCATCCGGACCGCTGGCTGCTTTGGCTGGGGGTACTGTTCGTGCTGTCGGTCTACTACTTCCCGGCCGGCATCGTCGGCCAACTGCGCGCCCGGAAAAAGGCCTGACGGCCCCTGCGGGCTGCTACTTCTTGCTGGTATGACCCGCCACGTCGGCGCGGCCGCGATGCTTGCCGCGGCCGATGGCGCCCTTGCGCAGCTCGGAGCCGAAATTGAAGGCGTTGGTGCCGGCCTCCTTGGCGCGCTCGCGCATCTTCTGCTCGGCGATGGATTCGTTTTTCAGGGCGGAGCCGTATTTCCGTTTCATGGGGTCTTTCCGGTCGGATCAATAGATGAGGGGCGCGATTCTACATCTTTCTGCCGCACTCCGACGAAGCGGCTGAAGATCAGGCCGGCCTCGTACAGCAGGCACATCGGCACCGCCAGCATGAACTGCGATAGCACGTCCGGCGGGGTCACCACCGCCGCCACCACGAAGGCGCCGACGATCACGTAGGGTCGCGCTTCCCTGAGCTTTTCAACGCTGACCACGCCCGAGCGCACCAGGATGATCACCACGATCGGGATCTCAAAGGTCACCCCAAAGGCGAGGAACATGGTGATCACGAAGCTGAAGTAGGCCTCGATGTCGGGCGCCGGCGTGATCGACTTCGGCGCGAAGCCATGGATGAAGGAGAACACCTGCCCGAACACGAAGTAGTAGCAGAACGCCACGCCGAGCAGGAACAGCAGCGTGCTGGCGACGATGATCGGCACCGCCAGCTTTTTCTCGTGCTCGTAAAGTCCGGGCGCGACGAACGACCAGGCCTGGTACAGCACGTACGGCAGCGCCACCATGAAGGCGACCATCGCGGAGACCTTCATCGGCACCATGAACGGCGTGATCACGCCAGTGGCGATCATCTTGGCGCCTTCCGGCAGCGCGTGCATCAGCGGTGCGGCGAGAAAATCGTAGATCGCGCCGGCTCCGGGCCAGGCGAAGGAGAAAATCAGGAACAGCACCAGCACCACTCCGGAAGCGCGCACCAGCCGCTCGCGCAGCTCGATCAGATGGGAGATGAAGGTGTCCTGCTGCACGCCTAGCCCGTCTTCTCCGTGACCTTGGGCGCTTCGGCCCCGGCCGGGCTGGTCGGCGCGCCGACGTCGGAATTCATGGCGGCGGAATTCGCGGCGGCGTTCAATTCATCGGCGGTCTTGTTGAGTTCGCTCTGCACTGAATTCTCGATGCCGCTCGCCGCCTGCTGCACGCTGTCCTTCATCTTGCGCAGCTCGTCGAGCTCGACTTCGCGGTTGATGTCGGCCTTGACGTCGGCGACGTAGCGCTGCAGCCGCCCCGCCAGGATGCCGAGCGTGCGCGCAACGCGCGGCAGGCGTTCGGGCCCGATCACGATCAGCGCGACCAGGCCGATGACCAGCAACTCCGAAAAGCCGACGTCGAACATGCAGTCCTAAGAATGAGGCCCTAAGACGAAACGGGCGCCCAGCGGGCGCCCGAACCTAAAAGAGAGCAAAACCGCGTCAGGCCTTGGACTCGGTCTTCGCCTTGACTTCGCCTTCGACCGTCTTGCCGGTGACCTGCGCCGCGGCGCCCGTATCGGCGGCTTTCTCGCCGTTCTGCATGCCGTCCTTGAAGCCGCGCACCGCGCCACCGAGATCCGCGCCGATATTGCGCAGCTTCTTGGTGCCGAAGACCAGCATCACGATCACCAGAACGATCAGCCAGTGCCAAATGCTGAACGAACCCATATGAGCCTCCTATTTCTTTCTCTGAAGCATCGACCCCAGGGGCTCCGGCCCGCCGAGTACGTGCATGTGGACATGATACACCTCCTGATGCCCCACTTTCCCGGTGTTGATGATGGTGCGGAAGCCGTCGGTGGCACCCGCCTTGCGGGCCAGTTCGCCCGCCAGCACCAGCATTCTGCCGAAAGCGTGCTGCTGCGCCGTACCCGCGTCGTAAAGCGTCGCCACATGCTCCTTCGGGATGATCAGGAAGTGCACCGGCGCCTGCGGCCGCACGTCGTGGAACGCCAGCACGTTCTCGTCTTCGTGCAGCTTGTTCGAAGGGATCTCGCCGCGGACGATTCTGCAGAAAATGCAATTGGCGTCCTGGTTCATTTCTTCTTGCGCGCCGCCTTTTCGTCCAGCCCGCCGATGCCTTCGCGCCGGTGCAGTTCGGCCAGCACGTCGCCCGGCCCCAGGCCGTACCTGGCGAGCACGATCATGCAGTGGAACCACAGGTCGGCGGTTTCGCGCACCAGGTGCAGCCGGTCGCCGCTTTTCGCGGCCAGCACCGTCTCGGTGGCCTCTTCGCCGATTTTTTTCAGCAGCGCGTCCTCGTCGGCCGCGAGCAGCCTGGCGACGTAGGAGGTTTCCGGGTCGGCGCCCTTGCGCGCCTCGATGGTCCGGGCCAGCCGTTCCAGGATGTCGCTCATTTTTTGTAGATGTCCGCCGGATCCTTGAGCACCGGATCCGTCGTCACCCATCTCCCGTTTTCGAGTTTGCGGAAAAAGCAGCTCTCGCGCCCGGTATGGCAGCCGATGCCGCCCACCTGGTCCACGCGCAGCAGAATCGCGTCGGAATCGCAGTCCAGCCGGATCTCGCGGATCTTCTGCGTGTGGCCGGACTCCTCCCCCTTGCGCCAGAGCTTCTTGCGCGAGCGCGACCAGTAGACCGCTTCGCCGCTCCTGGAGGTCTCGGCCAGCGCGTCGCGATTCATCCAGGCGAGCGTCAGCACGCGGCCGGTGGAAGCTTCCTGCGTCACCACCGGGATCAGCCCGTCCTTGTCCCAGGGAACTTCATTGAGCCATTCCGTCACAAGCGCACCTCGATGCCACGCGACTGCATGTACTGCTTCGATTCCCGCACCGTGAAATCGCCGAAGTGAAACACGCTGGCTGCCAGCACCGCGTCGGCATGTCCCTCGAGGATGCCGTCGGCGAGATGCTCGCGCGATCCGACGCCGCCCGAGGCGATCACCGGCACGCTCACGGCTTCCGACACCGCGCGCGTCAGCGCGAGATCGAATCCGTCGCGGGTGCCGTCGCGGTCCATGCTGGTGAGCAGTATCTCTCCTGCGCCGGCCTGCACCATGCGCCTGGCCCAGTCCACCACGTCCAGGCCAGTCGCATTCCTGCCGCCGTGCGTGTACACCTCCCAGCGGTCACCCTTCTTTTTCGCGTCGATGGCCACGACGATGCACTGGTTGCCGACGATGCCAGACGCCTCGCTAACGAGCGCCGGATTCTGCACCGCGGCGGTGTTGATCGAAACCTTGTCCGCGCCCGCGTTCAGCAGCCGGCGCACGTCCGCGACCTTGCGCACGCCGCCGCCCACCGTGAGCGGGATGAACACTTTGGCGGCCACGGCCTCGATGACGTGCAGGATGATGTCCCGGTCGTCCGAGCTCGCCGTGATGTCGAGAAAAGTAAGCTCGTCAGCGCCTTCGGCGTCGTACCGCGCGGCGATTTCTACCGGGTCTCCGGCGTCGATCAGGCGGATGAAATTCACGCCCTTCACGACCCGCCCCGCGGTCACGTCGAGGCAGGGAATCACCCGCTTGGCCAGGCCCATGGTCGGATAAATCCTAGGCGGCCTTGCCGGGCGGCGGAACTGCGGGCTTCTCGGTGGCCTTGTCGGCAGCGGCCTGCGCTTTCTTGAACTCGATGGCGCCTTCGTAGAGCGCGCGGCCGGCAATGGCGCCGATCACGCCCTCGGGAACCAGCTGGGTGCAGATGGTCTGCACGTCCTTAATGTTGTGCAGCCCGCCGCTGGCGATGATGGGCGTGCGGATGGCCTGCGCCAGCTTGAGCGTGGCTTCGATATTGACCCCGGTCATCATGCCGTCGCGGCCGATGTCGGTATAGACGAGGGCTTCCAGGCCGTAGTCCTCGAACTTCTTCGCCAGGTCGACGACGTCATGCCCGGTCATCTTCGACCAGCCTTCGACCGCCACCTTGCCGTCTTTCGCATCCAGGCCGGCGATGATGTGGCCGGGAAATGCGTAGCAGGCATCTGAGAGGAAGCCGGGGTTTTTCACTGCCGCGGTGCCAATGACGACGTAGCTCACGCCCGCGTCAATGTAGCTTTCGATGGTGTCCAGATCGCGGATGCCCCCGCCGATCTGGATCGGCGTCTTCTCGCCGACCGCCTTGATCATCTCGCGGATCACCTTCTCATTCTTCGGCTTGCCCGCCACCGCGCCGTTCAGGTCGACGATGTGCAAGCGGCGCGCGCCCTGGGCGGACCAGTGTTTGGCCATCGCCACCGGATCTTCCGAGAACACGGTGGCCGAATCCATGCGGCCCTGCTGCAAGCGTACGCAGTGGCCGTCCTTGAGGTCGATTGCGGGGATGATCAGCACGGGGTGCTGCGAAGCCGAGTCAGCTAGCTACGGGCGCCATTGAACGAAGTTGGACAGCAACTGCAGGCCGCTGTTCTGGCTTTTCTCCGGATGGAACTGCACGGCGAAGATGTTATCCCGCGCCACCGCACAGGTAAAGCTGATGCCGTAGGCGCAGCTGCCGGCCGTCAGCGCGCGCTCGGCGGGCTGCGGGTAGTAGCTGTGCACGAAATAAAAGCGGCTGCGGTCCGCGATGCCGTCCCACAGGGGGTGGGGACGCTCCTGGATCACCTGGTTCCAGCCCATGTGCGGGATTTTCAGGCCCGAGTTCGCGACTTCCGCTGAAAACTTCGGCACCCGCCCCGGCAGCAACCCCAACCCCGGGGTATCCCCCTCCTCGCCGTGCTCGAACAGCATCTGCAAGCCGATGCAGATGCCGAGGAAGGGCTTGTTGGCGGCGGCCGAGACTACCGCCTCGCGCGCGCCGCTGTCCGTCAGCTGGCGCATGCAGTCGGGCATCGCGCCCTGGCCTGGCACGACGACCCGTTCGGCGGCGCGGATGGCCTTCGGGTCCGACGTCACCAGCACCTCGATGGTCGGGGAAATGCGGGTCGCGACATGCTCCAGCGCCTTCGATACCGAGCGCAGGTTCCCCATCCCGTAATCCACGACTGCGATTTTCAACTAGAGCGAGCCCTTGGTTGACGGCACGGAACCCTGCGCGCGCGCATCCGGCTCGGCGGCCATGCGCAGCGCGCGCGCGAAGGCCTTGAACATGGTCTCGCACTGATGATGGGCGTTGTCGCCGCGCAGGTTGTCGATGTGCAGCGTCACCAGGGCGTGGTTGACGAAGCCCTGGAAGAATTCGTGCACCAGGTCGGCGTCGAATTCGCCGATCAGCGCGCGGGTGAATTTCACGTTGTAGGAGAGGCCCGGCCGGCCGGAGAGATCGATCACCACGCGCGACAGCGCCTCATCCAGCGGCACGTAGGCATGGCCGTAGCGCCGGATGCCGGACTTGTCGCCGGCCGCCTTGACGAAGGCCTGGCCGAGCGTGATGCCGATGTCTTCGACGGTATGGTGCGCGTCGATGTGCAGGTCGCCCTTGGCCTCGATATCCAAATCCACCATGCCGTGGCGCGCCACCTGTTCGAGCATGTGCTCAAGGAAGGGGATGCCAGTCGCGAGCTTGGCCACACCCTTTCCATCCAGGTTGAGCTTGACGCGAATCTGCGTCTCTTTGGTATTGCGCTCGACTTCTGCCGTTCTCATTTCAGTGCCTCTCGTAGTGCTGCAAGCAGTATACGATTTTCGTCCGGCGTGCCGATGGTCAGCCGCAGGCAGTTCTCCAGCAGCGGATGGCCGCCGGAGAAATCCTTCACCAGCACGCCCTGCGACTTCAGGCTCTCGAAGACGCGCGTGCCGGCGCCCAGCGCGCCTTGCGCGCTCCTTTGCGCGCCGGCAACCCGCACCAGCAGGAAATTCGCCGCCGACGAGTACACCGTCAGCCCGGCCATGCCGGAGAGTTCGGGCTTCATGCGTTCTCTCTCCTCCAGCACTTTGGCCGCCTGTGCGTCGAGCACCTTCTTGTTTTGCAGCAGTTTGATCGCCACCGCTTCGGTCAGCACGTTGATGTTGAACGGCGAGCGCGTCTTGTCAAAGGACCCAATCCATTCCGGCCGCCCGGCGACATAGCCCAGCCGCACCCCGGCCATGCCGATCTTGGAGACTGTGCGCATCACCACCATGTTCTCGAACTCGGCCAGCCGCGGCATGAAAGTCGTTCCGGCAAACGGCTGGTAGGCCTCGTCGATCACCACCAGGCCAGGCGCGGCACGGACGATGCGCTCGATGTCGGCGACCGGAAATGCGTTGCCGGTCGGATTGTTCGGATACGCGAGCCACACCAGCGCCGGCTTCTCCTTCGCCATCGCGGCGAGAAAAGCTTCGATGTCCAGCGTGAAGTCCTCGCGCAACGGCACGCCGGCAAAGCGCAAGCGGAAGAACA
>JANXUV010000201.1 GCA_025356085.1 Betaproteobacteria bacterium
TACCTTCCAGAAGCGCAGCAGCTCCTTGTACAGCAGCGTAGGGAAGCCGCCCATCAGTGCCTCTCCATCACGCGCAGGAAGACGTCTTCGAGATCGGGCGGCTCGAGCTCGAGTTCCCTGATCGCCGCGCCCGTCTCGCGCACGCGGTGCAGCACCTGCTCGAGCGCGTTGTAGTCGCGCAGCCGCAGCGTGAAGCGCCCGTCGTCGGCACTCAGCACATCCGCCTCCAGGCCGTCGGGCAGCGCATTGCGATCCAGCCGGATCTTCAGCACCAGGCCGGAAAAATTCTCGAGCAGGTTGCGGGTGGAATCGAGCGCCACCACCTTGCCCGCCTTGAGCATGGCGATGCGGTCGCACAGCTCCTCGGCCTCTTCCAGGTAGTGCGTGGTCAGAACGATGGTGTGCCCATCGCGGTTCAGGCGCCGGATGAACTGCCACAGTCCCTGGCGCAGGCCCACGTCCACTCCGGCGGTCGGCTCGTCGAGCACGATTACCGGCGGCCGGTGCACCAGCGCTTGCGCCACCAGCACGCGACGCTTCATGCCCCCCGACAGCGTGCGCATGTTGGCGTCGGCTTTGGCGGTCAGGTCGAGGTGGTGCATCACCTCGTCGATCCAGGCGTCGTTGCGGCGCAGCCCGAAATAGCCCGACTGGATGCGCAGCGTCTCTCGCACGCTGAAGAACGGGTCGAACACCAGTTCCTGCGGCACCACGCCGAGCATGCGGCGCGTGCGCCGGTAATCGGCGATCACGTCAGCGCCCATCACGCGCACTTGGCCCGCACTGGCGCGCGCCAGGCCAGCGATGATGTTGATCAGCGTGGTCTTGCCGGCGCCGTTCGGGCCAAGCAGGCCGAAAAACTCGCCCTCGGCGACGGCGAGGCTGACCCCGGCGAGCGCTCGCAGCGCGCCGTAGCGCTTCTCGACATTCAGGGCTTCAATCGCAAAGGTCATGGCGGACGTGCCCGCGACTACGTGCGGAGGGCACGTTCGCGCGGGCGTTCAGCTCAGTGGTGAGCGGACGCGGAGGATGCGGGCAGCAGGTCGGCGACGCCGTAGAGGCGCGCAATGGTGATCAAGCCCTGCGGAAGATTGCTGAACGAAAGCTCGCCGCCCAGTCGCCTGGCCTCGCGCAGCCAGGCCAGCAGCAGCGCCAGCGCCGAAGAGTCGAGTTCACCGACTTCACCCAGGTCGACGCTGCGCGCGCCATCGTTGATCGCGGCCTTGCCCCTCGCCAGATCCGCGGCGACGCTGGCGAGCGTCAGCGCGCCGCTCACCACCATGCGCTCGCCTTCACGCCGGATCATTTTTTGGGCGCTCCGGCAGGTGTGGCGACGACCGCGGGCTGATCGAGCGAGTTGTTCTTGTTTTGCAGCGCCTTGATCAAGCCGTCCACGCCGCTTTCGCGCACCACGTTGTCGAATTCAGTGCGGTAATTCGCCACCAGGCTGATGCCGGCGACCCGCACGTCCCACACCTTCCAGCCGCCCGGCCGCTTTTCCATGTCGTAGTCGAGAGTCACCGGCTGGGTGCCGGACTGCATCACGCGCACATTGACCGTGACGTCGGTATCGGTCGGCTTGGCGCGCAGCGGACGGAAATCGAACTTCTGGCTGCTGTAGGCGGCGAGCGCGCTGGAGTAGGTGCGCACCAGCAGCGTCTTGAATTCCTCGTTCAGGCGCGCCTTCTGATCGACGCTCGCCTTTTCCCAGTTGCGTCCGACCGCGCTCGCGGTCATCGCCTGGAAATTGAAGTGCGGCAGGACCTTGGTCTCGATCAGGGCGACGATCTTCTTGCGGTCGCCCTTCTGGATGTCCGTGTCCTTCTGGATGATGTCCACCACCTCGAGGGTGACGTTCTTCACCAGCACGTCCGGCGCCGTGATCTCGGTCTGCGCCTGCGCATTTGCGCCGCCGGCCAGGACAATGGCGACCGCTGCGGCAGTCCCCGCAAACCGGACCAACGCGGGGAACATCCTAGCCTCCGGTTGCCACAGACGAGGCAGGCAATTCGAGCAGACGCACTGCCGCCTCTACCGTCTCAGGCGCGGCGCGCTGCAGCGATTGCTCCTGCGCCGCCGGCGTCACGGCCGCGGCTGGCGCGGCTGTTGCTGCGGGTACTTCCTGTGTTTCGGTAGCCGGGGTAGACGGCTGCTGATCGGCATCGGCGCGCGGCGCGTCGCGTTCGGCGCGCGGCGGGTTGCCGTCGTAAACCAGGCTGCGGCGGCGTTGCAGGTAGGCATCGCGCTGGAATACGTACTTGTCTAACGCGGCTTCTTCCAGGATGCGGCTTGCGTCCAGCAGGTCGGCGCGCCGGCTGATGTAGCGAACACCGGCCGCAGTGTTCCTCACCGCGATGGGACGGAAGCGCCACACCAGGTCGGCGGACAAATCGCCCACCAGGCCGGCACCGTCGCGCACGGAACTGGAACCCCAGAATGGAATGATCAGGTAGGCGCCGTCGCCCATGCCCCATCGGCCGAAGGTCTGGCCAAGATCCTCGTCGTGCTTCTCCAGACCCATCGAGGAGGCGACGTCGTTGATGCCGAATATCCCCAGCGTGCTGTTGAAGCCGAAGCGCGCCCAATCCGTTACTGCGTCCGAGACCTTGCCCTGCAGGAGATTATTGATGCCGATCCACGGATCGTAGAGATTGGCGAAGAAGTTGCGGATCCAGACACGGATCGGGCCGGGCGTGAAATCCTTGTAGAGAGTCGCCACCGGCTTGACGAGCGCCTTGTCGAAGCCGTCGTTGAATGCGTAAGTCACCCGGTTCAGGCCTTCCAACGGATCGCGCGGATCGGCAGTCCCAGTCGTGGCGCAGCCCGCCGCTCCGCAGAGCAGCAGCCCAACCGCAAGATTCTTCGCCCAGCGCATCATCACTTTGCTTCCTTGCTGCTCTTGCCTTCGGCGGCCTTGTTCACAATGAACTGGCCGATCAGATCTTCCAGCACGACTGCCGGCTGCGTCAGCCGCAACCTGCCCTTGTCCTTCACCATCTCCGCGTCACCGCCCGCTTCCAGCCCCACATACTGCTCCCCGAGAAGACCCGAGGTCAGGATCTTGGCCGAGGTATCGCGTGGAAACTTGTACTGCGCGTCCACGTTGAAAGTGACGATGGCCTCGTAACTCTCGTTGTCGAACCTGATTTCCGACACACGCCCGACCACCACTCCCGCACTCTTTATGGGCGCCCTTACCTTCAGGCCGCCAATGTTAGCAAACTTGGCGTCTATCTGATATGCCTTGTCGGTAGAAAACGATGCCAGATTGCCCACCTTGAGGGCCAGAAACAACAGTCCGGCGAAACCGGCGGCCACGAAGGCGCCGACCCAGATGTCGATGGTGGAGCGTTTCATTTTGCGGTACCTCCGGTAAACATGAGCGCGGTCAGCACGAAATCGAGGGCCAGAATGGCCAGGGACGAGGTCACCACGGTCCTGGTGGTGGCCCCCGAGACGCCCTCCGCGGTCGGCGGCGCATCATAGCCTTCGAACACTGCGATCCAGGTCACCGCGACTCCAAAGACGAAACTCTTGATGACCCCATTGAGGATGTCATTGCGCACATCCACCGAGGCCTGCATCTGCGACCAGAAGGCGCCCTCATCCACCCCGATCAGCTGGACCCCGATCAGGTAGCCCCCGAAGATACCCATCGCAGAGAACATCGCGGCCAGCAGCGGCATCGATATCACCCCGGCCCAGAACTTCGGCGCGACCACCCGGGCGATCGGGTCGACCGCCATCATCTCCATGGCGGCAATCTGTTCGGTGGCTTTCATCAGGCCGATTTCCGCGGTGATCGCGGAGCCCGCCCGGCTCGCGAACAGCAGGCCGGCCACCACCGGGCCCAATTCGCGCACCAGCGACAACGCGACCAGCACGCCGAGCGCTTCGCCCGAGCCGTAACGCTGCAGGGTGTCGTAGCCCTGCAAACCCAGCACCATGCCGACGAACAGCCCGGAGACCAGGATGATGATCATCGACAGCACGCCGGCGAAGTAGATTTCGCGGATCGTCAGGCCGAAGCGGCGCAACGCGGTGCCCGAGTGAAGCAGTACGTAGAAAAAGAACCGCGCGGCAAACCCCAGCCGCCAAATCTTGGCCGTCACGATGTGGCCGAGCCGTTCCAGCCAGTTGCGCAGCTCAGCCATCGGCGGCCACCTGCGCAAGGTCAGCCGCATAGGCGGGCGCCGGATAGTGGAACGGGATCGGCCCCTCGGTATCGCCACGCACGAACTGCTTGACGAATGCCTCGCCGGAGCGCCGCATCTCCTCGGGCCTGCCCTCGGCGACGATCTTGCCGCCGGAGACGAAATAAACGTAATCGACGATGCGGAAACACTCCTCGACATCGTGACTGACCACGATCGAAGTCTGGCCGAGCGAGTCGTTGAGCATGCGGATCAGGCGCGCGATCACGCCCAGCGAAATCGGGTCCAGGCCGGTGAAGGGTTCGTCGTAAAGCATCAGTTGCGGGTCGAGCGCGATGGCGCGGGCGAGCGCCACGCGCCGCGCCATTCCGCCCGAGAGCTCAGAGGGCATCAGCTGCGCGGCGCCGCGCAGGCCGACCGCTTCCAGCTTCATCAGCACGAGATCTTCGATCAGGCCGGCCGGGAGGTCGGTATGCTCGCGCATCTGAAAGGCGACGTTGTCAAATACCGTCATGTCGGTGAACAGGGCGCCGAACTGGAACAACATCCCCATTTTCCTTCGCAGCGCGAAGATCCCCCTGTCGTCGAGCCCGGACAGATCCTGGCCGAGCGCCCGGGTGGTACCGGCGCTCGCCTTCAGCCAGCCGGCGATGATCCGCAGCAGCGTCGTCTTTCCGCAGCCCGACTGCCCCATGATCCCGACCACGCTGCCTGGCTCGATGCGCAGGCTCACGCCATGCAGCACCGGCCGGGCGGCATCGTAGCCGAACGAAACACGGTCTATCTCGACGATCGGGGCAGCGGCCAAGGCGGGGAAGTACGTAGCGTACGTAACGTAAGGCAGGATTATAGTATCGCCCGAATGACACCGCCTCCCACGACTGTCGTCGCCCTCCGTGCCGAAGGACTTGTGAAGCGTTTCGGCGCGCGCCGCGCACTGGACGGCGTCGGCCTGGAGGTGGCGCCCGGCGCGGCGGCCGGGCTGGTCGGCGCCAACGGCGCGGGCAAGACCACTTTCATCAAATGTGCGCTCGACCTGTGCGCGGCCGATGCCGGGCGCGTCGAGATTTTCGGCGTCGACGGCCGGCAGGCGGCGGCACGCGCGCGCCTCGCCTACCTGCCCGAACGCTTCGTGCCGCCGCACTACCTGCTGGGCCGCGAGTTCCTTGCCATGACGCTGGCGCTGGCCGGGGCGCGCTTCGAGCCGGCGCGCGCCGCGGCCCTGGCCGCGGAGCTTGAGCTGGAGCCACAGGCCCTCGAGCGGCCAGTGCGCCAACTCTCCAAGGGAATGACGCAGAAGCTCGGCCTGGCAGCCTGTTTCCTGCAGGAGCGCGACCTCTACGTGCTCGATGAGCCGATGAGCGGGCTCGATCCAGCTGGGCGGCTGGCGGTAAAAGCAGTGCTCGCGCGCCTGCACGGCAGCGGGCGGGCGCTGTTTTTCACCTCGCACGTGCTGTCGGACGTCGAAGAGCTTTGCGCCACGATCGCCGTGATGGATCGCGGCCGGCTGCGCTTTCGCGGCGCGCCCGCCGAGCTGCGCGGGCGCTATGGCGAGGACAATCTCGAGCGGGCGTATCTCAGATGCATACGTAGCGATGCCGACGCCCCTGCAATCCGCGCCTGAGGGCCGGCCGCGGCTGCTGCTCGTCGACGACGACGCGCTGATCACCGACACGCTGTCGTTCGCGCTCGGCGCCGATTTCGAGGTGCTGGTGTGCGAATCCCGGCCGCACGCGGTGGAGCTGCTGCGCCAGCTGCCGGAAGCGCCGGAACTGGCGCTGGTTGACCTCGGACTGCCGCCGACGCCGCACGTTCCCGACCAGGGCTTCCAGCTCATCGCCGACCTGCTCGCCCACTCACCGGGCATGCGGATTTTCGTGCTCTCGGGCCAGAACGACGCCGCGCACGCGCGGCACGCGCGCGCGCTGGGCGCCGCCGAATTCATCGCCAAACCCTGCGACCCCGCGGCGCTGAAAAAGATCCTCACCCGCGCGCTGGCGGTGCGGGATGCGGAACTGCGCGCGGAGCGGAGCCGCGCGAACAGCGCCGAGGAGCTGATCGGCCAGAGTCCGGCGCTGATGAAGCTGAAAAGCCAGCTCGCGCAGTTTGCAGACTCGCCGTTCCCGGTGCTGATCGAGGGCGAGTCCGGCAGCGGCAAGGAACTGGTGGCGCGCAGCCTGCACCGCCTTTCGACGCGGGCGGACAAGCCCTACTTCGCGCTCAATTGCGCGGCCATCGCGCCCACGCTGGTGGAGCCGACGCTGTTCGGCCACGCCAAGGGAGCGTTCACCGGCGCCGCCACCGCGCACGCGGGCTATTTCGAGGATGCGCGCGACGGCACGCTGTTCCTGGACGAGATCGGCGAACTGCCTTTCGAAATGCAGGCGAAGCTGCTGCGGGTGCTGGAGAACGGCGAGTACCAGCGCGTCGGCGAAACCTCGGGCCGCGTGTCGCGCGCGCGTGTGATCGCCGCGAGCAACCGCGACCTGCGCCAGGAGGTGAAGAAGGGCAACTTCCGGCCCGACCTCTACCACCGGCTCTCGGTGTTTACGCTCGGGGTGCCGCCGCTGCGCGAGATGGAAGGCGACAAGCTGCTGCTGCTGGAGCACTATCGCCGCTTCTACGCGGAGCAATCCGGGGTGCAGGCGTTCTCGCTCGACGAGACCGCGGAACGCCGCTGGTTTGCCTACCCGTTCCCCGGCAACGTGCGCGAACTGCGCAACATCGTGATCCGGCTGACCACCAAGCACCCCGGCCGCCGGCTTGCGGCCGCGGATCTAGAGCCTGAGTTCGACCTCGAATCGAACGCCCCGGCCGAAACTTCGCCCGGCGAGGGGGACATGCTTGCCCAAGCGACGCGCCATCTCGAGCGCAGCCGCGGCGTGCGGCTCGACCAGATGCTGCAGTCGCTCGAGCGCGGCTACATCGAGGCGGCGCTGCGGATCACGCGCGGCAACGTCAGCCAGGCGGCGAAGCTGCTCGGCGTCAACCGCACCACCCTTTACAGCCGCATGAACAATCCGGAAGAAAAGGACAAGTAACGAGTGGCACTGTACTTAGAGCACTACGGCCTGAACGAACCGCCGTTCCGCATCACCCCTCACCCGGATTTCTTCTTCGACGGCGCCGACCGCGGCGCCACGCTGGAGGGCCTGCTGTACGCCATCCTCCACGACGAGGGCATCGTCAAGGTGAGCGGGGAGATCGGCAGCGGCAAGACCACGCTGTGCCGTGTGCTCATGGAGCGCCTGCCGGACGAGGTCGACACGGTGTTCCTCGCCAACCCGTCTTACTCGCGCACCGAGATCCTGCACGCGATCGCCGAGGAACTCGGCCAGCCGGCCTCCAACGACCCGGCCGCGTCCGCGCTGCGCGACTTGCAGGCGAAGCTGATCGAACTTTACGGCAGCGGCCGCCGCGTGGTGGTGATGATCGACGAAGCGCACGCGATGCCCGAGGACACGCTGGAGCAGGTGCGGCTGCTGTCCAACCTCGAATCCAGCCGCCACAAGTTGCTGCAGATCGTGTTGTTCGGCCAGCCGGAACTGGATGAGGCACTGGCCAAGACCTCGATGCGCCAACTGAAGGACCGCATCACGCACAGCTTCCGCACCCGGCCACTGACGACCGGCGAAGTCGCCAAGTACGTCTCCTTCCGCATGCGCGCCGCCGGCTACAAGGGGCCGGAGGTGTTCAGCGCCGCCGCGATCGGCAGCATCGCGCGCGCTTCCAGCGGCCTGACACGGCGCATCAATGTCCTCTGCGATAAATCGTTGCTCGCCGCGTTCGCCGCCAACACCCACGCCGTGACGCCGCGCCAGGTGCGCGCGGCAATCGCCGACTCGGATTTCGCTCCGGTTGCCGGTTCGCGCCGGCCGCTGCACCCCGCGCTTGCCGCGGCGGCCTTGCTCGTGCTTGGCGCCGCCGCCGGCGCCGGCGTTCTGCAGTGGCTTGACCGACGCGACGAGCAAGCTTCGCGTCCGGCCGCCGCATCCGCGCCGCAGAAGGCAAAGCCGGTGGTGCAGGCACCAGCAATTGCAGTTGCCCCGCCTGCTGCATCCGACGCGGCGCCGTCCGTCGCGCCGGCAGCGGTCCCGCAAACCGAGGCACCAAAACCGCCTGCCCAAACCGTCGTCGCGCCGCCGCCAGCGCCATCCCCCCTGCTGGCGACAGATCAACTGCGGCGCCTGGACGGCTACGCAACGGGCCGCAATCCACTGTTGCGCGAGCGGCTGGCGGCCACGCGCGAAAAACTCTCCACCGCGCCCGACACGAGTTACAGCATCGAGCTTTTCCTCGCCGACAACAGCGCCCCCGAACGCACCGAACGTTTCCTGCTGCGCGCCCGCGACCTGGTACCCCTGCCGGAAGTTTATGTGATCCCGATTGCGACCGGTCCGCGCTACAAGCTGCGGGTTGCCTACGGTATTTTCGCGAGCCGGGAAGCGGCCGCCGAAGCCGCCAAACGGCTGCCGCCGAAATATCAGAACGCGTTTAAGTTCGAACTGCGCAGTTTGGCTGATCTGCGGGCCGCGATCTGACCGTCGCCAAAGTCAGAAAACGTCATGGCGACAATTGCTTAGCGCCTTTTCCTAAAAGAAAACGTGCTATCCTAAGATGATGGGAGAAAGGGTGCGCGCTAACAGGCTTGCAGGCGGGGTGTTCGCCACCGCGTTGGCGCTTGCCGGCTGCGGCCAGATTCCGCTCAAACCCTCTTCCGCGCATGTCAGCGCAGAGCAAAACACCAAACCCGATGGCGCGATTCCCGCGCCGGTGCAAGTGGTGCCGGTGCTGCCGCCGCCGTCAGCGGCCTCGCGTCCCGAGACCTACAGCGTAGTGGTCAACAACGTTCGCGTGCAGGACCTGCTTTTCGCGCTGGCGCGCGATGCCAAGCTGAATGTCGACGTCCATGCCGGCGTCACCGGATCGGTCACGCTGAACGCCATCGACCAGACGCTGCCGCAGCTGCTCGTCCGCATCTCGCGGCAGGTGGACATGCGCTATGAGATCGACGGGCAGACGCTCAGCGTCATGCGCGACACGCCCTACCTGCGGGTCTACCGCATCGATTATGTGAATCTCGCGCGCGATTCCTCCAGTCAGGCGAACCTCTCGACTCAGGTGAGCGGCACCGGCGCCGGGGGCGCCGGGGGCGGCAGCAGCAGCGGGCAGAACAATTCGACCTCGATCATCAAGTCGACATCGGTCAACAAGTTCTGGGAGACCCTGGTCGGCAACATCAAGGACCTGCTGCGCGAAACGGACAAGATCGTCCAGATCAACCAGGGCACGCCAGTGCCTGCCGCGCCAGCGCAACCGCCGGCGCCCGGTGCGCCGGCCCAGCCCGTTCAGGCAGGGGCCGCTGCGCCGCAATCGACGATGGAATTCCGCGAAGCGGCGGCGGTAATCGCCAACGCCGAGACGGGCGTACTCAGCATCCGCGCCACGTCACGCCAGCACGAGACGGTGCAGGAATTCCTCGACCAGGTGATGAGCAGCGCCAAGCGCCAGGTGCTGATTGAGGCAACCATCGCCGAAGTGCAGCTCAACAACCAGTACCAGCGCGGCATCGACTGGTCGCGCGTGCGCAACTCCGCCGGATTCGGCTTCAGCCAATCCTCCGGCGCGACGCCGGCTGGCATCAGCACCAACGCCTTCGTGGTGAGTTTCGCGACCGGCCCGGGATTGGGCATTGCCGGCGCCATCAAGCTGCTGGAGTCTTTCGGCGACGTGCGCGTGCTCTCCAGCCCCAAGCTGAGCGTGCTGAACAACCAGACCGCGGTGCTCAAGGTGGTCGACAACCTGGTCTATTTCACCGTCACGGCGAGCACCGTCGCCTCAGCGAACGCGCCCGCGGTGACCACCTTTTCCACGACCGTCAATTCGGTGCCGGTGGGATTCATAATGAGCGTGGTGCCGCAGATCAGCGAGAACGATTCCGTGGTGCTCAATGTCCGCCCGACCATCTCGCGCAAGCTGACCGATGTCGCCGACCCGAATCCCTCGCTGGCGAATCCCTGCGGCGTGGGCGTCGCCAACTGCTCGACGCCGGGAATTTCCAGCCTGATCCCGGTGATCCAGACCCGCGAGATGGAATCGCTGATGCGCGTGCAGAGCGGCCAGACCGCGGTGCTGGGCGGACTGATCCAGGATTCGGTCAGCAACATCGAAGACACGGTTCCAGGCGTGAACAGGATCCCCGGCATCGGCCAGCTGCTCGCGCAGCGCAAGGATTTAAACCAGAAAACCGAGCTGGTGATATTCCTGCGCCCCACGGTGATCCGCGATTCGAGCATCGAAGGCGATTACTCGCGCTTCCGCGACCTGATACCCGGCAACGATTACTTCCTCAAGCCCAATCCGAGCCGGCCGGTTTCGGAGCGGTGACATGAGCCTCCTGCTCGAGGCCCTCAAAAAGGCCGAGAAGGCGAAAGAAGAGGCGCAGCGGCGCTCGAAGACCGGCGGCTCGAGTGCTATCGCGTCCGACTCGGTGTTCGATCCGGAAGCCACGGTGCTCGACGACGGCCGCCAGGTCACCACGCGCGACCAGCTGCCCGATATCTCCGCGCCGCTGGAAATTCTCAGCGACGACCTGCGGCCGGCCAAGGCACCGCTCGAGCTTGCGCGCGGCGAAGACCCGCCCGCCACGCGCGAACCGAGGCCCGCGCCCCGGCGCGAGGCCGCTCGAGCCGCAGCCGCCCAGAACACCACGGCAAACGCTGAACGCGCCACCGCGCAGCGGGTATTCGAAGCGAAATTCAGGGAACCCAATCCGCGCCTGCCGTTTTTCATCACCAGCGGCGTCCTGGCGGCGTTCGCGCTCGGCACCGTCGTCTATTTCTGGATCCAGCTCCGGCCGCCAGCCTCGCTGGTGAATGCCAACCCGCCGCGCGCCGCCGACGAAAAACCAGTTGACGTCACGGCGCAGAAACCACCCGCGCTTGCGGGACTGCCGGGATCACCTGCCGCGCCCGTCGGCGCCATTCCGGGGCTGCCGGGCGCCGCACCCGCGCCGGCGCCCGCTGCGGTCGCGATTCCCGTCGCCGCCGCGACACCCGTTCCTGCCGCCGTGGCGACTGCCGCCGCGGCTTTCGCGACGCCTGCCGCCAATGCGACGGCGCAGCGCGACCGGACCTTGCCTGCATCCAGAAGTGAGCAGCGTCCGGTGTCCGTGAACCGCAATGGGCCGCAGATCCATCCGCAGGTCGCCTCCGGCTACATTGCCTACCAGGCGGGCGATCTGACAAAGGCGCGCGCCGAATACCAGCAGGTGCTGCGCGAGGAGCCTGCGAACCGCGACGCGCTGCTCGGCTTGGCCGCGGTCGAGATGCGCGCGCAGCGCTACGACCTGGCGGATACGCTCTACCAGCGCGTCCTGCAGTCGAATCCGCGCGATGCGCACGCGCAGGCGGGCATGGTGGCGCTGCGCGGCCAGCAGCTCGATCCGGTACAGGTCGAGAGCCGCGTAAAGTCGCTGATCGCCACCGACCGCAACTCGAACGTGCTGCACTTCACGCTCGGCAACCAGTATGCGCAACAAGGCCGCTGGGCAGAGGCGCAGCAAGCCTATTTCAAGGCTTTCTCCACCGATCCCGAAAACCCCGACTTCGCCTTCAATCTCGCGATCAGTCTGGACCAGCTGCACCAGCAGACGCTGGCGCTCGAGTACTACCGCAAGGCCCTCGCGCTGACGGAAAAGCGCAGCGCCGGCTTCGCCCCCGAAATCGCGCGCACCCGCGTACAGCAGCTCTCCCGCTGACATATGTTTGCAGTGCGGCAACCGAGTGTAACGAGCCCGCTCGTTGGCGTGCCGGGTATCATGGAGTCTGGATGAATTCGCCCACAAATCCCCAGGCAAAACGGCACATCGGCCAGATTCTGATCGACCATGGCATCCTCACCGAAGACCAGCTGAGGATCGCGCTGCTCGAGCAGATGAAGTCGCACCTGCCGGTCGGACGGCTGCTGGTGCAACTCGGCTTCGTGTCAGAAGCGACTCTGCGCGACGCGCTTTCCGAAAAGCTCGGCCTGCAGTCAGTCGACTTGACGCACATCATCGTCGATCCGGCGGCACTCAAGATGCTGCCGAGGGAACTGGCGCGGCGCTACCGGATGTTCCCGGTGGCCCTCGACCGCCAGGGGAAAAAGTTCATCGTGGCGCTCGCCGATACCAACAACATCGTGGCCGTCGATCAGCTGCGCGCGCATCTTAAAGGCGACCTGGAGATCGAGCTGCGCCTGGCGGGCGACTCGGAAATCGAGCGCGCGATCGAGCACTACTACGGCCACGAATTCTCGATCGACGGGATTCTGCGCGAAATCGAAACCGGCGAGGTGGACTACACCTCGATATCGGAAGGCGACGAATACAGCCAGCCGGTGGTGCGGCTTATTTCGTCGCTGCTGGCGGATGCGGTCGATCGCAGCGCCTCGGACATCCACTTCGAACCGGAACAGAATTTCCTGCGCATCCGATACCGGATTGACGGCGTGCTGCGTCAGATCCGCAGCCTGCACAAGACCTACTGGCCGGCAATGGCGGTGCGCCTGAAGGTGATGGCGAAGATGAACATCGCCGAAACGCGCGCGCCGCAGGATGGTCGGATCTCGGCGACGATGGCCGGCCGGGTCGTGGACTTCCGCGTTGCGAGCCTGCCCACGACGCACGGCGAAAACGTCGTGCTGCGGATTCTCGACCGGCAGAAGGGCATCGTCCCGCTCGATCGGCTGAATATCGAGGAATCCCAGCTTGAGCTGCTCAAGCGCATGCTCGCGCGGCCCGAAGGCATCATCATGGTCACCGGCCCGACCGGCAGCGGCAAGACCACCACGCTGTATTCGATCCTGAACCACATCAATTCCGACGGCGTCAACATCATGACGCTGGAGGATCCGGTCGAATATCCGATGACGCTGATCCGCCAGACTTCGGTGGCGGAGGCGGCCAAGCTCGATTTCGCCAACGGCATCCGCGCGATGATGCGCCAGGACCCGGACGTGATCCTGGTAGGCGAGGTGCGCGACGAAGAGACCGCAGAGATGGCGTTCCGCGCCGCGATGACTGGCCACCAGGTCTACACCACGCTGCACACCAATTCGGCGGTCGGCGCGATTCCCCGGCTGCTCGACATCGGCATCGTGCCGGACATCATGGCGGGCAACATCATCGGCATCATCGCGCAGCGCCTGGTGCGCAAGCTGTGCCGCACCTGCCGCCAGTCCTACGACCCGGACGTCAAGGTGCGGCGCCTGCTTGGCCTCTCGCCGACCGAGCCGGCGGCGCTGTTCCGCTCGGTGGGCTGCGAGCAGTGCGATTACCAGGGCTACCGCGGCCGACTCGGCATCATGGAAATCCTGAAGATGGATCCTGCGATCGACGAGCTGGTCGCGCGCCGCGCCACCGCGCGCGAGATCCTCACGGCGGCACGCGCCAAGGGCTTCAAGACGCTCGCCGAGGACGGCATCCGCGTGGTGCGCGCCGGCGTCACCAGCGTCGACGAGCTGATGCGCGTCGCCGACCTGACCGACCGCATGGCGTGAACGGCCCCGGCGTAGCCGACCCATCGCGCGCGCGGAGGATCTAGCCCATGCCTCTGTATACCTACAAGGCGATAGACGCCACCGGCAAGGCCGTGATGGGCCGCGCCGACGCGGGCAACGTGTTCGATCTGGAGCAGCGCCTCTCGCGGATGGGGCTGGACCTCGTCACCGGGGCGCCAACCGCGCAGAAAAGCCGTCTGGTCGGCGGCAGCAAGATCAAGCGCCAGGACCTGATCAACTTCTGCTTCCATCTCGAACAGCTCGCCAGCGCAGGCGTGCCGATCGTCGAAGGGCTGATCGACCTGCGCGAAAGCACCGAAAACATCCGCTTCCGTGAAGTCGTCGGCGGCCTGGTGGAAACCATCGAGGGCGGCAAGAGCCTGTCGCAGGCGCTCGCCGACTATCCCGAGGTGTTCAGCAAGGTGATGACCAGCCTGGTGCGCTCGGGCGAGCAGACCGGCAAGCTGTCGGAGGTGCTGAGCAGCCTGGCCGAGACGCTGAAATGGGAGGACGAGCTCGCGGCGCAGACCAAGAAGATCCTGATTTACCCGATCTTCGTCGGCGGCATCGTGCTGCTGGTGACGTTATTCCTGATGATCTACCTGGTGCCGCAGATGGTCGGCTTCATCAAGAACATGGGGCAGGAGATCCCGCTGCAGACGCGCATCCTGATCCATGTCTCCGATTTCTTCGTCGGTTACTGGTGGCTGGTGATGGCAATGCCGTTCGCGCTGTGGTTCGGCGTCAGGGCCGCGGCCAAGGCGAATCCCGCAATCGCCTACGCGCTCGACGATCTGAAGCTGCGAGTGCCGCTAGTCGGGCCGGTGCTGCGCAAGATCATCCTGTCGCGTTTCGCCTCGAGCTTCGCGATGATGTACCGCTCCGGCATCACGGTGCTGGATGCGATCCGCTCCTCGGAGGAGATCGTCGCCAACCTGCCGCTTGAGAACGCGCTGCGCTCCGCGGGCCAGCAGATTGCCGAAGGCAAGGGCCTTACCATCGCCTTCACCGACGTCGGCCTGTTCCCCCCGCTGGTGATCCGGATGCTCAGAATCGGCGAAAATACCGGCGCACTCGACAAGGCGCTGCTGAACGTGAGCTATTTCTACAACCGCGAAGTGCGCGAAAGCATCGGCAAGGTGCAGGCAATGATCGAGCCGGCGATGACGGTGGTCCTGGGCGCGATCCTGGGCTGGGTGATGCTGGCGGTGCTCGGTCCGGTCTACGACACCATTTCGAAAATGAAGTTCTAGCGCGATGTCGTCCAAGCTGGTCATCTATTTCACCGCCAACGGTCATGCGCTGTACCGCTGGACGGCCGGCGCGCTCGAGCTGGAATCGCGCTTCACGCCGGACGATGCGGGGCTCGACGATTTCCGCGACCACCTGAAGGGGCGCCGCGGCGCGCTGGTCTACGTGGTCGCGGATCTCGCGGGCGAAGACTTCCACGAGGACCAGATTCCCTACCTGCGCGGCGGCGACCGGCAGGCGGTAGTGGACCGGCGCCTCGCGCAACGCTACCGCGACACGCGGCTCGCGACCGCGCTCTCGCTCAGCTACGCGAGCGGCGAACGCCGCAGCGAGCGGCTGCTGCTCGCCTCATTCACCAACACCCAGCAATTCACCGCCTGGCTGGACGCGCTCTCCGAGGCAGGCGCCCGGCTCTCGGGCGTCTATTCGGTTCCACTGCTCGCGCCTGCGCTGGCGGCGCGGCTCGGGGTGCGCGGCGGGCGGGCTTTCATCGTGACCGCCAACAGCACCGGCCTGCGCCAGTGCTACGTGGACGAGGGGCGGCTGCGCTTCGCGCGCCTCGAACGCACCGCCGACATGTCGCCAGATGCGCTGGGCGCGTTCGTGCGTGCCGAAACCCTGCGGCTGGCGCAGTACCTAATGACGCTGCGCGCGCTGCCGCGCGACGGCCCGCCGATCCAGGTGCTGGTGGTTGCTCCGGCGGCGCAGCGCGCGTCCTTCGAACAGGTGCTGGTCTCGGACGCCCGCCTCGCGTTCCACACCATTGTGATCGACGAAGCGGCACGCAAAGTCGGCATCAAGCAGTTGCCGGACGGGGCCGCGGGCGAGCAATTGTTTCTCCATCTGGCGGTACGCCGCCCGCCGAAAGAGCAATTCGCGCGCGGCGAGGACCGGCGCAGCTTTTTCCTATGGCGGCTGCAGCGCGCGATCGTCGCCGCGGGGGCGGCCGGATTCGCCGCCTGCGCCGTCTACGCCGGCGCGCTGGGAATCGAATTGTGGGGAACCCGGGACCAGATTTCGACGCAGCAGCGTGAGGCCCGGGAGTCGACGCAGCAGTACGAGCGCATCACCGCGTCTTTTCCCGTGACGCAGACCACGACCGACAACCTGAAGGCGACGGTGGTCGAATTCACCAAGATCGCGGCGCAGTCCGCCGCGCCCGAGCCGGCGCTGGTATATCTGTCGCAGGTGGTGGAGAAGTTTCCGCAGATGGAGATCGAGTCGGTGCAGTGGCGCGTCGGCAAATCCGGCGTCCGAGAGGACCCGGCGGCGGCAAAGCCCGCGGCCGCGCCGCCGGCGGACGCGGCGGCCGAGGTGCAGCAGATACTCGAGGTATCCGGGCGGGTCAACGCCACCCGGCGCTCGGATTACCGCGCGATCACCGGGCAGGTGCAACAGTTCGCCGCGGCACTGCGTGGCGACCCGGCCTGGCGCATCCTGCGCACGCAACTGCCGTTTGACGTCACCTCTGACAGCACGCTGTCGGGCGACATCGGCTCGGGGGAAAGCACCGAGGCGCCGAAGTTCACCATCACCATCGGCCGGGCCCTGAAATGAACTTCTCGGCGGCGGAACTGCGCAAGCTCGGCCCGGCGCTGGCGGTCCTGCTCGCACTGCTTGCCGCGGGCGGCGGACTGATTTTCTGGGCCCAGCAGGAGCAGCGCGCCGCGGAACAGCAGCTGGCGGCCGCGCGCAGCGCGCGCGCGGAAGCGCGCGAAAAGCTGCTGCGCATCGCGGAGGAGGAGAAGGAAGTCAACGACAAGCTCGCGGTCTACCGGCGCCTGAAGGAACTGCACATCCTCGGCGAAGAGCAGCGCCTGGAGTGGGCCGACGCGATGACCCGCATCCGCACCAGCCGCGAGCTGCTCGACCTGCGCTACATCGTCGAGCGCCAGCGCGTGCTGCTGACGGCGCCCGGTAAGCCGGCCAACGTCGATTTCAATGCCAGCACCATGAAAGTCGACATCGCGCTGCTGCACGAGGGCGACCTGCTCGCTTTCCTGCACGACCTGCGCGAATCGGGCAACGCGTTCTACGCGGTGAAGCGCTGCCAGATCACGCGCACCGGCACCGCGGCCACCGGCATCTCGATCGTGCCGCGCCTGCGCGCCGAATGCGATATCGACCTGATCACCATCCTCGACCGGGCGGCGAAGGTATGAGAACCGCCGCCGCGCTCGCCACGCTCGCCGCCCTGCTCGCCGGGCTGCTCACCAGCACCGGCGCCAGGGCGCAGGAACTCGGGCGCCTGTTCTTCACGCCGGAGCAGCGGACCGCGCTTGATGCCCGGCGCAAGGCGCGCGTGCCGGACAAGCCCGCGGCAACGGCGCAGGCCGAGTCCCCGATCACGCGCATCAACGGCGCCGTGCAGCGCAGCGGCGGCCGATCGACAGTGTGGGTGAACGGCGAGGCGATTCCCGAGGGCGTGCAACCCGGCGGCCCGCAGATTGCGCCGCGCGCCGGCAATCCGGGCCGGGTATCGATCCCGGCCGGCGAAGGCCCGCAGCGCTACGACCTGCGCGTCGGCGAATCGCTCGATCGCGGCAGCGGCGAGGTACGCGATCTGATCGGCGAGAGCGAGATCCGAGTCGGCCCGCGGCCAGGCGCTCCCCGCAAATGAAAGCCGGACGCGCAACGCGCCAACACGGCGCCGCCCTGCTCCTGCTGCTCGCCGTCGTCGCGCTGGGCTCGTCGTGGTATCTCGTCTCGCGCCTGAACGTCGAAAGCGGCATGGCCAATGCGGCGGCGAAGGTGCGCAACACGCAAGTTCTGAATCGGGCAAAGCAGGCGCTGATCGGCTACATCGCCACGCAAGCCAATTTCGTCAACGAAAACCGCCCTGGCGCCTTTCCCTGCCCCGAGGCGCCTGCGGATTTTAATGTGAACGGCAGCGAAGGCACCGTCTCCTACCCCTGCACACTGCCCATCGTCGGGCGCTTTCCTTGGCGCACCCTTGGCATGGACAAGCTGGTCGATGCCTCCGGTGAGCCGCTCTGGTACGCCATCGCTACCGGCTGGGCTGGCGCCGCCACGGTGATCAATTCCGACTGCGCGAGTCCCGCCTCCGGCATGGCCTGCGCGACCGGACGGCTGACTGTCGACAGCGCGACCAATGACGTCATCGTGCTGATCATTGCGCCTGGCCCGGCCACCAGGGTTACCGCCTCCGCGGGTTGCGCGGCCTGGACGCAGGTCCGATCCACTATCGCG
>JANXUV010000250.1 GCA_025356085.1 Betaproteobacteria bacterium
CGGCAGGCCACGCCGATGGCCTCGATGACGCTGTACTTGCCCGGCGCGGACTTCACGGCGTTCTACGTGCACGTCAGCCGCCTCGCCTGGCACACGCAGGACATGGCCGGCGACCCGCGCGTCGCGCTGTCGATCGCCGAGGCGGACGACGGCCGCGACGATCCTTTCACCCTGCAGAGGGTTTCCATCCGCGGCAGCGCGGAAAACATGGCCGGCGAGCAGCCGGAGCTGAAGCGGCAATGGCTGACCTGCTTTCCGGAGCAGGCCATCAACTTCGAGCTGGCCGATTTCTCGTTCTGGCGCATCGCGCCGCGCGACGCGCGCTTTGTCGCCGGCTTCGGCCGCATCCATAGTCTCTCGGCGGCGGAGCTGGCTGCTTGTTCGAACTTCTGATCGCCGCCGCCGCAGTTGCTAACGCTCCGTTGCCGCCGGACGCCAAGCTGCCGTACGACGTCATCCTGTGGGTCATTCTGAAGCGACCATGAGGATTTACGGCGTTGATTTCACGTCCGCCCCGAGTCGACGCAAACCGATAACCGTCGCCCACGGCACGCTCAAGGGTGATGATCTGCAAGTTGATCATGTCGAGACACTGGAGTCCTTTGAAGCGTTCGAGTCTTTCCTTGTTCGCCCTGGCCCGTGGATAGCGGGTTTCGATTTTCCATTTGGACTTCCCCGAGACGCGCTTGAAGAATTCGGCTGGCTAAAGAAATCTTGGGCCGAGATGGCGAAACATTGCGCGAACCTGGGAAAACTCTCATTTGCCGAGCAGTTGAATCGAGACAGAATCGCACGGCCGAAAGGAAGCAGGTATCGATACCGCGCCGGCGACAAGCTTGCCAGGTCCTCCCCGGCCGTTCGACTTCACCAAGTTCCTGTCGGATTCATGTTTTTCGAAGGCGCCCACCGCCTTGCACGAGCGGGGGTTCACATCCCGGTTCTGCACCAAAGCAAGAGTGACCGGATCGCGCTCGAAGCGTATCCCGGTTATCTGACCAAATCGCAATTGGGCATTTCTTCCTACAAGAGTGACGATAAGAACAAGCAAAACACCGCACGCGAGAAAGGCCGCGTTCACATCGTCAGGTCGATTTGCTCGGGAAAACCACTTGGAATTCGCCTCAAATGTTCTCGGAAACTGGCGACGGAGTTCGTCGAAGATCCAACTGCAGATCGTCTGGATGCAGCCATTTGCGCACTGCAAGCTGCCTGGGGTTGGAAAAACAGGGCTCGTGGATATGGCTTACCGAAGCGAATGGATTCCTATGAAGGCTGGATCGTGACCGTTCCAGGCGCATGAGCCCCCTGCTTTTCTTCCTGAAAGGCCTGCTGTTCGGTTTCCTGCTCGCCGCCACAGTCGGCCCGATGTGGGTGCTGTGCTTTCGCCGCACGCTTGCGCTGGGCCCGCTCGCCGGTTTCGTCTCCGGCATGGGCATCGCCGTCGCGGACGGCCTCTACGGCACGGTTGCGGCCTTCGGCCTGACCGCCATCTCAGGATTCCTGCTGCGCCACAGCTTCTGGATCGGATCGGCGGGAGCGATTTTTCTGCTTTACCTGGGCGTAAAGACTCTGCTGGCGAAACCCGCCCCGGAAGGAAGATCGGAAGAGAAAACCAGCCATTCAAAAGCCTTTCTCTCGACGCTCGGCCTCACGCTCGCAAACCCGCCCACCATCCTCGCCTTCGCCGCGATCTTCGCCGGCCTTGGGCTGGTCTCCAGCGACTACGCCACCGCCGCACTGGTGGTGCTGGGCGTGTTCCTCGGCTCGGCGTCGTGGTGGATCGCGCTCGCCGCCGGCGCCGGCTGGCTGCGCGGGCGCATTGGCCCACAGCTTTTCCGCGCCATCAACGTCGTCTCCGGACTGAGCATCCTCGGCTTCGCCGCGTGGCAGCTGGCGCAGGTATTGGGGTAAAGTCGGGCTACTGTATGAATAACCATCTGTGCCGGTGAAACCGCTGTTCGACGCGCCGCTCGCGATCGTTGACGTGGAAACCACCGGCGCGCACCCGGCCTGGGATCGCATCACCGAAATCGCGGTAGTCGAAGTGCAAGACGGCGAAGTGGTGTCGGAGTGGTCCACGCTGGTCAATCCGGGCACCAGTATTCCGCCGGCGATCCAGGCGCTCACCGGGATCACCAACGACATGGTGGCGGACGCACCCGCCTTCGAAGACCTGGCGCAGGACATTTTCGAGCGGCTCGAGGGCCGCGTCTTCGTCGCCCACAACGCGCGCTTCGACTACGGTTTCCTGCGCCACGAGTTCGAGCGCGTGGGCCTGCGCTTCCAGGCGCGCACCCTTTGCACGGTGAAGCTCTCGCGCCGCCTCTACCCGGATCACGCGCGCCACAACCTGGACAGCCTGATAGATCGGCACAATCTGCAATGCAGCGCCCGTCACCGCGCATTGGGCGACGCGCAGGCGGTGTGGCAGTTCCTGCGCGTGGCGGCCGAGGAGCGCGGCGCGGACGTGCTGCAGGACACGGTGCGCAAGCTCTCGCAGCTGCCCGCGCTGCCCGTCCACATCGACCGCACGGTGGTGGATGCGATCCCGGAATCGCCCGGCGTGTACCTGTTCTACGGCGAGAACGAGACGCCGCTCTACGTCGGCAAGAGCGTCACGCTGCGCAGCCGCGTGCTGCAGCACTTCTCGGACGACGTGCGCTCCTCGCGCGAGGCGCAGATCGCGCGCGAGATCCGGCGCATCGAGTGGCGGCGCACCGGCGGCGAACTGGGTGCGCTGCTGCTGGAGGCGCGGCTGGTAAAGGAGCTGCTGCCCGTGTTCAACCGGCAGCTCAGGCGCGCCAGCGATCTATGCGGGTTCCTGTTTGCATCGGAAAAATTGAATCTGGTGCAAAAAGAACAAATTCATTCTGAAACCCTGCCCTTTCTGTGCGGAGTCTTCCGCTCGAAACGCTCGGCGATGGACGCATTGCGCGGCCTCGCCGACGAACATCATCTTTGCCTGCGCACGCTGGGATTCGAAAAGTCTGGCAAAGGCGCATGCTTCCGCCACCAGATCAGGCGTTGCGCCGGCGTCTGCGCCGGGCAGGAAAGCGTGCATGCGCACCACGCGCGCGTCGCGGCTGCGCTCACCAGCCTGAAGACCGCCGCCTGGCCGTGGCGCGGGCCGATCGGCATCGTGGAAGAAGACAGCGAGCGCGAAGCGGCCGACATCCACGTGGTGAACAACTGGTGCCTGCTCGGCAGCGCGCGCTCCGAAGCCGAGGTCGCAGAACTCCTCGAAAGCACGGCGCGGCCGTTCTTCGACCTCGACCACTACAAGATCCTGGCGCGCCACCTGTCGAAGGGGCGCCCGAAGGTAGTGGAACTGGGCGCCGCGCTGCACTGATGCACGTCGAGTTGGTGGTTCCTTCGCTGTTTCACGCGCAGGCAGCCGCGCCCGCGCTGCAACTGCTGCTTGCACGCGCACGCCGTTCGGACGGCAAGCCCGCGACGCTGGAATCCTGGATCGGCGCGGCCTTCGGGCTCGCGGACGCCCCGCTTCCCGCCGGCGCGCTTACCGCGCTTGCCTTCGACATGGACCCGGCCGACGGTTTCTGGCTGCGCGCGGATCCCGTCCACCTGCGCGCCGACCGGGACCGTGTGCTGATCATTCCAAGCGTGGGATTTGAACTTGGCATCGAAGAGGCAACCCAGCTGTGCGAGGCCTTGAATCAGCATTTTGCGGAGCAGTTCACGCTGCATGCCTTGGCCCCCGATTGCTGGTGCCTTCGAACCGGCACCGCGATGCCGCTGCAGACCCGCCCGCCGATCGAGATTGCCGGCCGCGACATTGATGCGGAACTGCCGGACAAGCGCTGGCATGCGCTGCTGAACGAAATCCAGATGGCGCTTTACCAGCACGGGGTGAACACTGCCCGCGAGGCGCGTGGCGAGCCGGTGGTCAACGGCATCTGGCTATGGGGCGCAGGGCCGCTGCCTTCCAAGGCGACAGGTCCCTGGCAATCGGTCAGCGCCGCAGATCCCGTCGCGCTCGGCCTGGCGAAGCTGGCGGGCATGCGCCATCGCGCACCCGGTGCCGGCGCGCCAGCCTGGCTGGAGTGCGCACCCGAAGAGGGCCGCCACCTGCTGGTGCTCGATGAACTGCGCGGCGCGCGCGCGCTCGGCGACGCCGATGCGCTCGCCGGACGCCTGCAGTCGCTGGAAAAAAACTGGTTCGCGCCGCTGCTCGCCGCGCTACGCGCCGGCCGCATCGGCATGCTGACGGTGCGGGTGCCCGATGCAGGCGTCTGTTTCGAGACGGTGCGCGGCGACCTGCACCGCTTCTGGCGCCGCCCGCGTCCGTTGGCAAACTACCTGCAAACGGGCGAAGCCCGGCCATGAAAATCGTCACCCGCCCCTACGTCGAGGCCGACCGGCTGCGCCTGCAGGACGCCGGGGTGCATCCGCTGCTCGCGCGGCTGTACGCGGCGCGGCGCATCTCCTCGGCCGGCCAGCTGGAGCAGGATTTCTCGCATCTGATCTCGCCCGCTCTGCTCACCAATGCCGGCCGAGCGGCGCAGCTGCTCGCCGACGCCATCGCGCAGCAGAAAAAACTGCTGATCGTCGCCGACTACGATGCCGACGGCGCCACCGCCTGTGCGGTGGGCGTGCGCGCGCTGCGCGCATTCGGCGCGCGCGTCGAGTACCTGGTACCCAATCGCATGGAGCTCGGCTACGGCCTGACCCCCGAGCTGGTGGACATTGCCGCCAAACTAACGCCCGACCTGCTGATCACGGTGGACAACGGCATCGCCAGCGTCGAGGGCGTGGCGCACGCGAAGCGGCTGGGCATCGGCACGCTGGTCACCGACCACCACCTGCCCGGCGACACGCTGCCGGATGCCGAATGCATTGTGAATCCGAACCAGCCCGGCTGCAGCTTCCCGTCCAAGGTCATTGCCGGCGTCGGGGTGATGTTCTATGTGATGTTGTCTTTGCGCGCAGAACTTCGGGAAAGAGGCCTTTTCAAAGACAAGCTGGAACCCAACCTCGCTTCGCTCACCGACCTGGTCGCCCTTGGCACCATCGCCGACGTGGTGCCGCTGGACGCGAACAACCGGATCCTGGTTGCGCAGGGCTTGAAGCGCCTGCGCGCTGGTCAGTCGCGGCCCGGCCTCGCTGCGCTCGCACGCGCCGCGGGTCGCGTGCCTGGCAACACCAACTGCTTCGACCTCGGCTTCATCCTCGGACCGCGCCTGAATGCCGCCGGACGCCTCGCCGACATGGGCCTCGGCATCGAGTGCCTGATCACCGACGACGAAGCGCGCGCAGCCAACTGCGCGCAGCAGCTCGACCGCCTGAACCGCGAGCGCCGCAAGATCGAAGGTGAAATGCTGGACGAAGCGAACGCGGTGCTCGAGGGGCTCGGCGAAACGCCGGGCGCGACCGTCACCATGTTTCAGCCTGGCTGGCACCAGGGCGTGGTTGGCCTGATCGCTTCGCGCGTGCGCGAGCGCGTGCACCGGCCAACCATCTGCTTTGCAAAGGCAAATTCAAATGAGCTGCGCGGCTCGGGCCGTTCCATTCCCGGCTTCCACCTGCGCGATGCGCTCGACCTTGTCTCCAAGCGCGCGCCAGGCCTGATCCTGAAATTCGGCGGCCACGCACAGGCCGCGGGCCTGACGATCCACCAGAGCGACCTGCGTACCTTCCAGGAGCTGTTCGAGAAAACCGCGGCGGAGCTGCTGCCAGAGGAAGCGCGCCTGCGCGTGGTCGAGACCGATGGTGCGCTGGAGTCCGGCTACCTCTCGCTGGACGTGGCACAGATGCTCGAATCGCAGATCTGGGGCCAGGGCTTCCCGCCGCCGCTGTTCTGCGACAGCTTCGTGGTCGAGGATCAGCGCGTGGTCGGCGAGCGCCATCTCAAGCTGCGCCTGCTGAAGGATGGCCGGCGCATGGAAGCCATGCGCTTCAACTCGCTCGAGCCGCTGCCCAGCAAGGTGCGCGCGGCCTACCGGTTGGGCGTCAACGAGTTCAACGGCCTGAAGCGGCCGCAGGTCACTTTCGAGAACGTCGAACCAGCCTAACCGAGCTTCAGCGGCACGAACACTCGCGCTTCGCCGCGCTGCACCAGCAGCGCCACGTTGCCACTGGCGGCGGTGGCAGCGCACAGGTCATCCACGCTTTTCACGGGCTTGCCGCCGGCCATCAGCACGATGTCGCCCGCCTGCACGCCCGCGCGCGCGGCCACCCCGCCGGCTTGCTCGACCAGCAGACCGCCCTGCACGTTCGCTTCCTTGCGCTCCTCGGGGGTCAGCGGCCGTACTGAAAGGCCGAGGCGGCCGCCGCCTGTCGTGACCTCGTCTGCCTTGGCGGACTTCTCGGCCTGGATGGTACCCAGCGTCGCGGTTACTTCGCGCCTGTCGCCCTTGCGCAGGACTTCCAGCTTGATCTTGTCGCCGGGGTTCGCCTGGCCGACCGCGGCCGAAAGCTCGCTCGCCGCGCCAATGGCGTTGCCGTCGTACTTGGTGATCACGTCGCCCGGCTGGATGCCGGCACGCTCCGCCGCGCTGCCCGGCACCACCCCGGCGACCAGCGCGCCGGCCGCCTGCTTCAGGCCGAAGGAATCGGCGAGCGCCTGGTTGACCTCCTGCACCGCGACGCCGAGGCGCGCATGTTTCACGCCGCCGGTCGCTACGATCTGGTCCTTCACTTTGAGCGCGACGTTGATCGGGATCGCGAACGACACGCCCTGGTAGCCGCCCGAGCGGCTGTAGATCTGCGAGTTGATGCCGATGACCTCGCCGGAGAGGTTGAACAGCGGCCCGCCCGAGTTGCCGGGGTTCACCGCGACGTCGGTCTGGATAAATGGAACGTAGGCGTCGCCCGGCAGCGAACGCCCCTTCGCCGAGATGATCCCGGCGCTGACGCTGTTCTCGAAGCCAAACGGCGAGCCGATGGCCAATACCCAGTCGCCCACCCGCGCGCGCGCCGGATCACCGAGCACCGCCACCGGCAGATTTTTCGCGTCAATGCGCAACACCGCGATGTCGGTCGCCGGATCCGCGCCCAGCACCTTGGCGCGGAACTCGCGCCGGTCGGTGAGCTTGACGGTGACCTCCGACGCGCCCTGAACCACGTGCGCATTGGTCAGCACGATGCCGTCGGCGCCGACGATGAAGCCAGAGCCCTGGCCCTGCGTCGGCACTTCCGAGGGCTGCCCGAAGCGGAACTGGTTGCCGGGCATGCCGCGGAAAAACTGCGACAGCGGATTTTCGTCGTCTTCGCCGCCGGAGAATCCCGTCTTGCGGGTACCGGTCACGGTGATATTCACTACCGCAGGCCCGTAGTGCTGCACGATGGCGGCGAAGTCCGGCAGTGCCGCACGGGGCACGATCGCCGCGACGGGCGCGTTGGCCGAGTTGGACGACGGGGCGGCCGGTGCGGCATACACCGGCTGGCCGCTGTAATGGGTAACGACGGCGCCGCCGGCAAAAGCCGCAGCGATGGCCAGCGCGGCCACGGTTCTTTTTGCTTGCATGGGAGTATTCCTCGATAGAGAAATGGATTGCGGGTTGGACAGGTCCCGGGTGCCAGGGGTTCCCTTTCCTCGCTAACAGTTCTGCGCTACAGTCGCCGCCTCTCCAGCTTGCAAGCAGCTTTCATGAAAACCTCCTTCTCCCTTCTGACTGCCGCCGCCTTCTCCCTTTCGACTTCCCTATATGGGGCCGAAAAGCAGCCAGTCAATGCCGGCCCCTACGTGCCCTCCCCGACCAGCGTGGTCGCCGACATGCTGACCCTAGCGCAGGTAGGACCGAAGGATTTCGTCATCGACCTGGGCTCCGGTGACGGCCGCATCGTGCTCACCGCGGCCAAGGTGTTCGGCGCGCGCGGCTTCGGCGTAGACATCAACGAGAAGCTGGTGAAGGAAGCAAATGAGGCGGCCAGGCTGCAGGGCATCAGCGACCGCGCCAGCTTTAGCATCCAGGACCTGTTCAAGACCGACATCAGCAAGGCCACCGTGCTGACCATGTACCTGCTGCCGAACACGGTGAACATGCTGAAGGACAAGCTGCTCGCCGAGCTACATCCGGGCACCCGCATCCTGTCGCACGACTATCCGCTGTCGGGCTGGATTCCGGAAAAGTACGTGCAGATGGACCTGGAAGACAAGGTGGCCATCAGCGGCGTCACCACCACGCTGATCTATCTCTATATGGTGCCGGCCAGGACGGAAGGCACCTGGAACGCCAGGCTGCCGCCCAGCCTGAGCAGGGAACCAGTGCGCCTGACGCTCAAGCAGCAGATCACGCGCGTCTCCGGCGCGGCGCGTATCGGCGGCAAGGATGTGCTGCTCGAGGAAGCCAAGCTGCGCGGCGAGCGCTTCAGCTTCAGGCTGCCGCTGGACGGCAAGACCTGGGACTTCACCGGCACCGTCAAGGGCAACGCCATCGAAGGCAGCGTCGCCGACGTGGGCAGCGGCAGCAAATTCCCCTGGAGCGCCACAAAATAACGCGATGGAACGCAAGCGCGTGAACTCCTCGAAGCTGCGCTCGGTCGGCTACGACGAGAAGTCGATGATCCTGGAAGTGGAAATGTCCAACGGGCAGGTCTACCAGTACCCGAGGGTCTACCCCGAGGTATACCGCCGTTTCATGGCCGCGCCGAATCCCACCGCGTTCTTCGACGACAAGATCGAAGAGGAATACACGGGGCGGCGGGTATAATTCGCGCCGCCATGGAAGCGGAAAAAATGAACCAGATCGCCTCGACGCTCGCCGGACTGCAGACGCAGTCGGCCGAGTTGCGGAGGTATCTTTGACTTCGAGGCGAAGGAAAAGCGCCTGCAGGCGCTGAACCGGGAATTCGAAGACCCCAAGCTCTGGAACGACCAGAAGCGGGCGCAGGAACTCGGCAGGGAAAAGAAAGCCCTCGATGCGATTGTCGGCACGCTGAAGCGCGTTGACGGCGGCGTCGCCGACACCCGGGAGTTGTTCGAGCTCGCGCGCGCCGAGAACGACGACGCATCGCTGGAGCAGATCAGCAAGGATACCGATGCGCTCGCCAGGGATGTCGCGGCACTGGAATTTCGCCGCATGTTCTCCAACCCGCTCGATCCGGCCAACTGCTTCATGGACATCCAGGCCGGCGCCGGCGGCACCGAGGCGCAGGACTGGGCCTCGATGCTGCTGCGCATGTATCTCAAGTACTGCGACAAGAAGGGCTTCCGCGCCGAGATCCTCGAGCAGTCCGACGGCGAAGTGGCGGGCCTGAAGAACGCGACGCTGAAGATCACCGGCGAATACGCCTACGGCCACCTGCGCACCGAGAACGGCGTGCACCGGCTGGTACGCAAATCGCCGTTCGACTCCAACGCCCGCCGCCACACCTCGTTCGCCAACGTTTTCACCTGCCCCGAGGTGGACGAATCCATCGAGGTGGAGATCAATCCGGCAGACCTGCGCGTCGACGTCTACCGCGCCTCCGGCGCCGGCGGCCAGCACGTCAACAAGACCGAGTCGGCGGTGCGCATCACCCACATCCCGACCAACATCGTGGTGCAGAGCCAGAACGACCGCTCGCAGCATCGCAATCGCGCCGAATGCATGGCGATGCTGAAATCCCGGCTCTACGACCTCGAGTTGCGCCGCCTGAAGGGCGAGCAGAGCAAGCTGGAAGCCTCCAAGACCGACATCGAATGGGGCCACCAGATCCGTTCCTACGTGCTCGACCAGTCCCGCATCAAGGACCTGCGCACCGGCGTCGAACGCGGCGCCACGCAGCAGGTGCTCGATGGCGACCTGGACGAATTCATCACCGCCAGCCTCAAGCAGGGAGTCTAGAAATGCGTACCGTCCTCGCCGCTCTTCTCATCGCTTTCGCCGCGGGCGCAAGCGCCCAGGCCGATGCGCCCGTCCTTGCCCAGGCGCGCGCGCACAAGGGCTCGCTGATGGACCTCGCCCGCGGCAGGGTGCGCTGACTATGGAAGAAGAAAACAAGCTTATCGAGGAACGGCGCGAGAAATTGAACGCGCTGCGCGCCAAGGGCATCGCCTTCCCGAACGATTTCCGCCGCAAGGATTTCGCGGCCAGGCTGCACGAGCTGCATTCGTCGAAAACCAAGGAAGATCTCGAGCCGCTGAAGATCGAAGCCACGGTGGCCGGCCGCATGGTGCTCAAGCGCGTGATGGGCAAGGCGAGCTTTGCCACGCTGCAGGACCAGTCGGGCCGGATTCAACTTTATATTTCTGATGATTTGATAACAAAAGAAAAACATCAGGAATTCAAGCACTGGGACCTGGGCGACATCATCGGCGCGTCGGGAACGTTGTTCAAGACCAAGACCGGCGAGCTGACCCTCCAGGCCAGCAGCCTGCGCCTGCTCGCCAAGTCGCTGCGCCCTCTGCCGGAGAAATTCCACGGCATCGCCGACCAGGAGCTGAAGTACCGGCAGCGCTACGTGGATCTCATCGTCTCGCCCGCCACCCGGGAGGTTTTCGAGAAAAGAATAAAAATAATCCAGGCCCTGCGCACCACCATGGGCGCCGACGGCTACCTGGAAGTCGAGACGCCGATGATGCAGCCGATCCCCGGCGGCGCCGTAGCGCGGCCCTTCAAGACGCACCACCACGCGCTGGACATGGACATGTACCTGCGCATCGCGCCCGAGCTGTACCTGAAGCGCTTGGTGGTGGGCGGCATGGAACGCGTCTACGAAATCAACCGCAATTTCAGGAACGAGGGCATCTCGACCCGCCACAACCCCGAATTCACGATGATGGAGTGGTACTGCGCCTATGAGGACTGCGAGTACATGATGGCGCACACCGAGAAGCTGGTGCGCCATGCGGCGCATGCGGTTTCTTTCAAGAGTGATTCGATTGATTTCGAAAAGCCGTTTGCGCGCCTGCCGATGCCGGAAGCGCTGCGCAGGCAGGGCGTCGAGGGAGACTTGAGAGATCGGCCTTTTCTCGCTCAAAAATTAAATTCTCTTTCGGTAAAATTCGATAACAGCCGCGGCTGGGGCGCTCTGCAACTGATGCTGTTCGAGACCGTGGCGGAGAAGCACCTGCTGCAGCCGACCTTCGTCACCGAGTACCCGGCCGAGGTGTCGCCTCTGGCGCGCCGCAACGACAGGGACCCGGAAATCGTCGACCGCTTCGAGCTGTTCGTTGACGCCAAGGAGATCGCCAACGGCTTTTCCGAGCTGAACGATCCCGAGGACCAGGCCAGGCGATTCAAGGAACAAGCGGCTCACAGGGACGCCGGCGACGCCGAAGCGATGTACTACGACGCCGACTACATCCGCGCGCTGGAGCACGGCCTGCCGCCCACCGCCGGCGGCGGCCTCGGCATCGACCGCCTTGTGATGCTGCTCACCGACAGCCCGTCGATCAGGGACGTGATTCTGTTTCCGCACATGCGACCGGAAGGTTGACTGCGGGCGTGACGCCGGCCCTGCGCGGCATTCTCCTGATGGTGTCGGCCATCGGCTTTTTCGTGCTGATGGACTCGATCGCCAAGTACCTGTCGCAGTGGTACCCGGTGCCGGGCATCGTCTGGGCGCGCTACCTGATCAACCTGGCGATCCTGCTCGCGTGGTTCGCCGTTCGTGGCGAGCTCAAGCGCATCCGGCCGGTGCGGCCCGGCATCCAGCTCGCGCGCGGCCTGCTGCTCGCCAGCGCGACCTTCCTCTACTTCACTTCGCTCAAGGTGCTGCCGCTGGCCGACGCCGCCGCCATCGGCTTCGTGCTGCCCCTCTTCGTCGCGGTGCTGGCGGTGCCGATGCTCGGCGAGCGGCTGGAAATGTCGCGCGCGCTCGCGATCCTGGTCGGCCTGGCCGGCGCGCTGATCATCGTGCGCCCCGGCTCCGAGGTGTTCACCTGGTACGCGCTGCTGCCGGTGGCGATGGCGGCGTGCAACGCCCTCTACCAGATCCTCACCCGCAAGGTCGCCGGCATCGAGCATCCGCTCACGTCGCTGGTGTGGGGCGCGATCGTCGGCTCCGTGCTGCTTTCGCTGGTGGCGCCGTTCCACTGGAAGACGCCGGAATCCGTCTGGCACTGGGCGCTGCTCGGCATCATCGGCCTGCTCGCCTCCATCGGCCACTACCTGCTGATCCGCGCCTACGATTACGCCAACGCCACGCTGCTCGCGCCCTATACCTACACCATGATGATCTGGGCGGTGCTGCTCGGCTTCCTGTTGTTCGGCCATCTGCCCGACGGCTGGTCGGTCGCCGGCATGGGCGTGATCGTGGCCTCGGAAATGTTCCTCGCGACCCGCCAGCGCCTCACGGTGCACCGCTCCTGAACTAGAATCGGCGCATGCCCAAAGCCACCTGGAACGGAAAAATCATCGCGCAAGCCGAGGCGGGAGAAGTGCAGATGGTAGAGGGGAATGTCTACTTTCCTCCCGACAAAGTCGAGCGCGGCCTGCTGATGGCCTCCGACACCCACACCGTCTGCCCATGGAAAGGCACGGCGAGCTATTACGACGTGGTGGTGGACGGAAAAGCCAACAAGGACGCGGCCTGGTACTACCCGGAGACCAAGGACGCCGCCAAGCACGTCAAAGGCTACGTCGCTTTCTGGAAAGGCGTCAGCGTAGAGAGTTGAGCGTACCGAAGAGATCGTGCGCGTCCGAACGCTCGATTTTCACCGTTTCGAATGTCCCGGTCTTGCCGCCCTTGAATTTCACGATGCCGTCGATCTCGGGCGCATCCGCCATCGAGCGGCCGACGCCCGGCGCATCGACAATGACTTTCTGCACGGTGCCGACTTTCGCCTTCAGCTTCGCCTTGCTGATGCCGGCCTGCACCTCCATGAAGCGCATTTTCCGTTCTTCGCGGACTTTATCGGGCACCGGATCCGGCAGTTCGTTCGCCTTTGCCCCGTCCACCGGCGAATAGGCAAAGCATCCCACCCGGTCCAGCTGCGCCTCTTTGAGGAAGGCCAGAAGCTCCTCGAACTCGGCCTCGGTCTCGCCCGGGAAACCGGCGATGAAGGTGCTGCGGATGGTGAGGTCAGGGCAAGCCTTGCGCCACTCGCGGATGCGCGCAAGCACCTTCTCCGCCGCCGCCGGGCGCTTCATCAGCTTGAGGATGCGCGGGCTGGCGTGCTGGAACGGGATGTCGAGGTACGGCAGGATCTTTCCTTCGGCCATCAGAGGGATGACCTGGTCTACGTGCGGGTATGGGTAAACATAGTGCAAACGAACCCACACGCCGAGCTCACCTAGGATTTCGCAAAGTTTTTGAAGGTTTGTTTTGACGGGTTTCCCCCCGTGAAAACCCGTTCGATACTTGACGTCCACTCCATAGGCGCTCGTGTCCTGGGAGATGACAAGCAGTTCCTTCACGCCCGCCTTCACCAGGTTCTCCGCTTCGTGCATCACCTCGCCGATCGGACGCGACACCAGGTCGCCGCGCATGGAGGGGATGATGCAGAAGGTGCAGCGATGGTTGCAGCCCTCGGAAATCTTCAGGTAAGCGTAGTGATTCGGCGTGAGCTTTATGCCCTGGGGTGGCACCAGATCGGTGAATGGATCGTGTGGTTTGGGCAGATGAGCATGCACCGCCTTCATCACGCCAGGGGTGTCGTGAGGTCCGGTGATCGCCAGCACGGAGGGATGGGATTTTTTTATTAAATCTTTTTTGAAACCCAAACACCCCGTAACGATTACCTTGCCATTCTCGGCGAGCGCCTCGCCGATCGCGCCCAGCGATTCCTCGACCGCGGCGTCGATAAAGCCGCAGGTGTTGACGATGATGAGGTCGGCGCCGGCGTAATCGGGCGCGGTGACATAGCCCTCGGCCCTGAGCTGGGTGAGGATGCGTTCCGAGTCTACAAGTGCCTTGGGACAGCCGAGAGAAACGAACCCGACCTTGGACGGGGAAGGGGCCCCGTCCCCCTTCCTATGGCTTTTTATCCGGGCCGCCTTGTGGAGGGAATCCCGGGAACTGGAAGCCGGTGAACATGGTGCGCGCCTGGTTCTGCATCTGGTCCTGGAACTGCGCGAACATCTTCTGGCTCTGCTCCATGTAGGCCTGCATCAGGCCCTGCATCGCCGGGCCCTGCATGTTCATGAACTGGGCCCAGATCTCCTGCGAGCTCTTGGAGTTGTCGCCATACAGCTTCTGCGACTGCTCCTGCAGCGCCTTCTGCATCTGCTGGAAGCCCTCGAGATTCTTCTCCAGGTAGGAACCCATGAAGCCCTGCATCGCGCTGCCGTAGGAACGTATCATCTGGGACAGCAGGTCGGAGGAGAACATCGGCATACCGCCCGATTCCTCGTCGAGGATGATCTGCAACAGGATCTGGCGCGACAGGTCCTCGCTGGTCTTGGCGTCGAGCACCTGGAAATCCTCGTTCTTCAGCACCATCTGCTTGACGTCGGCGAGCGTGATATAGCTCGACGTCTTGGTGTCGTAGAGCCGGCGATTCGGGTACTTCTTGATCAGCCGTTGCGGATGTTCCACTTTCTCTTCGGGATTGGCAGCCATGAGCAAGTCTACTCCTCAGTACATCAATACATGTGCTGGCCACCGTTGATCGAGATGTTGGCCCCGGTCACGAACGCGGCTTCTTCAGAACAAAGATAGATGATCAGGCCGGCGATTTCCTCGGGCTTGCCGAGGCGACCGACGGGGATTTGCGGAAGGATCTTGGAATCAAGAATTTCCTTCGGGATCGCGGTCACCATTTTGGTGCCGATATAGCCCGGCGAAATGGTGTTGATGGTCACGCCTTTCTTGGCGACTTCGAGCGCCAGCGCTTTGGTGAAACCATGGATGCCGGCCTTGGCCGCCGAATAATTGGTCTGGCCGAAAGCGCCCTTCTGCCCGTTGACCGAGGCGACGTTAATGACGCGGCCCCAGCCGCGCTCGACCATCCCGTCCATCACCTGCTTGGTCATGTTGAAGCAGGAATCCAGGTTGGTGCGCATCACCGCGTCCCAGTCCGCCTTGCCCATCTTCTTGAAGGTCATATCGCGCGTGATGCCGGCGTTGTTCACCAGGATGTCGATCTCGCCGCAGTCCTTGCGGATCTGCGCGCATTTCGCCGCGCTGTCTTCATACGACACCACGTCCACCGGGTAGGCCGAAAAACTGTAGCCCTTGCCTTTCATCTCGTCCAGCCACGACTTGTATTTGGTGTTCGAAGGCGAATAGGTGACCACCACCTGGTAACCCGCGTCCGCCATCTTGGTCGTGATGGATTCGCCCAGCCCGCCCATGCCGCCGGTTACCACCGCCACTTTATTCGCCATCTTTTCCCTCCCCCAAGGTTCCGAATCAGTCTACTACATCATGTGCATGCCGCCGTTGACGGAAATGTTCGCACCGGTGATGTAGCCCGCTTCTTCCGACGCCAGGAACGCGACCACCGCCGCGACCTCTTCGGGCTGCGCCAGGCGCCCCATCGGGATCGACGCGATGATCTGCTCACGCACTTCTGCGCGGATCGCCATCACCAGGTCGGTCTCGACGTAGCCCGGCGACACCGTGTTCACCGTGACGCCCTTTTTCACCACTTCTTGCGCCAGCGCTTTTGAAAACCCTGCCATGCCGGCTTTTGCCGCCGAGTAGTTGGTCTGGCCGAATTGGCCCTTGATGGCGTTCACGGAAGAAATGTTTATGATGCGCCCCCAGCCGCGTTCGGTCATGCCGTCGATCACCTGGCGCGTGACGTTGAACACGCTGTTGAGATTGGTGTTGATCACCTCGTTCCAGTCGCGCTCGGTCATGCGCTTGAACACCGAGTCGCGCGTGATGCCGGCGTTGTTGACCAGGATGTCGATGTTGCCCACCACCGAGCGCACGTTGTAGAACATGCT
>JANXUV010000050.1 GCA_025356085.1 Betaproteobacteria bacterium
CCCCTCGCCGCAAGCCGACGCGCCAGGGCGCCATGCCGCATGGCGGCGAACCTCGACAAGATCTCGCCGTCGCAAGTGAAATATCGGTGCATGCGTCAGGCCGCACAATGTCACCAGTCCTTTCGATTACTTGATTAGGAGGATCCAATGGCGGGCAAATATGTCTTCGTTTCCGGTGTCATCTTCGGTGTCGTGGCAGTGCTGCAGGCCGTGCGGGCCGTGAGCCAATGGCCGGTGGTGATCGCGGGCTTCGACGTGCCGGTGGGGGCGTCCTGGGTCGCCACGGTCGTCGCCGGCGGCTTGTGCGCGTGGGCGTTCCGCGCCGGCCAAAAATAGCCGCTAGCTGGCCGGCGTGGCGAGGTCGGCCTTGCTGGCCGGCACCGAATACGCCGCGTCCGGGTGCTTCGGCAGCGCGTCGTCCCAGGCCTGGTATTTCGCGCGCAGCGATTCAAGCCGCTTCGGCTCGCGCTTGGCCCAGTTGGCGCGCTCGCGCTCGTCTTGGCCGAGGTTGTAGAGGAACTCGTTGCCCTCGACCGAGAAATACTTCCAGTCGCCCGAGCGCAGCGCTTTCTGGTCGCGGAACAGCATCTTCCAGTAAAGCTCCCGCGCGAAAGTCTGCTTCGGATTTTGCAGGACTTTCAGCAGGCTCCTGCCGTCGAGCGGGTAGTCCGCATGGGGTTTCACCCCCGCGGCGTCCAGGAACGTCGCGACCCAGTCCATGGTGATCGCCTGCTGGCCGGTGACGCCGCCCGCCTTCACCTGCGCCGGCCAGCGCACGATGTAGGGCACGCGGATACCGCCTTCGAGCAGGTCCATCTTCTTGCCGACCAGCGGCCAGGTGTCGGAAAACCGCTCGCCGCCATTGTCGCTGGTGAAAACGACCAGCGTATTTTTTCCCAGTTTCATTTTTTTCAATGCAGCCAGAATCCGGCCGATTCCCTCGTCCATCTGGCGGATCATGGTGCGGTAGGTCGCCACCGAGCCGCCGTCGAAGTGGAAAATCTTGCTGATGCGCTTCGATTCGGCCTCGTCCTCGCGAGTGAGCCAGGGCCAGTGCGGCGCGTTGTAGTGCACCGAGAGAAGGAACGGCTCCTTTCTTTTTCTTTCGACGAAGGCGACCGCGCGGTCCGAAATGAGGTCGGTCAGGTAGCCCTTGGCGTGGATTTCGGTCTCATTCTCGTAGAGGTCGTGGTTGCCCGCCGTATCCCGGTGCGAGAAGTAATCCATGCCGCCCGAGAGCGCGCCCCAGAATTCCTGGTAGCCGCTCTTGCGCGGCCCGAAGTGCGGCGGGTAGCCGAGATGCCATTTCCCCGTCAGGGCGGTCGCGTAGCCGGCGTCGCGCAGCAGGGAGGGCAGCGTCGGGTGCGCCGGCGGCAGGCCGAGCGAGGCGTCGCCCCGGGCGGTGCTGCGGATCGGCTCGTCGGCGCCGCCGCGCAGCCGATGCTGCCAGCGGCCGGTCATCAGCGCGAAGCGCGTCGGCGAGCAGACCGAGGAGTTGGCGTAGCCCTGCGTGAAGCGCAGCCCCTCGCGCGCGAGGCGGTCGAGCGCGGGAGAGCAACTGGCGGGTCCGCCGCCCGCAGCGGGTCTTCCGCCGTAACAGCCTAGATCGGCGTAGCCGAGGTCGTCGGCCAGGATGAAGACGAAATTCGGGGGAGCTTTCACTCCCCCGGACGATAACTTACTTCGCGGCGTGCTGGCGCTCGAAAGTTGAAATGGAGCGCTTCAGCTCGGCCTGCTCCACGCAGCCGGCCTTGCACAGCCGGTCGAGTTCGGCGAGCAGGTCCTTCGCCTTGGCGACGTTGCCCGTCATCAGGTAGGCCTCGCCCAGGTACTCGCGCGCGGCGAGGTGCTGGGGATCGATGCGCAGCGCCTCGTTGTAGTGGCGGAACACCAGTTCCATCTGCGGGGCCGGGCCCCTGCGCATCGAGTACGCATAGAGGTTGTGCGCATCGGCGCTCTGCGGATTGCGCTCGACCGCGGTGCGCGCGAAGGCCTGCGCGCCCGCCCAGTCCTGCCGCGCGATCGCCGCCCGCGCCTGATCGAGGGGTTGCACCGCCGTCGCGCTCTTCTTGTCTTTGTCCGGATCCTTCGGATCGGGCTTGGGGGTGTCCATGGCGAACGCGGGCGCCGCGAAGGCAGCTATCATCAGGGCGTGGATCAGAGGTTTCTTCATGGGTTTCTCCGTGGATTGGTGCTTGTCACTACGTTAACATGCGCCGCGCCCGCCGCATTCCCCCAGGTAAAAAGTCACGCTGAGGCTGTCGCCGGATTGAAACACTCCGACCCGGTGGCCCGCGTCGAAGCCGTCGCCTGGGTCGCCGCCCATGGCCGCATGGCGGACCAAACGCTGCTGATCGAGCGCCTGCGGGACGAGGTCGACCTGGTGCGCACCCTCGCCGAACAGGCCCTGTGGCTGCTCTGGAGCCGTTCGGGCGACGCCGGCATCGACCGGCTGATGGCCGCGGGCATCGAGCAGATGCAGTCGGCCCGGCTCGACGAGGCGATCGCCACCTTCGGCGAAATCATCCGCCGCAAGCCCGGCTTCGCCGAAGGCTGGAACAAGCGCGCCACGGTCTACTACCTGGCCGGGGACTACCGGCGTTCGCTCGCGGACTGCGACGAGGTGATGAAGCGCAATCCCAATCACTTCGGCGCGCTATCGGGCTACGGCCAGATCTACACCCGGCTGGAACAGTATGAAAAAGCAATCCTCTATTGGCGTCGCGCGCTGGCCGTCAATCCGAACATGGAAGGCGTCGAGGAGAACATAGAAAGTGCGGAAGAACTGTTGAAAGAGAAAAAAGGCCGGTCGATCTAGACGTAGTCCTTCGACGCGGTTTCCGAATCCACCGGCTTGCCGGTCAGGAAGCCCTGCAGG
>JANXUV010000090.1 GCA_025356085.1 Betaproteobacteria bacterium
CGCGAGCGCTCGAACAGATCCTCCAGCCGCAGCAGGGTCCGGATGCGCTCGTTGAGCGGGTATTCATACGTTATTGCGGCCAGGCCAGCCTCGCCGAGGGCGAAATTGCTCGAATTCTGAGTGATTTACGCGCGCAACACAAATTGACTTCTAGGCTTGCGCCAGCGCGAGGTACTTTTCGTGCAGCTTGCGGACCTGTTGTTGCAGTGCCGCAATGGGGCCGGAATTGTCGATTACGTCGTCGGCGGCGGCCAGTCTTTTTTCCCTCTGTATTTGGGTGGCCATGATGCGCCGGACCTCCCCCTCCGGCAGGCCGCTACGTTGCTGCACCCGGCTGATCTGCAGGGCCTCGGGGCAGTCCACCACCAGTACCCGCGCCACCCGCTCCCGGTAGCCCGGGGATTCGACAAGCAGCGGCACTACGTTAATTACGTAGGGAGCCGATCGGGTGGCAAATGCGCTTTCGATCCGGCGCTGCGATTCGGCGCGGATCATCGGGTGCAGCAGCGCCTCCAGGCGCTGCTTTTCCTTGGCGTCACTGAAGACCAGATCGCGCATGCGCTTGCGGTCCATTGCGCCCGTGGCATCGATGAAGGCTTTGCCGAATTGCAGCGCAATTTCTGGTATCGCGGCGCCGGCTACCCCGGTGAGTTCATGGGCGATGGCATCGGTGTCCACGACCCTCGCGCCAAGCTCGCCAAATGCGTCCGCCGCGGCGCTCTTGCCGCTGCCGATGCCGCCCGTAAGCCCGACCACCAAGCGCATGGGATCAGGGGTAGAGATACCAGCGCATGATCGGTCCACCCCAGAACATGGCGATGATCGCGCCGAGCGCGAGGTACGGGCCGAAGTGGAAGCGAAATGCGCCGTCCCAGCCGCGTTTCGAGGCGACCATTTGCAGCACGCCGAACAGGAGGCCCACCACCGAAGACACCAGGATCACCAGCGGCAGCATCCTCCAGCCGAAAAAGGCGCCGATCGCGGCGTTCATCTTGAAGTCGCCGTAGCCCATGCCTTCCTTGCCGGTCAGCAGCTTGTAGACCCAGTAGATGGACCAGAGCGACAGGTAGCCTGCGACGGCGCCGATGACAGCCTCGGACAGCGGCACGAAGGTACCCCAGAGGTTGAACAGCAGCCCCGCCCAGAGCAGCGGCAGCGTGATGTCGTCGAGCAGGTAGCCGGTGGCGTGGTCGATGAACGCCAGCGCCAGCGTGCACCAGATGAAGAGCATCCCTGCCAGCGCCGCGCCGCCAAAGCCGAAGTGCCAGGCCGAGCATGCCGCGCCGGCGCCCGCCAGCAGTTCGACCATGGGATAGCGCGCGCTGATGCGCATGCCGCAGCCGGCGCATTTGCCGCGCAGCGCCAGCCAGCTCAGCAACGGGATGTTTTCTGCCGCGCGGATGCCGCGGCCGCAGCCCGGGCAGGCCGAACGCGGCGAGACCAGGTTGTAAGGCGGTTCTTCCGGCAGCGCCTGACCGGCGAGTTCGGCGCAATCGGCGCGCCAGGCGCGTTCCATCATTTTCGGCAGGCGATGGATCACAACGTTCAGGAACGAGCCGATGCACAGGCCCAGCGCCAGCGCGGCCCAGGGAAAAACGGCCGGCTGCGCTAGCCAGCCCAGGTCCGAGATCGACAACGGAGCTTAGACGGCGCCGCCGAGCTTGAAAATCGGCAGGTACATCGCCACCACCATGCCGCCGATCAGCGTGCCGAGCACCACCATGATGATCGGCTCCATCAGCGAGGACAGCGCTTCCACCGCGTCGTCCACCTCGGCCTCGAAGAAGTCGGCAACCTTGCCGAGCATCGCGTCCAGCGCGCCGGTTTCCTCGCCGATCATGCACATCTGGATCACCATCGACGGGAATACTTCGGAATTCTGCATCGCCACCGTGAGCGAGGTGCCGGTCGAAACTTCGTTCTTGATCTTGACGGTCGCTTGCAGGTAGACGTAGTTGCCCGAGGCCCCGCCCACCGAATCGAGCGCTTCGACCAGCGGCACGCCGGCAGCGAACATCGTCGACAGTGTGCGCGTCCAGCGCGCGATTGACGCCTTTCTGAGCAGCGAGCCGAATACCGGCACCTTCAGGCTCAGGCGGTCCATGAAGATCTGAACCGCCAGGGAGCGTTTCCAGGCTTCGAGGAAGCCGTAGATCCCGCCGCCCATCGCCGGAAAGACGATGTACCAGTTGCCGACGAACCAGTCTGAAATTCCCATCACGATCAGCGTCGGCGTCGGCAGGTCGGCGCCGAAGCTCGAGAACACGCTCTTGAACGCCGGGATCACGAAAATCATGATCACCGCGGTGATGATTATCGCCACCGCCACGATCGACACCGGGTAGAACAGCGCCGACTTGATCTTCGACTTGATGGCGAGGGTCTTTTCCTTGTAGATCGCAAGCCGGTCGAGCAGCTGTTCCAGAATACCGGCCGCTTCGCCCGCGCCCACCAGGTTGCAGTACAGCGCGTCGAATTGCAGCGGATATTTGCGGAACGCCTGCGCGAGGGACGCGCCCGTTTCGACTTCCGTCTTGATATCGATCAGCAGCCTGGCCACGGCAGGGTTTTCGGCGCCCTTGCTGACAATGTCGAAGGCCTGCAACAGCGGAACGCCCGCCTTCATCATGGTCGCCATCTGGCGCGTGAACAGGGCCACGTCCTTTTCAGAAACGCTGCCGCCGCCGCCGCGCTTCTGCTTCTTGACCTTGGAGACCGTGACGCCCTGGCGGCGCAGTGAGGCCTGGACCATGTTCTCGCCCGCGGCGCGCATCTCGCCGCGCACCGTCTTGCCGGCCTTGTCCTTGCCTTCCCAAAGCCAGGTGATCTCTTTGGGTCCGCCTTTCGCTGCTGCCGCTGTGGCCATGTTCCGCTCCCTGCCCGTACTTCGGGCGAACCCGGATTCTAGCGCCGAGTCAAAGACTTGGCCAAATGAAAGAAATCACGTCTCAAGTGGCTTGGGCGGGGGGGTCTTCGCGGGGCCGGAACAGGCGCAGCGACTTCACCGCACGGCCCTGGGTGCTGAGGATTTCGATCGGCACCCCGGCGATCTTGAGCGACACGTTGGCTTCCGGGATGGCCTGCAGCTGCTCAAGGATCAGGCCATTCAGCGTCTTCGGCCCGTCGGTGGGCAGCGAGAGCCCCAGCGCGCGGTTCACCTCGCGCACCGGCATCGCGCCGTCGGCCGCTGCGGCGCCGTCCTCGTCCCAGGACAAGGCCGGATTCGCCAAGGGCAGCGAGGTGGTGAACTTGCCGATGATCTCTTCCATGATGCCCTCGAGCGTCACCAGGCCCATCAGCTCGCCGTATTCGTCCACCACCAGGCCGATGCGCTCGCGCTTTTCCTGGAAGTACTGCAGCTGCGCGATGGCCGGGGTGCCGGCGGGCACGAAGTAGGGCTCATCCAGCAGGTCCTCGATCGCCTTGCGGTCGAGCGCGCCGGAGAAGACGAGGCCCAGCACCTTGCGCAGGTTAAGCACGCCGGCCACTTCGTCGCCGGAGCCGCTGAACACCGGCAGCTCGCGGTGATAGCTGGTGGTGAGCTGGCGCGCGATCGTCTCCATGTCCTCGTCCAGGCGTATCGCCTCGATTTTCGCGCGCGGCACCATCACGTCCTGCACGCTGATCTCCGCGACATCGAACAGGTTCAACAGGATCGAGTGGTGCTTTTTCGGCATGAAGTGGGATGATTCGAGCACCAGCGTGCGGATCTCCTGGGGCGAGAGGGTCGGCGCCTCCGCGTTTTCGTCCGAGCGCACGCGCAGCATCCAGAGCAGCGGCCGCACGAAGAGGTTCACGAACCAGGCCGGCATGTCGAGCGCCCGCAGCGTGAACTGGAGCGGGAAGGAGAGCAGCAGCGCGGTGCGCTCGGGGTAGGTTGCGCCGATCACCTTCGGTGTGATCTCGGAGAACACGATAACCAGGAAGCCGACGACGATGGGGCTGATGAAATAGGCAATCCTGTTTTCCTCGCCGAACAGCCGCACCGTGATCAGGCTGGCGATGGTGGTCGCCACGGTGATGGCGAGCGTGTTGCCGATCAGGATGCCCCCCAGCAGCCGGTCGGTGTGCTTCAGCAGGTCGGCGACCCGGATCGCCCCGCCGTGGCCCTCACTTACGAGGTGCTTGAGGCGATAACGGTTGATCGCCATCATCGCCGTTTCGGCAATCGAGAAGTACGCCGACAGCACCAGCATCGCGAACAGTGCGCTGAACGCCCAGCTGAGCGGAATTTCATCCACGCGCGGTCAGGCCCGGCCGAGGATGACTTCGAGCACGAAGCGGCTGCCGACGTAGGCGAGAATCAGCAGCACGAAGCCGGTCAGCGTCCAGCGCAGCGCGGTGCGCCCGCGCCAACCGTACAGCCAGCGGCCGGCCAGCAGCACGCCGAAAGTCATCCAGGACAGCACCGCGAACACCGTCTTGTGGTCGAAGCGCAGCGCGCGGCCGAACAGCGTTTCGGAGAAGGCGATGCCGGTGGCGAGCGTCAGCGTCAGCAGCAGGAACGCGGCGCCGATCAGGCGGAACAGCAGGCGCTCGAGGGTCAGCAGCGGCGGCAGCGCCGCGAACAGCGTGCCGGCGCCGCCGCCCTTGCGATGCAGGCGCCGCTCGGCCACCGCCATCAGCACCGCATGCAGGATGGCAATGGTGAACAGGCTGTAGGCGAGCATCGCCAGCACCAGGTGCAGGCGAAATTCGATCGAGGCGGCGTAGGCGCCGAGCACGACGCTGCCGGGAAACAGCGCCGGCAGCGGCACGGTGAGCGCGGCCAGCGCGAGCGCCGGCGGCTGCATCGCATCAAGGTCGTAGAGAAAGCTCTCCAACCAGTAGAACAGCACCGCCAGCCACAGCATCGCCGACAGCGCGTAGGCGAAGCCGAAGCGAAGGTCGCTGCGCGCGAACACTTCGGCGTAAAGCAGCCCGCCGTGCAGCGCGAGCGGCATCAGGATCGCGGCGCGCTCCCATGCCCGCAAACCCGAACGCAGACCCTCGCGCAGGCCGTCCTCGGCGCGCTCGCTCTTGCGCCAACGCGTGTTCCAGAAGTGCAGGGCGAGCGCGGCGTAGAGAGCGCTCGCGACGACGTGAATTACAATGTCGGGCACGGATTCAGTTTAACACCCCATGCTCGATAACCTGACCTCACGCCTCGCGAAGATCGTCAAGACGATCCGCGGCGAGGCGCGCCTCACCGAAGCGAATGTGCAGGATGCGCTGCGCGAAGTCCGCGTCGCACTGCTCGAGGCCGACGTCGCGCTGCCGGTGGTGAAGCACTTCATTGAGAAGGTGCGCGAAGCGGCGCTCGGCCAGGAGGTGATCGGCAGCCTGACGCCTGGCCAGGCGCTGGTCGGCGTGGTGCATCGCGAACTGGCGCAGTTGATGGGCGAGGCGAACGCGGGGCTTGATCTCGCGGTCGCGCCACCGGCGGTGATCCTGATGGCCGGCTTGCAGGGCGCGGGTAAGACGACCACCGTCGGCAAACTCGCGCTGCTGCTCAAGGAACAGAAGAAAAAAATACTGGTGGTCTCCTGCGATGTGTACCGGCCGGCGGCCATCGAGCAACTGAGGACCGTCGCCGCGCAGGCCGGAGTGGATTTTTTTGCATCAAATTCGACCCAGAAACCCGTGGAGATTGCGGGCGGCGCCATCGACTACGCCCGCAGCCACTATTGCGACGTCGTCATCGTCGACACCGCGGGCCGCCTGGCGATTGACGAGCCGATGATGCAGGAAATCGCGGCGCTGCATGCGGCGCTCAAGCCTGTCGAGACATTGTTCGTGGTGGACGCGATGCAGGGCCAGGACGCGGTCAACGTCGCCAAGGCATTCAGCGAGCGGCTGCCGCTCACGGGCATCGTGCTCACCAAGCTCGACGGCGATTCGCGCGGCGGCGCGGCGCTGTCGGTGCGTTACGTCACCGGCAAGCCGATCAAGTTCGCCGGTACCGGCGAGAAGCTGGCTGGCCTGGAGCCCTTCCATCCCGAGCGCATGGCCTCGCGCATCCTCGGCATGGGCGACATCCTTTCGCTGATCGAGGAGGCGCACAAGCAAGTCGATGCCGGGCAGGCGCAGAAGCTCGCCGACAAGCTGCGCAAGGGCAAGGGTTTCGACCTGGAGGATTTCAAGGAGCAGCTGCAGCAGATGACCAAGATGGGCGGCATGGCATCGTTGATGGACAAGCTGCCGGCGCAACTCGCCGGCCAGATCGACCCCGCTCAACTGAACGATACGAAAAAGTTCGCGCGCATCGAGGGCATCATCAACTCGATGACGAAGAAGGAGCGCTCCCACCCCGAAATCATCAAGGCCACGCGCAAGCGCCGCATCGCCGCCGGCGCGGGGGTGCAGGTGCAGGAAGTGAACCGGCTGCTCAAGCAGTTCGAGCAGATGCAGCAGATGATGAAAATGATGAAGGGCGGCAACCTGCAGCGCATGATGAAGAACATGAAGGGCATGCTGCCGGGTATGCGCTGAAGGCGATGATGGCACTACTACGCATACTTGCACTGGTTGCGCTGCTCGTTCCGGGATTCGCGCAGGCGCAGCGCGATCCCTTGAACATCATGCAGGAGCTGCAGAAGCTCGCCTGGCAGAAAGGCCCAGGCGAGGGCGCGATCGGCGCGCGCGCGAAGATCCGCATCCCGCCGGGCTATGCCTTCCTCGACGACAGGAACACGCGCCGCTTCCTCGAGCTGATGGGCAACCCGCCGCGCGACAACCACTACATGATCGCGCCGGCCAACCTCGACTGGTTCGCGGTGTTCTCGTTCGAGCCGGTCGGCTACGTCAAGGATGACGAGAAGATCGACGCCGACGCGCTGCTCGACACGCTGAAGAAGAGCGACGGCCCCGGCAACGAAGAGCGCAAGCGCCTCGGCATGGAGCCGATCTACATCGACGGCTGGCACGTACCGCCGCACTACGACGCCGGCACCAAGCGGCTGGAGTGGGGCATGCGGCTGCGCGACGAAAAGGGCGGCATGCATGTCAACTACACCAGCCGTCTGCTCGGCCGTACCGGCGTGATGAGTGCGGTGCTGGTGTCTTCGCCGCAAACCCTGACCGAGGACATGAGGGCTTTCAACGTCGCGCTCGACGGCTATGAGTTCGCCGCCGGCGAGAAGTACGCCGAGTTCAAATCCGGCGACCGGATCGCCGAGTACGGCCTTGGCGCGCTGGTGCTCGGAGGCGCCGCTGCGGCCGCTGCGAAGGCGGGCTGGTTCAAGATCCTCGGCAAGTACATCTGGGTGATCCTCGCCGGCCTCGCCGCCGGAGGCTGGACGTTGATCAAGCGTCTCTTCGGCCGAAAAGAACCCCCACCGCCTTCCCCGGGCCAGCAGTGAGCGGGGAGGCAACCCTGGTCGCGGTTGCCGCGGCGATTTATCTGATTGATTGCGTGGTGCTGCTTGATCGCGGCCAGGCGCTCTGGTCGCGCAACGCGTTGTCGTTCGGTTCGCAGCACTACCAGGTGCGCGGCAAGGTGGTCGCGCTGTTCAATCCGCTGACACCTTTCATTCCCGTGTTCCGGACCTTGCCCTTGTTTGCCGCTGCTTCGAATGTGAAAGCTACTGAAGCGGCGCGGGCGCTGGGACCGCTATCGGCGCTGGGCGGACTCCAGTTGCTCCTGGTCTTCGTTGCGCTTCCCTATTGCCTTTATCGCGCGCCGGGCTGGCCGTTCTTCGCCGCTCTAGTGCTCGCCTACGTGAACGCGATCGCGCTGCTCGCGCTTATCTGGTGGCGCCTGCGCGGCGCGCGCATCGCCACCCATCCGCTGATTGGACTCGGATTCGGCTGGCTCGCCTGCCTGCCGTTGTCGGTGAACGCCCTGCGAAAGGCTGGCCTCGCGTTTGATGTCGCCATGGACGCGCGCGAAGCCATCCTGCTGCTCCCCGAGCGCGGCCGGGAACGCGCGCGCGCCGATCTCGCGGCGCAAGTCGCAGAAGCCATGCAGGAACTCGAAGAAAACGACGAGCGCCACCACCGTCTCGCCGATCTCAAGCGCCAACTCGCTCCGGAGGCCGGCCATGGACGGCTATGAATTAATAGCGATCGTCGTCTTCTTCCTGATCGGCTACTGGCTGGTGGATTATTTCTGGCCGAAGAAGAAGCCGCCCAAGGCGGGCGAGGTGCAGAAAGACCGCGAGTCCTAGGCCCGTGCCGGTTTGGGCAACACGTGCTTGCCGGCTGCGTCGCGGCCTTCCGCAGTCAGTTCCCAGATCCCACGCTGCGATGCCCGACTGATATGGCCGCGGCTCTTGAGCGCATTGCGCGCCCAGGTGATGGTGTTCTCCGCCTTGGTCTCGCCGGTGCTGACCAGTTCCTGGTCGGCGGCACCGATGTAGCCGTCCTTCATCATCCGCTTGACGATGGCGTGGGTGACATCGCGCTTGTGGCCCTTGCCCGCGAATTCCTTCAGCAGGAGGTGAAGCAGGTACTGTTCGTAGACGGACTGCGGCGTCAGCCCGCCTGCCGAAGCAGGCACGGGCAGCTTCGATAGGACTTTCAGCGCGCCCGCGTCCTCGAGCAGGCGCCGGATCACCATGCCGGGCGAGTCGACAAAGGGCTGCGCGAGCTTCTGCAGCCCTTCGAATACGTCCTGGTCGACCCGAATGGTTGGCATGGGGATATTATAAGGTAACTTTGTTCCCTTTACTTTAATAACCCCGCAGCCTGGATTCGTGCGTATAATCCGCTCCCTTTCGCAGGTCAGAGGAAAAATTTCATGGTGGTGATTCGACTGGCAAGGGGCGGCGCGAACAAGCGGCCTTTCTATCATCTGGTGGTGGCCGATTCGCGCAAAGCGGCGACGGGCCGATTCATCGAGCGCGTCGGCTTCTACGACCCGAAGGCGCCCGCGGGCCGCGAGGCGCTGCGCGTCAACGTGGAGCGCATCAAGTACTGGGAAGGCAAGGGTGCGCAGCCTTCGTCGACCGTGGTGCGGCTGGTCAAGCAGTTTGGCAAGGCTAAAAAAGCCGCCTGAGGATTTGATCGAGTACGGGCGCGTCGCCGGATCCTACGGCGTGCGCGGCTGGCTCAGGGTGGTGGTGGACGAGCCGGAGCTGCTGGCCGGTCAGCGGACGTGGTGGCTGGCAGGCACGGCGTACCCGGTGCGGGAAACCAAGATCCATTCCGGCACGCTGCTGGCGAAGCTCGAGGGCATCGACAACCCCGAGCTGGCGAAGGCCTTGAAGGGCAGGGCGGTGTCGATACCGCGGCCGCAGGCGGGCGAAGGACGCTACTACTGGTCCGACCTGGTCGGGCTGGAAGTGGTGAATGAGCAAGGCGTGGTACTGGGCGTGGTGAAGCAGATGTCGTCCAACGGTGCGCACGACGTAATGGAAGTAGCCGGGGAGAGGACGAGATTGCTGCCTTTCGTCCCGGCCTACATAAAGCAGGTCGATCTGCAGAAAAGGCGGATCGAAGTTGAATGGCAGGCGGACTGGTGATCCGCTTTCATGTGGTGACATTGTTCCCGGAGATGTTCGCGGCGGTGACGCACAGCGGCATCAGCGGGCGGGCGCTGGAAACGGGGCTTTGGTCGCTCGGGTTGTGGAACCCGCGCGATTTCACCAAGGACAATTACCGGACGGTCGATGACCGGCCGTACGGCGGCGGACCCGGCATGCTGATGCTGGCCGAGCCGCTGGAGAAGGCGCTGGATGCTGCAAGGGAAGCAGGCGGAGGCAGGGTGATCTACCTCTCGCCGCAGGGAAAACGGCTCGATCACGAAAAAGTGATGGAGCTGGCGGGCAGGGAAGCTGTGACGCTGTTGTGCGGCAGGTATGAAGGCGTGGATGAGCGGTTGATCCGGCGCCGGGTGGATGAAGAGCTGTCGATCGGGGATTACGTGCTCTCCGGCGGCGAAATCGCCGCCATGGCAACGATCGACGCGGTGGTGCGCCAGATTCCGGGCGCGCTCGGCGGTGAGCAATCGGCAATCGAAGAGTCCTTCGTGCAGGGACTGCTCGATTGCCCGCAGTACACGCGCCCCGAGATTTGGCCGGAAGGCGCGGGCGAGAAGGTGACGGCGCAGGTTCCGAGCGTGCTGATGTCCGGGCATCACGAGAATATCCGGCGCTGGCGGTTAAAGCAGGCGCTGGGAAGGACCTGGCAGCGGAGGCCTGACCTCCTGGCAGCGAGGAAGCTGAGCGAAGACGAACGAACGTTGCTGGAAGAATTCCAGCGGGAAAGTGGAGAAAGCTGAAAATGAACCTGATCCAGAAGCTCGAGCAGGAAGAGATGCAGCGCATGAAGAAGTCGGTGCCGGAGTTCTCTCCGGGCGACACCGTGATCGTGCGCGTCAACGTGGTTGAGGGCGACAAGAAGCGCGAGCAGGCCTTCGAAGGCGTGGTGATCGCCAGGCGCAACCGCGGCCTGCGCTCCGCGTTCATCGTACGCAAGATCTCCTCGGGCGAGGGCGTCGAGCGCACCTTCCAGACCTATTCGCCGCTGATCGCCGGCATCGAGGTGAAGCGCAAGGGCGAAGTGCGCCGCTCGAAACTCTATTACCTGCGCGAGCGCTCGGGCAAGAGCGCCCGCATCCGGGAGAAGCTCGGCGACAAAACCGGCGAGCGCGCCGGCGGGGCCGAAGGCGAGGCCGGGGCCCAGAAGTAGTCTTTCTGCATCGCCATGCAAAAGGGGCCTGCGGGCCCCTTTTCTTTCTATAATCCCGCTATGAAACGCGAAAGCGCCGCCCTGAGCCCGGTCACCGAGATCATCGCGGAAATCCGCGCCGGCCGCATCGTCGTGCTGGTGGACGATGAAGACCGCGAGAACGAGGGCGACCTGTTCTTCGCGGCGGATTTCGTCACGCCCGAGAAGGTCAACTTTCTCGCCACGCACGGCCGCGGCCTGATCTGCATGCCGATTCCCCAGTCCCATGCCGCGCGACTGGGACTGAAGCCGATGGTGAGCGAGAACCGCTCGCGCCACGGCACCAACTTCACCAACTCGATCGAAGCCGCCGAGGGCATCGCCACCGGCATCTCGGCGCACGACCGCGCGCTTACCATCCGCGTGGCTTCCGCCGCGGGCGCTGTTGCCTCCGACATCGTCCAGCCCGGGCACGTGTTTCCGCTGATCGCGCAGGATGGCGGCGTGCTGGTGCGCGCCGGCCACACCGAGGCCTGCTGCGACCTCGCCCGCCTTGCGGGCCTGACGCCGGCGGCGGTGTTGTGCGAAATCATGCGCGAGGATGGCACCATGGCGCGGCTGCCGGACCTGATGGAGTTCGCCGCCGAGCACAAGCTCAAGATCGGCACCATCGCCGAACTGATCGAATACCGCAGCCGCAACGAATCGATGGTGCAGCGCAGTTCAGTGCGCGACATCGAAACCGCCTGGGGCCGTTTCCAACTTATCGCCTTCCGCGACCTGCCGACCGGCTCGATGCACCTTGCGTTGACGCTTGGTGAAGTGAACGCGAAGGACGAAACGCTGGTGCGGGTGCACGAGCCGCTGTCGGTGCTGGACCTGCTGGACACCGGCAATGGCAGCCATTCCTGGGGCGTCGGCGAAACGCTCGCCGAGATTCAGCGCGCGGGCCGCGGCGTGATGGTGCTGCTCAACTGCTCGCAGTCCGACGAGGCGCTGCAGGCGCAGCTTGCCGGCAACCGCCCGGTGCGCCAGGGCCGCAGCATGGACCTGCGCACCTACGGCATCGGCGCGCAGATCCTGCGCGATCTGGGCGTCGGCAGGATGCGGCTGATGGCCGCGCCGCGCAAGATGCCGAGCATGGCCGGCTTCGGCCTTGAAGTAACCGGCTACGCCACGCGAGAGCGCAAATGAATGCGCCCCGGATCGGGGTGGTGCATTCCCGGTTCAACGAAGAGATCTGCAACGCGCTTCTCGAAACGGCGCGCGCCGAGCTGAAAAAGGCCGGCGCCGAGGCCGAATTCGTCGCCGTCGCCGGTGCGCTGGAAATTCCGCTCGCGTTGCAGTGGATGGCGCAGTCGGGCCGCTTTGACGCGCTTGCCGCGATCGGCGCGGTGATCCGCGGCGACACCTACCACTTCGAAGTGGTCTCCAACGAATCGGCGCGCGGCATCATGGAAGTGTCGCTGGAGTCCGGCCTGCCGGTCGCCAACGGTATCCTCACCGTCGACACCGAGGAGCAGGCGCTCGCTCGCAAGGCGAAGGGCGCGGAAGCGGTGCGCGTGGCGATCGAGATGGCTGGCCTGCGCTACGAGCTGTCGCAAAAGTGGCGTTGAAGAACGCAAAGGCGTCCGCAAGGCACCGCGCAAGAGAGATCGCGCTGCAGGCGCTCTATGCCTGGAGGATCCAGGGCGGCGACGCGCACGAGTACGCGCATACGCTCGAAGGCTGGGACCGCTGCGACCAGAAATTCGCGGCCGAGCTGGTCGCGGAAGTGGTCGGCAAGAATGAATCCCTCGAAAAAAGCATCACGCCTTTCCTGGACCGCAGCCTTGCCTCGCTGTCGCCGGTGGAGCGGGTGATCCTGCTGATCGGCGCCTACGAGTTGTCGGAGCGGCCCGAAACTCCGTTCAAGGTGGTGCTGAACGAGGCGATCGAACTTGGCAAGAGCTTCGGCGGCACCGACGGCCACAAATTCGTCAACGGCGTGCTGGAGAAGCTCGCGGCGGGGCTGCGCCCGGAGGAAATCGCGCGGGCACGCCAGGCGGTCTGACGGCCTTGGTCTCCGAATTTGAACTGATCCGGAAATATTTCGACAGGCCCGCGCGCAGCGCCGCTTTGGGCGTGGGCGATGACGCGGCGCTGCTGCGGCCCAGTGCGGGCATGGAACTCGCGGTATCCACGGACCTCCTGCTCGAAGGCCGCCACTTTCGCGCCGGCGCTGATGCGCGCCTGCTCGGACACAAGTCGCTGGCGGTAAACCTTTCCGACATGGCTGCGATGGGCGCCGCACCGCGCTGGGCGACTCTGGCGCTAGCGCTGCCAGCTGCCGATGAAGCGTGGCTGGATGGTTTCGCGCGAGGCTTTTTTGCGCTGGCGGAGCGTTTCGGCGCCGAGCTGATCGGCGGCGATACGACACGGGGGCCGCTCGCGGTCTGTGTCACCATTCTGGGCGAGGTGCCGCACGGCCTCGCGTTGTTTCGCGCCGGCGCCACACCCGGTGACGACATCTGGGTATCGGGAGAGCTGGGCGGCGCCGCGCTCGGTCTCGCGCAGCCGGGTAACGCCGGCGCCGTGCAGCGGCTGGACCAACCGGAGCCGCGCGTCGAGCTGGGCGAGCGGCTGTGCGGCATCGCCAACTCGGCGATCGACGTGTCCGATGGCTTCGCCCAGGATCTCGGGCACATTCTCGAGCGTTCCGCCGTGGGTGCAGTGGTCGAGTACGAACGCCTGCCGAAATTCTACGGTGCGAACCACGAGCAAGTACTTTCCGGCGGCGACGACTACGAACTGGTGTTCACCGCGCGGCAGGAGAAGCGCGCCGAGGTCGAAGCGCTGTCGCGGGAACTTGGGCTTGCGCTCTCCCGCGTCGGTTCCATACAGAAGGGCGAGCCGAAACTGCAGATCCTCGGCAGGGACGGGGCGCCGGTCTCGCCCGGACGCGGCTTCGACCACTTCGCCGCATGAGAATCGCGCGCCCGACGGTCCGCTTCACCTTCAGCCATCCGGCGCATTTCATCGCGCTCGGCTTCGGCGCGGGCCTGTCGCCCTTCGCGCCGGGCACCGCGGGCACGCTGCTCGCATTTCCGCTCTGGTGGCTGATCCAGGGCGATTACGAGCCGCTGGTGCTGCTTGGCGGCCTGGCAGTGCTTTATGCAATCGGCGTCTGGGCCTGCGGCGTCACCGGCAGGAATCTGGGCGTCTCGGATCACGGCGCCATGTGCTGGGATGAGGTGGTCGCTTTCCTGCTGGTGCTCGCGATCGCGCCCGACGATCCCTGGTGGCAGGCGGCCGCCTTCTTCCTGTTCCGCGCCTTCGACGTGGTGAAGCCGCCGCCGATCCGGCAGCTGGAGATGCGCTTCAAGGGCGGCTTCGGCGTGATGTTCGACGACATCCTTGCCGCCGGGTATACGCTGCTGGTGCTGGCCATCGTGAAACGGGTTTTTCTATGACGCTCGCTTTTCTTTCCCGGAAAACGGGAAAGGCGCTGAAGAAGAAGGGCCAAACCCTCGCGACTGCCGAGTCCTGTACCGGCGGCTGGGTGGCGCAGGCAGTCACTTCGGTGGCGGGGTCTTCGGCATGGTTTGAATGCGGCTATGTCACCTACTCGAACGCCGCCAAGCGCGAGGCGCTCGGCGTGTCGAGAAAAACGCTGCTGCGCCATGGCGCGGTCAGTGAGGCGACGGCGCGCGAGATGGCGCGCGGTGCGCTCGAGCGCAGCCACGCTGGCCTCTCGCTTGCGGTCACCGGCATCGCGGGTCCTGGCGGCGGCGCGCCCGGCAAGCCGGTTGGCATGGTGTGCTTCGCCTGGGCACAGGGGCGGCGTGTGCGCAGCGAAACCAGGCGTTTCAAAGGCGGCCGCACCAGCGTGCGGCGGCAGTCGGTGGTGCATGCCTTGCGCGGGGTGCTGAAATGGCTGTGAGCGCCGGCGCCGGCAATACGATTCGCCCGGCCGCCGTGGCCGGCATGTTCTATCCGGGCAATGCGGCGCAGCTCAGTACCGAGGTGGCCGAGTTTCTGGATGGCGTCGAGAATTTCGAGCCGAAGCTGGGTTTTCCCAAGGCGCTGATCGTGCCGCATGCCGGCTATATGTATTCTGGCGCCATCGCGGCGCGCGCCTACGATGAGCTCGCCGCGGCGCGCGGCGTCGTCAAGCGCGTGGTGCTGCTGGGGCCGTCGCATTATGTCGCCGGCAGGGGCCTGGCCATTCCATCGTCATCGTATTTTGAAACGCCGCTTGGTTCCATCCGGCTGGACGTGGAAGCGCTGCACTCGCTCGCGGACCTGAAGCAGGTGGTGCGCAGCGACACCGCGCATGCTCAGGAACACTCGCTGGAAGTGCAGCTGCCGTTCCTGCAGAAGGTGCTGGGCGAGTTCTCGCTGGTGCCGCTGTCGGTGGGCGCCGCGACCACGCAAGAGGTGGCGCAGGTGCTGGAACGCCTGTGGGGCGGGCCGGAGACGCTGATCGTCATCAGTACCGACCTGTCCCACTACCACGCCTACGACGAGGCGAAGCGCATCGACGGCGCAACGCTGGCGCGCATCCAGGAACTCGCCACCGACCTTGATCACGACGAAGCCTGCGGCGCGACCGCGCTGAACGGTTTTCTTAGCCTGTGCCGCGACAGGAAGCTTTCGGTTCTGCCGCTTGCAGCCTGCAATTCCGGCGACACCGCGGGCGGCAAGGCGCGCGTCGTCGGCTATTCCTCGCTCGCCGTTTTCGATGAGAAGGGCCCGGCATCCGACGCCGCCGGGCGCACGCTGCTCGAGATCGCGAAGGGTGCGATCGCCAACGGCCTCGGTTTGAGCTCGACGCCCGTCAAGCGCAACCACCTGCCTTGGCTGTTGCAGCCGGGCGCCACTTTTGTCACCCTCTCCGTTGGTGGCCAGTTGCGCGGCTGCGTCGGCAGCCTGTTGGCATCGCGTTCGCTCGGCCAGGACGTCGCCTCGAATGCGCGCGCCGCAGCCTTCGAGGATCCGCGCTTCCCGAAGCTCACGCGCGACGAATGGCCGCGCTGCGCGGTGGAGGTATCGCTGCTCTCGGCGCCCAAGCCGCTCCGCTACGCCGACGAGGCCGATCTGCTGGCGCAGATCCGCGCCGGCGAGGACGGCCTGATTCTCGAGAGCGAGGGCAAGCGCGCGACCTACCTGCCGCAGGTCTGGGAGGGGTTGCCGGACAAGCGCCAGTTCCTGAGTGAACTGGTGAAGAAAGCGGGCCTGCCCGCCGATACGCGGCTGATGCGCTGCAAGCTCTGGCGCTACCGCGTCACCAAGTTCGTCTGAATATGGGAACGGACGCCCGCTGGTGGCACAGCTTGCCGGACGGCCGCATCCAATGCGACCTTTGTCCGCGCGACTGTCGCCTGCACGAAGGCCAGCGCGGCATGTGTTTCGTGCGCAAGATGGAAGGCGGCCGGATGGTGCTGACCACCTACGGCCGTTCCTCTGGCTTTTGCGTGGACCCGGTGGAGAAAAAGCCGCTTAACCAGTTCTATCCCGGCACCCGCATCCTGTCCTTTGGAACCGCCGGCTGCAACCTCGCCTGCAAGTTCTGCCAGAACTGGGACATCTCCAAGTCGAAGGAAATGGACCGGCTGATGGATGCGGCGGCGCCGGAGGCGATCGCGGACGCGGCAATCAGGTTGGACTGCAAATCGGTCGCCTTCACCTACAACGACCCGGTGATCTTCGCCGAATACGCGATGGACATCGCCGACGCCTGCCATGCGCGCGGCGTGCAGGCGGTCGCGGTCACCGCCGGCTACATGCACGACGCGCCGCGGCGCGCGTTCTACGAGAAGATGGACGCGGCGAACGTGGACCTGAAGGCGTTCACCGATGACTTCTATTACCGGGCCTGCGGCGGCCGGCTGCAGCCGGTGCTGGATACCCTCGAGTACCTGGTGAAGGAAACTCGGGTCTGGACCGAGATCACCACACTGTTGATCCCCGGCAAGAACGATTCGGACGAGGAACTGCAGGCCGAATGCAAATGGATCCGGCAGCACCTGGGGCCCGACGTGCCGTTGCACTTCACCGCTTTCCATCCGGATTGGAAGATGACCGACATCGGGCCCACTCCGCCGGCGACGCTGACGCGCGCGCGCGAAATCGCACGCCTCGCTGGCCTGCGCTACGTCTACACCGGCAACGTGCATGACGAGGAGGGCGGCTCGAGCTACTGCCCCACCTGCGAGAACGCGGTGGTGGTGCGCGACTGGTACGAGATCCGCAGCTACCGCCTGACCGATGAGGGCGCCTGCGGTCATTGCGGCGGCATGCTGGCCGGGCGCTACCAGAAGTTCGGCAAGCCATTTGGGCCGAAGCGCATTCCTGTCAGGCTGAGCGCGGCCGCTTGAGATTCGTGCCTGGTTCCGCCGGCTGGCTTGCGGCGCTGTGCGCGAGCCGTTCGTTGGGCGCGAGCTGGTTCGTCGCTTATTCGGCCGTGCTGCCGCTGACGCAAGCGGCCTGGGGACTCTCCGGCAAGGAGGCGGGAATGATCCAGGCTGCCTTCCATCTCGGCTATCTCGTTTCGCTTTTCATCGTCGGATTCATCGCCGACCATTTCGGCGCCAAGCGTGCCTACATCCTGACCGGCGTTGCCGCCTGGACCACGCCGTTTCTGTTCGTGCTGTTCGCCGACGGTTTCTGGTCCGCGCTCTGGCTGCACGCGCTGACCGGCCTGTGCGCGGGCGGAAGCTACACGCCGGCGCTGGCCCTGATCAACGACAACGTGGCGACCGTGCGGCGCGGACGGGCGATGGGGTACCTGATCGCCGCTTCCAGCGCCGGCTATGCGGTCTGCCTCGGTGTCGCAGGCGTTGCCCTGCGCTTCACCGACTGGCGCGGCGCGCTCGGCGTGCTTGCGGTGATGCCCGTTCTGTCGTGGCTGCTCGGTATTCAGCTTCTGCGCGATACGCCGAACCGGGTTCATCCCCGGCCCGCCGGCGAGCCGGCGCTGGCCGCGCTTTCTGCCGTCTTCGGCAATCGCAAGGGCATGCTTTCCATCGCCGCTTACTCGTTCCACAACTGGGAGTTGCTCGGCCTGTGGGCGTGGATGCCGGCATTTCTCACCGCAGCCCTGATGCTGCACGGCGTAGACAGCGCTGCAGCGGCCGCAACGGCGCTCGGCCTTTCCGCGCTCACCTTCGCCGCCAACATCGCGGGCAGCATTGTCGGCGGGCAGATGGCCGACCGCTGGGGCCGGACGCAGACCATCCTCACCTGGTCCTGCATCAGCCTGGCGCTTTCGTTCGCCATCGGCTGGCTGATCGCGCTGCCGGTGGCGCTGCTGGTGACGGTCGCCTGCCTGTACAACTTCGCCGGGATCGCGGATTCCTCCACGCATTCGACGCTTCTCGCGGAAAGCATCCCGCCTTACCACCTCGGCGTGGCGTATTCGGTGCGTTCGGCAATCGGCTTCGGCGCCGGCGTGGTGAGCCCCGTAGTCTTCGGCTGGGCGCTCGATCTCTTCCCCGGTACGTCCTTCGGTTGGGGTGTGGCCTGGACCACCCTGGGGCTGGGCGCGATGCTCGGCCCGCTGGCGACATGGAAATTACATCGTCTGAGAAACTAAAGCCGTTGCATGGCGTCATAACCGCATGCGCCCCGGAATCCGATACGCGTGTATTTTTTGCCCGGTGTTGCTGGCTGCGTGCTCCGTGACTCCGCCGGCGTCCACACCGCAACAGGCTGCCCCACCGGTGGCGGCGCCTGCACCGCAGCTACCGCACCTTCCCCCGCTTACACTTGAGGGCTACAAAAAGTCGGTGGCGGAGCGCATTGCCAGTTCAAGCGCGGATATCTTCGCCGAGCCCCTGCCCGAAATGTTCAAGTCGATCGTGGTGCTCGACATCATCATTGATAGCCAGGGTCGACTGACCCAGGTTTCGGTTCGCCGCTCGAACGGCTTCAAGACCTTGGAAAACCGGGCCATGGACAGCGTGAAGCGGGCGGCGCCGTTCGTTGCGCCCGCGTTTACGGTACGCGGGCGCGACGGTTCGGTGAGATTCCTGGAAACCTTCCTGTTCCGCGACGACGGCCGCTTCCGCATCCGCAGCCTCGTTGGGCAGCCGGCCTAGACGTTCACACGCCGAGGTAGCGCTGCAGTTTCTCCGGCTCCGCCCTGAGTGCCTGGGCCTGGCCTTCGTGCGCGATGTGTCCGTTGTTGATGATGTAGACGCGTTGCGCGAGCGCCAGCGTCGCCGCGAGATTCTGCTCCACCAGCACGATGGTCAGGCCGGCTGCGGCAAGCTCGCGGCAAACCTCGATCAGATGGGTGAC
>JANXUV010000131.1 GCA_025356085.1 Betaproteobacteria bacterium
CCATGAAGCGCTCGCCGTTGACGTTGCGCTAACCAAGTTGCCATCTTTTTAGACCACACGAGTCCTTTTGGCGGTTCTAGGCTGCACCTGTACGCCGCAATAGCGCGGCGGATTTTTCAGGAGAAATGCAGTCATGGAGAAGCGATTAGCTCGATTGCCGAATGTGCGCGCAGCCGTGGGATTAAGCCGCTCGGAAATTTACCGACTTATCTCACTCGGACGGTTTCCTAAGCCCGTCCCGCTTGGCGCTCGCGCAGTCGCCTGGGACTGGGACGAGATCCAAGCGTGGGTGCGAACCCGCATCGAAGCACGCAGAAATGCGTGAGCGCTGTCATGAACCTACGCCCGCCGCCTTACTGGCCTTGTTTCGCGTCCGATTGGCTTGCCAAGGAGCCCTTCAGATTGGCGACGCTCGAGGAACGCGGCCTGCTGTTTGGCATCGCCCCGGTTTCCCGGACACTGGCTTAAGCTTGGTTTAGCTTCTCGAACTGATCCGGGCTCACTAGGTCGAGCGTCGAATGCCGACGCCGCGGATTGTAGAACCTCTCGATGTAATCGAACACGTCGGCCCTGGCGTCGTCCCTGCTGGCGTATTGCCGGCGGTACACGCGCTCACGCTTGAGCGTCGAGAAGAAGCTCTCCATCGCCGCGTTGTCCCAGCAATCGCCCCGCCTGCTCATGCTGCAGGCGACACCCTGATCGGCAAGCAGGCGCTGGAAGTCCTCCGCGGTGTACTGGCTGCCTTGGTCCGAGTGATGCAGCAACTCGACCGGTTTACCTCGGCGCCAGATCGCCATCAAGAGCGCATCGGTCACCAACTGCGCGGTCATTGTCGAGCTCATCGACCAGCCCACCACCTTGCGGCTATAGAGATCCAGCACCGCTGCCACGTACAGCCAGCCCTCGGCCGTCCAGACGTAGGTGAAGTCCGCCACCCATTTCCTGTTCGGCCCGGCGGCCTCGAACTGCCGGTCCAGCACATTGGGCGCAATCGCGTGCTCGGGGCGCACTCCCTTGTCCTCGGGGCGCCGGCATCGCTTCGGGCGCGCATGGAGCGAGGCCAGGCGCATCAGCCTTCCCGTGCGCCGCTTGCCGCAGCGCTCGCCCCAGTCGCGCAGGTCCCGCGCCACCCGGATCGCCCCGTAGGTGCTGTCGCTCGCCGCGAAGCTCGTCCGGATCAACGGCAGCAGCCGTGCATCCTCCAGGCTGCGCCTGCTCGGGGGCCTCGCGTGCCATTCGTAGAACCCCGCGCGTGACACCGCCAGCATCCGGCACATCGTCCTCACCGGCCAGATCGACTGATGTCGGGCTACAAAGCCGTACCTCACGAGGGTTCCTTCGCGAAGTAGCCCACCGCCTTTTTTAGGATGTCGCGCTCGGTGGTCACTCGCTTCAATTCGCGCTTCAAGCGCTCGTTCTCGAGCTGCTGTGCGCTCTTGAGCGCCGTCCCCGGCGTCCTCTCCCACTTGCCTGCTGCAAACTGCCTCACCCATGCCCTGAGCAGGTTCTCGTGAATCCCCAGCTCCTCGGCCACCTGCCGCTTCACCATCCCCGGCTGACTCGCCAGCTTCACCGCCTCACGCTTGAACTCAGCGCTGTATCGCTTCCTTTCCATTGCACACCTCCGATGTCATCATCCCACCTATCGAAAGTGTCCGGAAATCCGGGGCGATGCCAGACATCCAGACTCATAGCGAACCCCTGTCTGGCTAAGATGGCAAGGCGCCTATGGTTCCTAACCTGAATGAGGGCGAGCCGCGTTTGCGCGTCTTAGTACATTCAAGAAATGCCGGACCGTCCTGAACAATGTAGATGCGATAGAAACCCGGTTCAATAAGGCGTACAAACATCGTCACTCGCGCGTTGGCCCACGAGGCGGTTCCGCTCGTTGGATCGCCTATGTCTGCCTTTTCCCCGTACCTCCGCTCGCCTTCGGAGTACATGGATGCAAAGTGGCGGCGCGCATCATCCCCAGTCAGCATGCGGCTTGTCGATATCGCCTGTTGCAATCCTTCTCGATCGCACACCTTCAAAGTCACTTCTTCGATGTCATGAAAGTCGTCCAGCGAGCGATAAGTAAATAACTTGATGTTTCCAGAACTCGATCTCTCAGACGGCTCCGGCAAAGCGTTTGCGCCGATGCCCCACCGCAACCCAAACGGAGCTGGCGGTACATGCGCGGGTTGCGGGATGACGGAGCCCGAGGCCGCAAGGCTTAGCGTGATTACCAAGATGCGGACGTTCTTCATATTTACGCAATAAAACTGTACCGGTCTAGGCTAAAATGCGCGGCCGGCACGGGCGTCCCTTCTTCGAAAATAAGCCAAGAAAATTCAGGATTCGCCCATGAGCAGAGCGATCGTGGCCGCACTGATCAGTACTCCACTCGTATTCTTCGTGTGGCAAGCCTCAGCGCAAGAGCCTCAGGAGGAGCGCTGGAATGCCTACGGGCAATTTACACACATCTACTTTGAAAAGAGTGCGTTTTCTGCTCCCTATACCAACCTGAACGGAAGTCCAAACTCTCTCCTGACAGACAGGGAGCGAAGTTTTACCACATCGCTGACCGAATATCTCGCGATGAGAACTTGGCGCGGGGGAGAGATTCAATTTGCTCCCGAGGTAATAGCCGAGCTCCCCCTCTCGGGCCTGCATGGCTTCGGTGGTTCCTTTCAGAATACCGAGTTGCAAAAGAATGGGTCGAGAACTCCGACTCTCTACCGATCGAGACTTTTCGTTCGACAAACGCTGGAATTTGGTGGCGACCGCGTGTCGGTGGAGTCGGCGCCAATGCAGTTGGCTGGATCCACCGACAGCCACCGCTTGGTCCTGACGGCAGGCAACTTGTCTATCCTCGATATATTCGACAAAAACGCCTTTGCCGGCGATGGCCGTCAACAGTTCATGAGTATGAACTTCTTGACGTACTCAGCGTTCGACTTCGGCGCAGATGCTCGTGGGTACACCTGGGGGATGGCTGGCGAGTACTACCACGATGATTGGCGGGTAAGAGCCGGCAGATTCATTGTGCCCCGCAATCCGAACCAGTTGCAGTTGGACTACTCATTTCACTTCCATTCCGACGTCTTCGAACTCGAGCATCGGCACAAGCTCTACGATAAACCCGGCAGCGTCCGGTTTCTCTTTTATCGCAACTTTGAAAATATTGGTCGCTGGGACAGCGCCATAAATACGTTTCTCGCGGACCCAACTAAGAACGCGACGACATGCACAGGGTTTAACTATGGCTCGACCAATGCAGGAGCGCCAGATCTGTGCTGGGAACGAAACGGGAGCGGGACCGTAAAGCAGGGGATTGGCCTGAACATTGAGCAAAGTATCGGCCCAGATATCGGTCTTTCTTTCCGCGGGATGAAATCAGACGGTCATAGTGAAGTCGCTGCGTTTCTGCCCGCGGACAGCTCGTTGGCGGTCGGCGTAACAATGAAGGGGATCAAGTGGAAGCGGCCTCAGGACTCGGTCGGACTTGGTTTCGCAAGGAACTGGGCCTCCTCCGCGCATGTTGCGTACCTGCAGATGGGAGGAATAGACGGATTCATTGGAGATGGTCAAATCAGGTACAAACCGGAATCAATGGCCGAGGCGTACTACAACATCAACGTCACCAAGTCGTCTTGGGTAACCCTAGATGCGCAGCGGGTCGTCAACCCGGCGTTTAACGCCGACCGTCGCGGCCCGGTGTCAATGTACGGCGTCAGGTATCATCTCGAGTGGTGATATTCGGCTAAATGGTACGGGCGAATGTCCGCTTGGGTAGCAAGCAGACACTCTGCCCCGTTTTTTACGACTTTTTATGCGTCGAGGGGCCCGCGTCAACATACTTGCCCGCTCGGGCATGGCGCCGGCGGCTTCAAGGTTTTGCGAGCCCTTTGTCTGCGCCGCCTCCGCTTGGCCGGAAGGGTTTCGCGGCCATTGGTTGCGACCCAGCCTTTGAGAACAATCGAATGACTTCGTTACCCACAGCAACGCGCGCAAGCGCAATCATTGCGCCATTCGCTGCCGCTCTTCTCCTTAGCGCAAAGTCGGCCGCGGTCGAGCCCATTGACACGGACGGGCCCGATTTCGTCGAATCCTCTGAGGTGGTCCCGGTCGGGCACTTTCAATACGAGGTGGACTTCACCTCAACGCAGACGCGGCAGTCTCTACCGAACACCCCTTCCTTTTCGACGCCCACACTCCTGAAGTACGGGTTCGCCCAGAATTTCGAGCTCCGCATCGCACCCGAG
>JANXUV010000149.1 GCA_025356085.1 Betaproteobacteria bacterium
GCCCTGCACGCCGACCAGCGTCGGCGTGTTGAGCGGCGCGGTCTTGACGCGACCGCCCTGCGCCTTCAGCCAGGTCTCGACCACGTCCCAGATCGGCTTGTTGCCGGCATTGCGCGCGGCTTCGGCGACGGGCGCCCAGCCGGCGACCTTGTAGGTCTTGTCTGCATCGATTGGACGGTCGTTGAGCCACATGTCCGAAATCCGGTGGCCGATTTTCGCACCCGGCTTGCAGGCATAGCGCATCCCCCCGACGCGCACCATGTCGCCGCCCTGCTGCAGGTAGGGATCGGGATTGAAGAGGTTGTCGCAGACGTCTTCCAGGATCGCCTTGATGGTGGCGCCGCTCATCTCCGTGAGCGTGGTCATTGGATAGGTGATGGCGGTCTGGTCCATCAGTTGCTCGCGCGTGATGGTCTGTCCCGGCAGCAGCGTGGTGCCCCAGCGGAAGCCCGGCGAAAAGGCGATCTGCGCGCCCTGTACCTCGAGCAGCGCGTCCAGGATCAGCTGGTCGAAGCTGCCGTTGAAATTGCCGCGGCGATAGAGGAGGGCTTCGCTGACGGCGAGGGGCTCTTCGAGCTTGTCTTTGTAAGGTTTTCGAACTCTCGCAATGAGTTCTTCCATCTCCCGGTCGGCGGGAAGCAGATTCGAAAACACCGGCAGCAGCTTGTACCTGAAGCCCTCCACCTTTCTGTTTCTGACGTCGAGATCGAGAACGGCGAGAAATTTTCCATTCGAACCCGCGTTCGTCACCAGTGTCTTGCCGGATGAATTCGCGACGATCGTCGGCGCAGGCACGCCATCGTGCGTGTGGCCGCCGAGGATGGCGTCGATGCCGCGCACGCGGCCGGCGAGTTTGAGGTCGATGTCCATGCCGTTGTGCGACAGCAGCACCACCGCCTGCGCGCCCTTCGCGCGCACTTCGTCCACCACCTTCTGCATCCTTGCCTCTCGGATGCCGAAGCTCCAATCCGGAACGAAATAGCGCGGGTTGGCGATTGGCGTGTACGGGTAGGCCTGGCCGATGATCGCCACCGGCACGCCGTTCATCTCGCGGATGGCATAGGCGGGAAACACCGGATCCTCGAAATCGGCGGTGATGACATTCTGTGCGATGAAATTTCCATGCTGCTTCGCATAGGCCAGAACGCGCTCGGCGCCCAGGGTGAAATCCCAGTGGCCGGTCATCAGATCCACGCCAAGCAGGCGCGAAGCCTCCATCATGTCCTCGCCGCGCGTCCACAGCGCGGTAGCGGAGCCCTGCCAGTTGTCGCCGCCGTCCAGCAGCAGCGCGCCCGGGCGCTCCGCTTTCAGGCGCTTGATCAGCGTGGCGAGGTGCGCGAAGCCGCCGACTTTGCCGTAGTTGCGCGCCGCATTGGCGAAATCGAGATGCGTGAATGCGTAGGCGTCAGCGCTGCCCGGCCTGATCCTGAAGTGCCTGAGCAGCGCCTCGCCGGTCAGGTGCGGCGGCCTGCCGGCGGAGGCGCCGGCGCCCAGGTTGGTGTCGGGCTCGCGGAAGTACGTCGGCAGCAGCTGCGCGTGGCAATCGGTGAAATGCAGCAGGTGGACGTTGCCGAAGCGGGGCAGGTCGTAGGCGGCTTCAGCCCTTCCCGCCAGCGGCATGCCGCCGGCGGATGCAAGGGCCAGCAGCTGCAGGAACTCCCTCCTGTTCACGGGCATGCCGCATTGTAGTAAAGTGGCGATTGTTTGGGGTCCAAACAAATATCATGAGCGCGATTCCGGAACGGGTTCACCTGAAGTTCCAAGTCAACGGCGAAGACGCGCCCGTCTCCTTCGCGCCCTACAAGACCCTGCTGGAAGTCCTGCGCGAAGACCTGAATCTCACCGGCACCAAGCACGGCTGCGAGCTGGGCGAGTGCGGCGCCTGCACGGTGCTGCTCGACGGCGAGCCGGTGCTGTCCTGCCTGGTGCTCGCGCTGGAATGCGGCGGCCGCCGCATCGAGACCATCGAGGGACTGGCGCGAGGCGCCGCGCTGCACCCGCTGCAGGCCGCGTTCGCCGACTTCGGCGGCTCGCAGTGCGGCTACTGCACGCCCGGGGTCATCATGACGGCGAAGGCCTTGTTGGATAAAGATTTAAACGTTTCAAGAGAAAAAATACGTGAAGCAACGGCAGGCAACCTTTGCCGCTGCACAGGCTACCTGCAGATCACCGAGGCGATCGAAGACGCGGCGAGGGTGCTGCGGGAGGAGCGGAAGTGAGCAAGAAACGTTTTGACGTCGTCGGCAAGCCGCGCCGGCGCGTGGATGGCCGCGCCAAGGCCACGGGGCATCTGAAGTTCGCCGACGACCTGTCGGCGCCGCGCATGCTCCACTGCAAGCTGCTGCGCTCCCCGCATCCGCACGCGCTGGTCGAATCCATCGATACCGCGAAGGCGGAGAAGCTTCCGGGCGTGCACCTGGTGCTCACGCGCAAGGATTTCCCGGTGCCTTTCGGCATCATGCCGGTGTCGCTCGACGAGCATCCGCTGACCGACCACGCTCGCCACGTCGGCGACCCCGTTGCCGCGGTCATAGCCTTCGATGAACAGATTGCAGTTGAAGCCTTGAATTTGATTCAAGTTACCTATAAAAAACTGAAAACGATCAGCGATCCGGAAGAGGCGCTGGCCAGTCCCGAGCCGCGCATCCACGACTACGGCGAGCAGGGCAACATCCACCGCAACCAGTCCTACGAGTTCGGCGACGTGGACGAGGCGCTGGCGAATGCGGACCACGTCTTCGAGGACCTGTTCTTCTATCAGGGCAATACTCACCTGCCGATGGAGCAGCAGGCCACGCTTGCCCAGGTAGAGGGTGACGGCAAGCTGCTGGTGACTTCCAGCACGCAGAATCCGCACTACCTGCACCGCCAGCTCGCGCGCGTGCTGCAGATGAATGCGGCGAAGATCCGCGTTATCGCCACGCCCAACGGCGGCGGCTTTGGCGGCAAGTGCGATCCGGCGAACCACGAAATGGTGGTCGCCAAGGCGGCCGTCATGCTCGGCAGGCCGGTGAAGATCTGCCTGACGCGCGAAGAGGTGTTCTACCAGCATCGCGGCCGCCATCCGGTGCTGATGAAAATGCGCACCGGCGTGACGAAGGCGGGCAAGCTCACCGGCATGCATCTGCAGACGTTGCTCGATGGCGGCGGGTACGGCTCGCACGGGCCGGCGAGCACCTTCTACACCGGCGTGCTCACGCCAGTGACCTACGACCTGCCGCGCTTCAAATTCGAGGCTTGCCGGACCTTCACCAACAAGCCGGCCTGCGGCCCCAAGCGTGGCCACGGCACGCCGCAGCCGCGCTTCGGCCAGGAAGTGCAGCTCGACAAGATCGCCGAGAAGCTGAAGATGGATCCGGCCGAGCTGCGCCTGGGCATGGTCAACAAGCCGGATTCGCTCACCGCCAACTGGCTGAAGATCGGCACCATCGGCCTCGCCGAGTGCATCAATGAAGTTGTTGCGCGATCGAACTGGAAAACGCGCTATCGCCAGCAACCCCATGGACGCGGTCTTGGTCTCGCCTGCAGCACCTACATGTGCGGCGCCGGCCTGCCGATCTACTGGAACAAGCTGCCGCATTCTGGCGTTCAGATTCTGCTGGATAGGAGCGGGCAGGTGACGGTGTACTGCGGCGCGACCGAACTCGGGCAGGGGTCGGACGACGTGCTGGCCACCATCGTCGCCGAGGTGCTTGGCATCGAGACCGGCATGATCCGCTGCGTGACCGGCGACACGGGGACCACGCCCGTGGACCTCGGCTCCTATTCCAGCCGCGTCACTATCATGATGGGCAACGCCGCCATGCAGGCGGCAGAGCGCGTGCGCGACCAGCTCGCAACTGCGACGGGCGAGCAACTTGAAGTCATTCCGTCCGGCCTGCTGTTCTCGAACGGCAAGGTGTTCCACGCGGAAAGCGGCAAGTCAGTGGATTTTCTCGAAGCCATCCAGTTCGCCGAGCAGAAGTTCGGCACGCTGGGCGCGCTCGGTTCGTATTCGCCGCCGAAGCCGCCGGGCAAATACAAGGGATCTGGCGTCGGGCCGTCGCCGGCTTACAGCTTCTCCGCCTGCGTGGTGGAGGTCGAAGTCGATACGAACACCGGCTGGATTCACGTGCCGAAGATCTGGATCGCGCACGACATCGGCCGCACGCTCAACCCGGTGCTCGCGCGCGGGCAAGTGATCGGCGGCGTCTACATGGGCCTGTCGGAAGCCCTGATGGAAGAGCAGGCATTCCGCCGCCTGCCGCCCAAGCTGTCTTCGGCGCTGGTGCACCGCATGCCGTCCATGCTCGAGTACAAGAGTCTCACCGCGCTCGACATGCCGGACGTGGACGTGGCGCTGATCGAGGATCCGGATCCGAATTGCCCGTTCGGCGCGAAAGAGGTCGGCCAGGGGCCGCTGCTACCCGTCATGCCCGCGCTCGCGAACGCGATCTTCGACGCCGTTGGCGTGCGCATCGACGAGATTCCGGTGACGCCCGACAAGGTTCTCAGGGCTTTGGACCTCAAATCAAAAGGCCTTACCCCCCGGGTCGGGCCCGATCATTTCCCGTCTGTTCCCTATCCGGAACCGGTTTACGTCGCGACGCCTGCTGAAGGCGGCGACGGAAAAGAGAGCAAGAAACATGCTGCGGCTGCCGTGGTTTGAGTATCGCGCGCCGCGCTCGGTCGTAGAGGCGGCGAAAATCCTGGCGGGCGAAGGCCCGGCGGCGATGCTCGTCGCGGGCGGCACCGACCTGCTGCCGAACATGAAGCGGCGCCACCAGACGCCGAAGGTCCTGGTGTCGTTGAAGGGAATTGAATCTCTCAGGAATGCGAACGGGACTCTCGGTTCCGGTCTTACTCTGTCTGAAATTCTGAGCTTGAAAAAAATACCAGGTGCTCTCCGCCAAGCCGCCGCACAGGTCGCCACGCCGCACCTGCGCAACATGGGCACGCTGGGGGGCAACCTGTGCCTGGACACGCGCTGCACCTACTACAACCAGAACTACGAGTGGCGCCAGGCGATCGACTTCTGCCTCAAGAAAGACGGCAACATCTGCTGGGTGGCGACGGCGAGCAAGCGCTGCGTGGCGGTATCTTCCACGGATACCGCTCCCGCGCTGATTGCTTTGAATGCCAGAGTTGTTCTGCAAGGAGGTTCGGGTGAGCGGGAAATTCCCGTCGAAAACCTCTACAAGAACGACGGCATCGACTATCTTTCCCGCAAGCCGGACGAGATTCTTACCTCCGTCAAGATCCCGGACGGCTGGAAGAGCTGCTACTGGAAGCTGCGCCGGCGCGGCTCATTCGACTTTCCGCTCCTTGGCGTCGCGGTAGCCATCAAGTTTTCAGGTGACGTCGTGGAGGAGGCGCGCGTTGCCCTCGGTGCCGCGGCTTCGAGACCTTTCCTGGTCGAGAAGGCCTCCGAGTACCTGAAGGGCAAAAAGCTGACGGACGACGTCATCGCCGAAGCCTCCGCGCTGATCGCCAACCGCGCGAAGCCGATGGACAACACCGACATGGACCTTTACTGGCGCAAGGAAGTCGCCGACGACTTCGCCGGCTACGCGCTACGCGAGTTGCGCGGCGACGACATGCGCGCAATCAGGCTGAGAATCGCCCGCTACGCGATCTAGCCGCGCCGGCGTTTTCTTCAAGGTGCTTCAGGTCGGCAGTGCCGGAAATCGGCGGCATGACCGGAGACTTCGCCAGCAGCCGGAGCAGCGGGTTGTGGCGAATCTCCCGGAACAGCAGTCCCATGGCGGCAGAGTTTAAACTGTATCGCATGGCTGGGAAAATCGGAGACGTGCGGCGCTGGGTCGCGGAAGCGAAGCGCGTGGTGGTGCTGACCGGCGCCGGCATCTCCACCGATTCGGGCATCCCCGATTTCCGCGGGCCACAGGGCGTGTGGACCAAGAACCCGATGGCGGAGAAGCTTTCCAACATCCACTACTACATGGCCGATCCAGAGGTGCGCAAGGCGGCTTGGCTATCGCGCATGGACCACACGGCCTGGAAGGCGAAGCCCAATCCCGGCCATCTCGCGCTCGCGGCACTGGAGAAGAGCGGCAAATTGCACGCGCTGATCACGCAGAACATCGACGAGCTGCACCAGATGGCGGGCAACTCGCCCGGCAGGGTCATCGAGGTGCACGGCACCATGCGCAAGGTGATTTGCATGAGCTGCGGCATGACCGCGCCGATGCAGAAGGCGCTGGACCGCGTGCGCGCGGGCGAAGCCGATCCGGCGTGCCGTGACTGTGGCGGCATCCTGAAGAGCGCCACCATTTCCTTCGGCCAGGCGCTGGTGCCCGAGGTGATCGACGCTGCCTTGCGCGCCGCCGCCGAAGCCGACGTCTTACTCGCCATCGGGAGCACGCTTCAGGTCTATCCTGTCGCCGGCACCGTTCCGCTCGCGCGTGGAGCGGGCGCCAAGGTCGTCATCATCAATGCCGAGCCCACGCAGTTCGACGACATCGCGGACGCGGTTTTCCGCGAACCGATCAGCTCCGTGCTGCCAAGGCTCCTGACAGCGTGACGCGCTCGGCCGGGCGCCAGGCGCCGGATGCTTTTGGAAGTCGTGCTCGCTCATGGCCCGCCCGAGTATGTTCCCGTCAGGTGGCCGATTTGCAAACTACTGTAAGGAAATCGGACGCAAAGGAAAACTAGCGTTTGAGCAGGAAGTTGATAGGGCGGTTGAGCCAGCCGTTTGCGGTGCAGAAATGGCTGTTGTAGGGCGGGGTGTGGTGCTTCGCGTGGTCCGAAGGACGCAGGATCACGCCGATTTCCTGGAGTTTTTTGATGAGAAAGGAATTTTTCCCAGGAAGGGCATGCGCCCACTTGTGGCACTGATTGGTGAAAAGAACGCCGAGGCATGTGAAAACCACGAGCGCGTGCCCAAAACCATCCAACGCGAAACCAAGCACGAGCAAGGGAAGGCAGCCGAGGCAGCTCGCGCCGTTCACCTCGATGAAATCGTGCCGCGTCATCCCCGCGGGGTCCGCATGATGCTCGCGAAAGGGTCGGATGATCGCCGGCCCGACGATCGGCGTGCGCACGGTGCCGAAGGTATCGAGCGCCCAGTGCACCAGGCCGCTGAACAGGTCCGCCAGCAGCCAGCCCAGCAACGCGGCGAGCGGCAAAAAGGTCGTGATTTCCAATTTTTCTATTGATAACCCCAATAGAAAAATAAAAATCAGAACGGCCAAAAGCTCAACCGCACGCATCTTTGAGCGCGGCGATCTCCGCCGGCACCGAATAGTCTTTCGGGAACGCGCGTTTTGCCTCGCCGTACCAGTAGCGCGCGTTGGGGAGGTCGCCTTCCATGACATGCACGATGCCGTGCGCCCAGCAGGACAGCGGAGAATCCTCGTCCTTCTGAACGATTTCGTGCGCGGCCTGCCAGTCGCCCTGTTCCAGGTGCGCTACAGCAGATCGAAGTACTCGCGGTGCTCCCATTCGCTCACCTCGCGGTCATCCGCGGCGTCCTTGTTGCCTAGATTGAAGCGCTCGATTTCGGCTTGCTTGATGTGGCAGTAGTAGTCCACGAACGCGGGACCCATGCCCTCGCGCAAGACTTTGTTCGTTCTCAACTGTTTAATGGCTTCATCAAGTGATCGCGGCAGAAGCTGTGCCTTGGATTCATAGGGAGTTTTCTCCGGTTCGCACAACGAAAGCTTTCGTTGCATCCCATCCATGCCGGAGTGAATCTGCGAAGCGAAGTACAGGTACGGGTTCGCCCCGGGCTCGCCGATGCGGTTTTCGATGCGCGTGGCCGGATCGCCCGGTCCGCCGATTACGCGCAACATGGCGCCGCGGCTGTCGCGACCCCAGATGACGCGC
>JANXUV010000153.1 GCA_025356085.1 Betaproteobacteria bacterium
TAGATCCAGATCGTGGGCAGGTCTCTTTGTTCGGAACGGAAGTGGTCGGTACCGCTGCGCGTAACCGGATTGGAATGGGCGTGTCGCGAACATTTCAGCATGTCGCTATTTACGATCAGCTTAGCTTGCTCGACAACGTGATGATTGGTCTTGGGGAAAATGGCATATTTCGCACCGTGTTTCGTAGCGTGGACGATGCGGTTCGCGGAAGCAACTACCGACGGCGCGAAGATCTTGCAAAAGAAGCACTCGATGTTGTCGGTTTGTACGCGCGACGTAACGAGCGCGCCGGCGCACTTGCCCTCGGCGATCAGCGTCGCCTAGAGATTGCGCGGGCGATCGCGTCACGCCCGCGCCTGCTGTTGCTGGATGAGCCAGTTTCAGGTGTTTCAATCGAAGAGGAGCGCAAACTGAAGGATCTCCTTCATACGCTCAATACCGATTGGTCTCTGACTATGTTGCTGATAGAACATAACATTCGCTTCGTTGTCGACTGCTGCGGCAGTCTTTCTGTCATGCACCAGGGCGCTATCGTTGTAGAGGGCCAACCCGACGAAGTAATTGCGCGCAAAGACGTTCAGCAGATTTATTTCGGGAATATTTAGTCGCCATGTTGGAAGTGAGCAGGCTATCGGTGCAGTACGGACGGGTAGTCGCGGTCCGCGACTTTTCGTTTCAGCTTGGATCCGGCGAGGCGATCGCGATCCTGGGGACCAACGGAGCCGGGAAAACCTCTGCTGTGGAATCAATCGTCGGCTTGCTGCCGAAGGCCGCCGGCATGGTGACGTTTGATGGACGTGACATCACCAGGCAGTCGGCGAGTACGATCGTACGCGAGGGAATCGCGTTTGTTCCGCAGCTTCGCGAATTATTTTTCGACTTTACGGTCGAGGAAACTCTACTTGCGGCGAGCGCAGCCTGCCGTGGTCGTTCTCCGGTCGGCCCAGATGAGATCTTTGCTCTCTTTCCCCGTCTTGAGGAGAGGAAACGTTCGCGGGCTGGAAATCTATCCGGTGGTGAACAGCAGATGCTGGCAATTGGCCGGGCGTTGGTCACGCGTCCGACGCTGCTTGTCCTGGATGAGCTCTCCGCCGGTCTGGCGCAGGGCATTGTGACCAGCGTCATTGCGTCGCTAAAAAAAATCCGAGCCAATGGTTTAGCGCTCATCGTGGTTGAGCAAAATCTTGAGATAGCCGCGGCTCTCGCTGAGCAATGTATCGTGATGTCTGTGGGTGAGGCAGTCTGGCGTGGTTCGGTGAAGGAGGCAATCGGCAGCGAATCAATTCGAAATTCTTTTTTTAGATGAAATGAAGGATTCCATGGTGGATTTCTCCGAGTATGAAAATTACGACGCCGTGGGCTTGTCTCAATTGGTGAAAAAGCGCGAAGTTAATGCACAAGAACTTCTAGCAGCGGCGCTCAAGCGATATGTCAAATACAACCCAAAGTTCGGTGCGGTGTCTCATTTGATGCAGGAGGAGGCGACGCTCGCGTCACGCAACCCTCCCGCCGGTCCGTTGCAGGGTGTGCCATTCCTTCTCAAAGACCTCAACATCCTCTATAAGGGGGCGCCGACAAGCAATGGAAGCCGCTACTTCGCCGCCAATCTCGCTGACCATGATTGGGAACTGACGAAGCGCTACAAAGTGGCAGGGCTGGTGATATTTGGGAAGACGAGCACTCCTGAGCTTGGCCTCAACATGACAACGGAGCCCCAAACCTTCGGCCCAACGCGAAATCCCTGGAATCCTGCTTTTAGTGCTGGCGGATCGAGCGGGGGTGCCGCGGCCGCTGTCTCCAGCGGGATAGTGCCGGCCGCACACGCTACGGATGGGGGTGGGTCTATCAGAATCCCTGCATCTTTCTGTGGCTTGGTGGGGCTTAAGCCCACCCGTGGTCGGATCAGCTTCGCCCCGGACATCGGAGAGGGATGGGCGGGCTTGGGGACGCCTCACGTGGTGTCGAAGACGGTGCGTGATTCAGCAGCGGTCCTCGACGTGGCCGCAGGCCCAGGCATAGGGGACCCTTATTTTGCAGTCGCGCCATCCAGGCCATATCTCGTGGAAATCGGTGCGGCCCCAGGAAAACTGCGAATAGCGTATAGCGTGTCTGCGCCCAATGGTGAGAAAGTGCACGCGGAATGTCGAGAAGCGGCGCAGCGTACAGCAACGCTGTGCGAAGAGCTGGGGCACAAAGTAACCGATGCAGCGCCTGCGATTGATTGGCAAGTGTTCATCGA
>JANXUV010000214.1 GCA_025356085.1 Betaproteobacteria bacterium
GGAGGAAGGGTCGCTGGTCCCGCTGCTGCCGGGCTACGATTTCGGCACCGATGTGGCGATCTACGCCGTCTACCCGCACCGCCGTTACCTGCCGGCGAAAACGCGGGTATTTATTGACTACCTCGCCGAGTCCTTCGGTCCCGAGCCGTACTGGGACCGTCCCGTGATTCACAATACGGCGAAACGAACCAAGAGCCGTGCCACGATCTAATATGCTACGGATTCCGCCCGAGGAGATTGCCAGATGAACGCTCCGGTCGATCCCAGCACGCTCGCCCGAGTCTCGCTCGACGACAAGTACACCCTCGACAAGGGCCGTGTGTTCCTCACCGGCACCCAGGCGCTGATTCGCCTGCTGCTGCTGCAACGCGAGCGCGACCTGCGCGCGGGCCTGAACACCGCCGGTTTCGTTTCCGGCTACCGCGGCTCGCCGCTCGGCGGCCTGGACCAGGCGCTGTGGCGCGCCCAGAAGCACCTGGAATCGCATCACGTGAAATTCCAGCCGGGCGTCAACGAGGATCTCGCCGCCACCTCGATCTGGGGCACCCAGCAGGTCGGCATGGCCCCGGGCGCGAAGTACGACGGCGTCTACGGCATGTGGTACGGCAAGGGCCCGGGCGTCGATCGCTGCGGCGATGTGTTCAAACACGCCAACTCCGCGGGAACCTCGAAGCATGGCGGCGTCCTGGTCCTGGCCGGCGACGACCACGCGGCAAAATCCTCGACGCTCGCGCATCAAAGTGAACACATCTTGAAAGCCTGCTGCATCCCGGTGCTCAATCCGGCGAACGTCCAGGACTATCTCGACTTTGGGCTGCACGGCTATGCGATGAGCCGCTATTCCGGGCTCTGGATCGGCTTCAAATGCGTCACCGACGTGGTCGAATCGGGCGCCTCTGTCTTTGTCGATCCGGACCGCGTGCAGGTGAAGCTGCCCACCGACTTCGTCTTGCCGCCCGGCGGCGTCAATATCCGCTGGCCCGACGGCTTTCTCGAGCAGGAGGCGCGGCTCCTCGACTGGAAAGTCTACGCGGCACTCGCTTACGTGCGCGCCAACGGCCTTGATCGCATCGTCTGGGACTCGCCCAACGCGAAGCTCGGCATCATCACTGCGGGAAAGAGCTTCGGCGATACGATTCAGGCGCTCGAGGACCTGGGCATCGACGAAAACGTCGCGCGCACGATCGGCTTGCGCGTTTACAAGGTGGCGATGACCTGGCCGCTGGAGCCCCAGGGGGCGCGGCGCTTCGCTCAAGGGCTGGAGGAAATCCTCGTGATCGAGGAAAAGCGCCAGCTGATGGAATACCAGATCAAGGAAGAACTCTACACCTGGAAAGCCGGCGAGCGAGCGCCGCGGGTGGTCGGCAAATTCGACGACAACGGCGAGTGGAGCCGCGCCGAGGGCCAGCCGGCGGGAACCTGGCTGCTGCCCGCACACTACGAGCACAACTCGACTATTGTCGCGCGTGCCATCGCCAAGCGGCTGGAGAAGCTCGGCATGACGCAGGCGCTGGGATCGCGATTCAGGGAGAGGCTCGCGTTCCTCGACGCGAAAGAGAAAGCACTCGCCAGGCCGCGCGTCTCGACGATTCGCCAACCCTACTTCTGCTCCGGCTGTCCGCACAACACTTCAACGCGCGTTCCCGAGGGCAGCCGCGCCACCGCCGGCATCGGCTGCCATTTCATGGCGGTGTTCATGGACCGCAGCACCGCGACCTTCACGCACATGGGCGGCGAAGGCACGCCCTGGATCGGCCAGGCGCCCTTCACCGAGGAAAAGCACATCTTCGCCAACCTCGGCGACGGGACGTACTACCACTCCGGCCTGATGGCGATCCGCGCCGCAGTCGCCGCCAAGGTCACCATGACCTACAAGATTCTCTACAACGACGCGGTGGCGATGACCGGCGGCCAGCACCACGACGGTCCGCTCGACCCGGCGATGATCTCGCGCCAGATCGCCGCAGAAGGAGTGTCGCCGGTGGTCATCGTGACCGATGAGCCGGACAAATACCCCACCGGCACCGACTGGGCGCCTGGCGTGACGATCCGCCACCGCGACGAACTCGATGCCGTGCAGCGCGAGTTGCGCGAGCTGCCCGGCGTGTCGGCGTTGATCTACGACCAGACCTGCGCCTCGGAGAAGCGCCGGCGCCGCAAGCGCAATGCCTTTCCCGATCCGGCCAAGCGCGCGGTGATCAATGAGATGGTCTGCGAAGGCTGCGGCGATTGCAGCAGCAAGTCCAACTGCCTCTCCGTCGAACCGCTGGAGACGGAGTTCGGCCGCAAGCGCACCATCAACCAGTCCACCTGCAACAAGGACTTCTCTTGCGTGAAAGGTTTCTGCCCCAGCTTTGTCACTGTGGAGGGCGGACAACTGAAAAAGGGGAAATCCGGAGCAAAGACCGCGGCCGACGACTTTCCGGCGCTGCCGGAGGTGACGCCCGCGTCGCTCGCCGAACCCTGCGGCATCCTCGTTACCGGCATTGGCGGCACCGGCGTCATCACGGTGGGCCAGATCCTCGGCATGGCGGCGCACCTCGAAGGCAAAGGCGTGTCGGTACTCGACATGTCGGGCCTGGCGCAGAAGTACGGCGCCGTGATGTCGCACGTGAAAATCGCTGCCGGCACAAAAGACGTGCACGTGGCGCGCCTCGGCACCGGTGACGCGCGACTGGTGATCGGCTGCGACCTTGTGGTGACCGCGAGCGGCGACGCTCTCGACAAGATGCAGGCGCAAAAGACGCGCGCACTGGTGAACGGAACTACTTCGCCCACCGCGGCATTCGTGAAGAATCCCGACTGGCAGCTACCGGGCTCGAACCTGCAGCACGATATCCTCGATGCATGCGGCGGCAAAAATGCCGAATTCGTACCTGCCGCTGAACTGGCCACCGCCTTGATGGGCGACTCCATCGCCACCAACATGTTCATGCTCGGCTACGCCTGGCAGAAAGGCTGGGTGCCGCTCGGGCGCGAAGCCGTCGAGCGCGCGATCGAATTGAACGGCGTCGCAGTCTCTTTCAACCAGCAGTCGTTTGTGTGGGGACGGCGCGCTGCGGTGGACCTGGAGCGCGTGCGGCGCATCGCGCTGCCGGCGGCGGTGATCCCGATCGAGCAGCACCTGTCGCGCGATCTCGACGAATTGCTGGAGCGGCGCACGCAGTTCCTCACTGAATACCAGGACGCCGCCTACGCGGAGCGGTATCGCGCTCTGGTTCTCAAGGTAAAGAATCTCGAGCAGGAAAAAAACCACTCTACGAAGCTCGCCGAGGTGGTCGCACGCTACTACGCGAAGCTGCTGTCCTACAAGGATGAGTACGAAGTCGCCCGTCTCTACAGCGATGGCGCCTTCCGCAGAAAGATTGAAGGCATGTTCGAAGGGGACTACAAGCTGGTATTCCATCTCGCACCGCCCCTGCTCGCGAAGCCCGATCCACGCACCGGGGAACCCGCCAAGATGACCTTTGGGCCGTGGATGATGGCGGCGTTCGGCCTGCTCGCCCGGCTGAAAGGACTGCGCGGCACCGCCTTTGACATTTTCGGTCGCACCGCGGAGCGCCGCATGGAACGGGCGCTGATCGACGAATACGAGGCGACGATCGACGCGCTGCTGCAGGGCTTGACGCGCGACAACCACGCGTTAGCGGTTGAAATCGCCTCGCTGCCGGAAACGATCCGCGGCTACGGTCATATCAAGGCCAAAAGCGTCGAAGCCGCGCGCAAGAAGCGCGAAGAACTGCTCGCACGCTACCGCGCCGCTCCGGTCCGAGCTGCAGCTTGAAGTTCCGCAGTGCCACCTTCGCTGTGTGCCTGCTGTTTGCCGCCACCTCGCACGCCCAGTCCGGGGAGGAGCGCACGCTGGAAATTGACGGCGGCGCGCAGATTGCCTACACGCTGCATTCCTATCCGGCGGACGTGCATCTCACCCGGCCGACCGGGAACCTCGCCCCCGATACCGCGCTGAACGCAGCGAAGTTGCTCAACCTGCACCTTTCCGCCGGCGACATCGAAGAGGCGGCGCTACTGTCAAATGCGCCACGCCGGCGCTTCGAGGTGTTGCAGGAATACCGTGCGACGGTCGGCGAAGACGAATTCAAGCGCGCGTTCACGCAGTATTTCTATCCGGAAAACCGCCTGATCGCCGAAATCGCCATCGACAATCACCGCCTGCTGCTGTGGGAGCTGAAAGCCGCCGCAAAGACGGGACCCGCGTCTTCCATCGTTGCGGGTCAGTACTTTGTCCAGATCGAAGGCCGCTACCTGGTCGATGACGTGCCAAACGACGTGCGCACCCGGCTGCGCTGGGTGCTGGAGGCATATCGCAGCGGCAAGCTACCGCGCTGAGTGCAGTCCTTCGCCCGTCAGGACTTCAGGATGAACGGGTTGAAGTCGGTCTTGCGGTCGTAGTAATCCTCATGCTCCGCGCGCTTGAGCGCGGCGACGACCCAGTAGGTCACTGGCGTGAATAACACCTCAACGCCGACCTTGGTGACGAACTGGGACAGCATCACCAGCGGCAGCTTGTCGTCCGGAATGATGCCGCTGCCGTAAAAAGCCAGCGGATAGAACAGCGTCGAGTCCACCGCTTCGCCAAAAATTGTCGAACCGATGGTCCGCGTCCACAGCCAGCGGCCCGCTGTCAGAATCTTCATCCTGGCGAGCACGTAGGAATTGACGAATTCACCGCAGAAGTACGCGAACATCGAGGCGCCGGCGATGCGCCAGGCGGTGCCGAAGGCGATTTCGTAGGCTCCCTGGTTCTTCCAGAACGGCGCCGGCGGCAGCGCCACCACGATCGTCGCCATCGCCGAGGCGAAGGCAAGGCCGGCAAAGCCAGCCCAGATTACCTTGCGTGCCCGTGCGTAACCGTAGACCTCGGTGAGGATGTCGCCGAAAACGTAGGAAATCGGGAAAAACAGCACCCCGGCGCCGAAAGTAAGCGTGCCTACGATAGGCCAATCGACCTGGGCGATCTTTGCGGGCCCGATCAAGTTGGAGCAAACGAGCACGACCACGAACGCCGCCATCACGAACTCGTAGTAGCGGTAGTTCTTCATGGCAGCTTCGGGCTGTACTCGCGCACGTCGTCGTCGAGCGTTACACGCATCGCATCCAGCATGCGGGAAACCATCGCGTAGAAGCCAACGGTCAGCGAAAGCTCGACGAATTCCGCATCGCTGAAATGCTTCTTCACATCGGCGTGGATTTCATCCGTGACATTGCAGCCCATGACGCCCTCGGTGAGCGCCAGCGCCGCACGTTCCTTCGCGTCGAATATTTTTGACACCCGCCAGCTCGTCAGCGCGGCGATTTTCGCTTCGTCGACGCCCGCCTTGCGCGCCATCCTGAGGTGGTGCGCCCACTCGTACTCGGAGCGCGCGATCTGCGCGGTACGCAGGATCATCAGTTCGCGCAGCGCGCGCGGCGTCCGGCTGTCGTGCCTGATCGCATTGGCGAATTCCGTCCAGGCTATGGTCAGCGCCGGGTGATTGCCGAGCGCGCGGTACAGATTGACGGGTTTGCCCCAGAGATCCTCGAGGCGCTTCTGCAAGGCCGGATCGAAACTGGCGGCGGGAACGCGCTGCATGCGCCTAGTATGCCCGATCCTCGCGGCCCAGATGGAGCGACAGCCAGCCGAGCGCAAGCAATACCGAGAACAGCAGTGCATTCGCCGGTATCTGCAGATTGAAATCCACCGCGCTGTGAATTCCAAGCGCCGTGACTCCCATTACGACACCGAATGCGACACCGCGTGCGAGCGGATCGTGGCGGCGAGCCAGCGCGAGCACTGCGCACAGGAGCGATGCCAGCACCGTCAGGCCCGCCAGCACGACTCCGATCGCGCCGGTCTCCACCAGCACTTGCACGTAGTCGTTGTGCACGTGGTCGTAGTAGGGCTCGATGTCATTGCCCCGGTAGCGCGTGAACGCCGTGTAGAAGGTGCCGCCGCCGGTACCGACAAGAGGGTAATCCTCGACCATGCGCACCGCATATATCGCAGGATCGGTTCGTTCGTTGACCTGCGCTTTCGTGGTTTGCTCGATCCGCTGGATGGTGCGCTCGACGCCGAACCAGGCGCCGATCACGAGCAGGTCGATGGCGATCAGGCTGGTGATCAGCAGCACGGTGCCGCGCGGCGCCGCCCTCGACAGAACCAGTGCGAGTACTCCGGTCACCAGAAGGCTGGCGAAAAACGCGGTGTTGCCGGTGCGCGAGCGGGTCATCACCAGGGCAACCACCATGACCACCAGCAGCACCCGCAACGCCGCCTTTGGGCTGAGGATCAGCGAAAGAATGTTGCGGGTGAACTCCTTCCAACCGCGCGACGGGCGATCCTCCAGTTGCGCGATCATCAAGCCGATCCCAATTGCGAGGCACATCTCGAGGAGGCCGGCGAAATGGTTCCGGTTCACATACGAACCGCTCGCCTGGCTGGCATGCTGGATCGGCGTACCCAGCACGGCGATATCCGCGCCCGCCAGGTGCATCAACGATCCGTATACCGCCTGCAGCACGCCGGTCGCGACAATCGCCCCGCACAGCCACAGCAGGCGCTTGCGCCTGCGCACCAGCGCCAGAGTCAAGGTGAACGCGAGCACATAGGCGCAGCTCTTGAGCCAGAATCCAAACGTCGCGTCCGGATCCAGAGAAAGGGTGAATTGCCCGCCGTCACGGAGATACGTCGCGCCTGCCTGGACCTCGGCGGCCCGCGGCGAAAGAAACCGCACCAGGTCCGCCGGCAATTCGACCCACTGCAGCAGCAGATAGGCCAGCCAGAGAGCGAGCAGCGCGAGTGCCGGCGCGGCACTGCGCAGCGCCGGCGCGGGGACGATCTCGCGCCGCATCAGCGCGGCAATCCAGAGCAGCGCGATCACAAAAACCCAAGCTTCCAGCACCGCCCAGGCCCAAGGGCGGTTGCTGCCCAGAGGGATTGGCGCCCAGATGATGAGCGCCGCCAGCGCCCAGAACGCCGCGCGGTCGAAGACCGGCTTCATGCGCCTCCGACGATCCGCAATGGCAAGCCTTGCACCATCTCCTGCGCCGCAGCGTCGCCAACGACGCTGCGCGCCACTGCCAGGCCGCGCGAAATGCGCGGCGGCCGCGCCTCGCAATCGTGCGCGTCCGAAGCGATCACGTTGACCCAGCCGCGTTCGAGGAATCCGACCGCGCACACGCGCGACCGCTCGCCGAACCCGCCATCCAGCGCGTCCGCCGTGACCTGCACCAGGCAGCCGGCGGCCGTGAACGCGCCCAGCCGCTCGGGATCCCGCATGAGGTCCTTGTTGCGTTCGGGGTGCGCGATCAATGGCAGCACGGTGTGCGCGAGCAGCCAATCGACGAGCTTGTCGCTTCCCACTGGCACCTGTCCGTGCGGAAACTCGAGCAGCATCACCCTCTGCGCGCCGAGCGTGCCCAGAAACGGCACCCGATCCTCCTCGATCAATGGCAGGATGTCATAGCTCGCGCGCACTTCGGCGGCGAAGCCGATGTCCAGCGCGATGCCCGCTTCATTCAGCGCGGCGCGGAACGCCGATGCAGCCGCCTCGATGCGCGCGCGGTCGTTTTCCCAGCGCCCTACGTGCAGGTGCGGCGTAACGACCGATCGGGCGATGCCATCCGCCACGGCGAGGCGCGCCATCGCGAGTGCTTCCGCGAGTGTTTCGGGGCCGTCGTCGATTCCCGGAAAGAGGTGGCAGTGCAGGTCGATCATGTCCGCTTCTATTCCCAGACCCTAAGCCCGCAGCACGGGCCGGCTCAACCCTTGCCGTAATAATCGTATTTCTTGTAGTTGCGGCTGCCATGGCCGCTGTACTCGCCGTAATAGCGGTCGGCCTTGTCGAGGTCAATCTGATTCAGGATAACCCCGAGCACCGGCGCATTCGCCCGGCGCAGGCGTTTCAGTCCCTGGCGCGCGAGCGGATACGGCGTTTCGTCCGCCTTCACCACGTACAGCACCGCAGTGGCGACTTGCGCCAGCACCAACGCGTCGCTGACCAGCTGCACCGGAGGGCTGTCGATCACGATGACTTCGTATTCCTGCTTCAGCTTCTCGACGGTCGCAGCAAAACTGTGCGAGGACAGGAGTTCGAGCGGGTTGGGCGGCACCTTGCCAGAAGGCAGCAGGTGCAGCGAGGAACCTGGAATCGCGTGGATGCACTTCTCCATCGGCGCGACGCCCGCGACCAGTTCGGAGAGCCCGAGCTGGTCCGCGTCCGGATTCAGGATGCGGCCGATTTTCGGCCGCCGCATGTCGGCATCGACCAGCAGCGTCTTCTTTACCTGCGACAGCGCGAAGGCGAGATTCGCCGCCACCGTGGTCTTGCCCTCTTCGGGCACCGACGAAGTGAGCAGCACGGTTTTCTGCGGACTGTCGAGGCCGGACAGCAACACGCCGCTGCGAATGGTGCGGATCGCTTCGCAGAAAGAGTTCTGGTTGGCGTCGAGGAAAAGTCGCTCCAGCGGGGCGCCGCCATCGCCCTTGGCGCTCTGCAGCACGCCGACCGCCGGCATCTCCAGGCGCTGCTCAACCGCATGGCTGGTCTTGACGGTATTGTCCAGACGCTCCAGCAACAGCGCCATCGCCACCGCGAAAAGGAGCGCGCTCAGCACCGCCGTCATCACGATGCTGCGCTTGTTCGGGCCGGCCGGCCCGTCCGGCACCAGTGCGGGGTCGATCATCCGCGCGATGGTGCTCTGCATGTCGCCGATGTTGGTTTCCTTGGAGCGCTGCAGGAACAAGTCGTAGAGTTGCCGGCTGGTCTGCACCTCGCGCTCCAGCGCCGCCAGCTGGAACTCCTTGCGGTTGTAGCCCTGGATGTCGGTCTTCGACTGCCCGAGTGCCCGTTCGATCGCCGCCTCGCTCGCGCGCGCGGCCTCGAGGTCCTTCGGCACGGATTGCACCACCGCGTTGATCTGGCGGCGCAGCGCCTCCTGCGCTGTTTTCAGCTCAACCGTCGCCGATACCATGCGTGGATGTTCGGCACCGTAGCGCTTCGACGCCTCGTTCAGCCTGCGCTCTGCTTCGGCTTCGGCTTCCTTGGCTCTCTGCACCTGGGAATTTCGCTGCACAACGGTGAGCGTTTCCAGCGCTTCGGCGGATTTGGACTGCACGGCCGCATTGACCTGCGCCTGAACCGCCTCGGCGTCGGCGCGCTTGCGGCGCGCATCGACCAGCGCGGTGGTCAGTTCGTCCAGCTGGCGGCTGGCGCCCGAGAGTGAAACATTCTTAGCATCGATGATTTTCTCGCGTTCGCGGAACTCCTGCAGCGCCTGCTCCGCCTGCCCGAGCTTGGTCTTCAGCGTCGCCGACTGCTCGGTGAGGAAGGACATCGCCCGCCGCGTCGCTTCGGTGCGCGCCTCCAGGTCCGCCGTGATGTAGACCGACACCAGCATGTTCGGCACGCTCGCCGCGAGCTCCGGGTCATGCGACTCGAAACTCAGTCGTACCAGCTGCGTATTGCGCACCGGCTGCACCGAGATACCGCCCGCGATCCCGTCGATGATCCCCTGCTCCAGCGCCTCGGTGCTCGGCTTCGGCGCCGCCTTGCGCGTGACCAGGCCTTCCGGCAGCAGCGACGCGTACCAGGGCGGAGGAGGTGCAGGCGGATTGAACCCCGAATGCTGCGCGAGCTTCATCCGCTTCACCAGCTTTTCCGCAAGGTCGCGCGACTTCAGAATCTCGAACTGGGTCATGAAGTAATCGCGCGTCGAACCCGAAATGGCCGCGAACAGCTCGTCGGTCGACACCACTTTCTGCCGCGTCTGTTCGACCAGCATGGTCGCCGTCGCGCGATAGACCGGCTGCAGGCTGAAAGCATACTGCGTCGCGAGCAGGGCGACAGCCGCCACCAGAGCAGCGATGCGCCACTTGTTGCGGTTGACGGCGCGCCAGTAGCGCACCAGGTCGAGCGCCTCCGGCTCAGGTTCGTGGGGCAGGAACCTGAGGGGCTCCAGTTCGCGTTCGATAATGGTCTTTCTCGCCGTGCTCAGAAGAAACTTTCTTCGATGGTGACAATGTCGCCGGGCTCAACTGGGACGTTCAGCCCGGCGCGCTCGCGCTTCTGTCCCGGATCGTTTTCCCGGATGATGAAAATCTTGTCCTTGGAAGCACGCTCCTTGAAGCCCCCGGCGAGCGAGATTGCCTTGATCACCGTGAGACCCGGGGTGTACGGGTAGCTGCCAGGTCTCTCGACCAGGCCGTTGATATAGAAACTGCGATATTCATTGATAGTGACGTTCACCTGCGGGTTGACCAGGTAACGCCCGCGCAGCCCGTCGCCGATCAGGCGTTCTAGTTCGCCGACGGTTTTCCCCGAAAGGCGCAATTCGCCAAGGATCGGAAACGAGAGCGTCGCCGCGTCGGACAACCGGATGCGCTCGCGCTTGAGGTCTTCCTCGCCCAGCACCTGTATGGTGATGACATCGCCGGCGCCGAGCCGGTAGTTCGAATTGGCGGTATCCACCGCCTGCGCATGTGCCGCGACAGGGAGCACCAGCACCATCAGCACCGCGAATATGAAGCTGCGCAGCAAGAGGGCGCCCCCTAAGAAAGGTCGCACATTATACGCCCAAGCCGCCCGGGCGAATTCAGCCTGGCGAGAAAAATACCCTACAAATCAATTGTTAACAATAGGGTCAGAGGGTTCCGCCGACAGTGAACATCAGCAGATTGCGCCGATAAAAAAACTGCGCGTCGTTCGACACGCGTTCGGTGTGCGTGATCTCCGCGCCCAGGCGCAGCCAGCGCTGGTACTGATAATTGAGCTTGAGACCGATAGTGGTCGTCTCGTCCTGGCGCGTGGCGCCGCTGCCGACAAAATCGTCGTTCGTCCTGTACGAGTAGAGGTTGTGGTTGAAGCGGCTGTTCCAGGCGTGCGTCCAGGTGGCGCTGGTGCGCGAGCTGATCACGGTATCGCCGACTCCGGTGGATTCAACGAAGGTCCGCACCGCCGACACGTCGAGCACGGAATAGCTGAGCGGACTCCAGCGCACGCCGAGGTCCCAGCTGGCGCCGCTCTGCGGACGCGAGCCGCCGTTCGTGAAGTCTTTGTTCATCCAGCCGACCTTGGCGTAGCCGGCGGTCTGCACCGTCGCGTCCCATTGTGCACCCACGTAATAGCGGGTTTCCGTGCTGGTAAGCGAACTGCCATCCTGCTCGTAGTCGATCAGCGCACGCCGTACCTGGGCCAGGACACGCGTTTTGGGCGCGATGCGCCAATAAAAGGTCGCGCCAAGATCGGTGCTGTTCCGGTCAGCGGCCGCTGTAGTAGCGCGATTGTTCGTATAGCGCAGCGCGCTCCAGCTGCCGTCGAACTCCAGCCGCCCCGGATTTCCCGCGGCCCCGTATCCGTAGATACCGTAGAGAGTGGTCTTGGTCCAGGCGTCCGGCTCGGAAGAAAAGGCGCGGTCGGTCGAGCCGCGCGGATCGACGCCTGAACTCAGCTCGGCGCGCAGGCGCAAGTCATTGCGCGCGTCGAAGACAAACTTGGCACTCGCCTTAAGTATCTGGCTCTGGTAGTTGTCGGCAGGTGAATCGGTATAGCGTGCAAAGTCGGCGCGATAAAACAGTTCGTAAAGGTTGCCATCGTGCCGGGTCTCAAGCCTTACGTACGGGCTGATCACGGTGATCGCTGAACCGACGACATTGGACGCGCGCTGATAGAGGTTGTCGTTGTAGCCGACCTGAAGATCGAGTCCCGGGTAGGCGACGACAGGGCCCAACTGCACTGATCCGGGCCCGCGCTGCGGGGATGCCGCGATCGCCCCCGCAGATGGCAATGTGGATGTCTGGGCCTGAATGGCGACATGAAAAAATGCACCAGCCATAGTCGCGGCGGCTCTGATCCCTCTCAATGCATTTATCCTCTTGAACTGCCCGACTATGCAGACTTCTGCATAATCAATTATTTGCCCCAGTTTATAAAAGCTGATTCTATATATTTCGGGACATTCGGAGCAATTCTGTCACAGGCCGCTCTATTGCATTGCAGCAAATGGTCTTTAAGTTATTAAATCGAGGTTATTTTTTGCTAACGCGAGGGTACGAGGCGCCCGGACTTGAGCTGCCCCAGCAATTCAGTTGCCGCCGGAACGCCCCAAGCCTCGGCCTTGCCCAGCCATAAGCGGGCTAGTCCGACGTTATATTCCACCCCGATGCCCGACGCATACAACCGGCCCAGGTTGTACTGGGACGGGCCGAACCCGCCGCGCGCGGCGCCCTCG
>JANXUV010000029.1 GCA_025356085.1 Betaproteobacteria bacterium
TTCGGTCGCCTACAGCCGCATCTACTGGAAGTACTTCCACAAGGTCGGCGAGTACAACGGCGTGAAGCTGCTCGCCGTCTGGACGCATGGCCCGGGCCAGATGTTCACCAAGAAGCCGATCAAATCGCTGGCCGAATTCCAGGGCCAGAAAATCCGCACCGGCGGCGGCATCGCCGAAGCGGTGGCCAATGCGCTTGGCGCCTCGGCGTTCGTGAAACCCGCGCCGGAGTCCTATGAACTGCTGAGCTCCGGCGTTGCCGACGGCGTGTTCTTCCCGTTCGAGTCCATCAGTTCATTCAAGCTGGACAAGGTGATCGGCCAGGCCACGGTTTTCCCGGGCGGCCTGTACAGCTCCGCCTTCGGCTTCTTCATGAACGAGGACAAGTGGAACAAGCTCTCGAAGCAGGACCAGGACATCATCGAGAAAATGAGCGGCGAAGCCGCCGCGCGCTCGAATGGCAAGTCCTGGGATAACGCCGACAAGGTGGGCCTGGACGCTCTGAAAGCGGCTGGCGCCAACATCGTGCCGGCCGACGCGGGCATGATCGCCGAGGCGAACAAGCGCTCCGGCCCGATCATCGAGGACTGGATCAAGAAGGCGAGCGTGAAACTTCCGAACGCCAAGGCGATCCTCAACGAGTTCCACGAAGAACTGAAAAAGGTCGCCGCCGGCAAGTAGCGGCGCAACTCCAGGCACAGGGCGCGGAACGACCTCCGCGCCCTTTTTCTTAGTGACCGATCCGAATCGCAGCAAGTGGGAAGACTGGGTGGATGCCGCGCTCGGCCTCGCCTCGTCGGTGCTGATCATGTGCCTGATGATGATCACTGCGGTGGATGTGGTGGCACGCTATGTTTTCAACCGTCCCATGCGCGGCGCCTTCGAGATCACCGAGCTGCTGCTGCTGATCCTGATCTTCGCCGGACTGCCCCTGGTGTCGCACGCGGACGAGCACGTCACCATGGACTTCATCGATCACGTGTTGCCCAGATCCGTGCTGCGGGTACTCGAGCGCATCGTGCACGCCATCTGCGCGGCGATCTTCTTCTTCCTCACCTGGCAGATCTGGCTCAAGGCGGGCAAGATTTCCGCCTACGGCGACACCACCGATGTGCTGCGCATCCTGGTGGGACCATTCGTCTATTTCATGTCGGCGATGATCGCGCTTACGGGCATGGTGCACGTCTACAAGATGTTCGTCCTCCCTCCCGCGCGGCGCGACGCCCAGGGAACGGTCTAATCCATGGAGGCGATTCTCGGCCTGGTGGCCATGATGCTGCTGTCGCTCCTGCGCATCCCGATTGCGCTGTCGATGGGGATCGTCGGCATCGTCGGCTACGCCTACATGCGCGACTGGAACTGGGCGCCGGCGTTCGCCATGGTGCAGACGCAGATCTACGAGACCGGCCGCAACTACACCCTGTCGGTGATCCCGCTTTTCATCCTAATGGGAAATTTCGTCGCGCGCGCAGGCATGGCGGAAGAGCTGTTCCGCGCAGCCTACGCCTTCGTCGGGCACCGCAAAGGCGGGCTCGCGATGGCGACGGTCGTCGCCGCCGCCGGCTTCGGCGGGCCCTGCGGCTCCTCAATCGCGACCGCGGCGACGATGGCCAAGGTGGCCTATCCGTCGATGAAGAAATTCGGCTACGCGGACTACCTGTCTGCGGGATCGATCGCCGCCGGCGGCACGCTGGGCATCCTGATCCCGCCCTCCACCGTGATGGTGATCTACGGCATCATCACCCAGACCAACATCGCGCTGCTGTTCGCGGCCGGCATGCTCCCGGGACTGCTGGCGACGATCCTGCTGTGCGTGGCGGTCCAGTACATGGTCTGGCGCGATCCGAAGGCGGGACCGCCAGGCGAGCGCACCTCGTGGCCGGACCGCTGGATCGCGCTCAAGGGCGTAACCGCGATCACTGCCCTGTTCGTCTTCTCCATCGGCGGGATATTCCTCGGCGTCTTCACGGCTACCGAGGGCGCGGGAGTCGGCGCCTTCGCGTCGATGGCGTTTGCCCTCTGGCGGCGCACGCTGACATGGAAGACGCTCTACCTGGCGCTGGTGGAGAGCGGGCGCACCACGGCGATGCTGTTCATGATCCTGATCGGCGCGCTGATGTTCGCCGAATTCATCAACATCACCGCCCTGCCAACGGAACTGAAGAACCTGGTGATGCGCTTCGAAGCGCACCCAGCCCTGGTGGTGGCTGCGATCATGACGATCTACGTGATCCTCGGCACGGCGATGGAGGAACTCTCCATGATCCTGCTCACCCTGCCCGTGTTCTTTCCGCTGGTCGTCGGGCTGGGCGTGGACCCGATCTGGTTCGGCATCCTCATCGTCTGCGTGGTCGAGATCGGCCTCATCAGCCCGCCCGTCGGCATGAACCTGTTCGTGCTCTCGTCGCTGCTGCCTAACGTGCCCACGCGCACCGTATTCCGCGGCGTGATGCCGTTCGTGTTCGTCGACTGCATCCGCCTTGCGATCCTGATCGCCTTCCCGATCATCTCCACCTGGCTCCCAAGCCTGATGAAGTAGTTGCTCTGCCTAGATCTCCACTTTGGTGCCGAGCTCGATCACGCGGTTGGTCGGCAGCTTGAAGTAGTCGGCGGCATTGCCGGCGTTGCGGGTCATCATCGCGAACAGCTTCTCGCGCCAGTACGGCATGCCGCTTTCCAGCGCGGCCACCGGCACCACGGTCTCCCGGCTGAGGAAGAACGAGGTGGTCATCATGTCGAACTCCAGCCCCAGCGTGGCGGCGATCTCGAAGGTCTGCGTGATGTCCGGCTCGTTCATGAAGCCGTAGCGCACGTTCATGCGCCAGCAGCCGTTGCCGAGCTTGGTGAGCTTCACCCGATCGAGGAGCGGCACCCAGGGCTCGTCGCTGACCTCGGCGGTCAGGAACACCACGCGTTCGTGCAGCACCTTGTTGTGGTTGAGGTTGTGCAGCAGCGCATGCGGCGTCGCCTCTGGCGTGGCGGTGAGGAACACCGCCGTGCCGGACACGCGCTGCGGCGGCTCGATGAAAAGTGAATCGAGGAAGGGCTTGAGCGGCACCGACGAGGCGCGCAACCGGTTGAACATGATGCTGCGTCCCTGCCGCCAGGTCGTCATCAGCGCGAACACGATGGCGCCGATCACCAGCGGGAACCAGCCGCCGTCCACCACCTTCAGCAGCGTTGCCGAGAAGAAGGACAGGTCGACGACGATGAACATGCCGGTCGCGAACACGCAGAGCCAGAGCGGGTACTTCCAGAGGTAGCGGATCACGAAGAAGGTCAGCAGCGTGTCCACCAGCATGGTCGCCGAGACCGCCACACCGTAGGCGGAAGCCAGGCGCGAGGAAGAACCGAAGCCGATCACCGCCGCCAGCACTGCCGCCATGAGGATCCAGTTAATCGCCGGGATGTAGATCTGGCCGCGCTCGCGCGCCGAGGTCTGCACCACGGTCAACCGCGGCAGAAAGCCGAGCTGGATCGCCTGCTTGGTCATCGAGAACGCGCCGGAAATGGTCGCCTGCGAGGCGACGACCGCAGCCACGGTCGCCAGGCCAACCATCGGGTAAAGCGCCCATTCCGGCATCAGCAGGTAGAAAGGATTGGTCACCGCGTCGTGATTCACCATCAACAGGGCGCCCTGGCCGAAGTAGTTCAAGACCAGCGAAGGCGCGACCAGGCTGAACCAGGCGATGCGCACCGGTCCCTTGCCGAAGTGGCCCATGTCGGCGTACAGCGCCTCGGCACCCGTGACGGCCAGCACCACCGAGCCCAGCACCACAAAGGACTCGACGATATGCTCGGTCAGGAAGTTGACCGCGTACACCGGGCTCAGCGCGTGCACCACCGCCGGCTCCATCCAGATGCCGCGCAGGCCCGCGGCGCCGATGGCGAAGAACCAGACCAGCGTCACCGGGCCGAACAGGCTACCGACCGCCGCCGTGCCGCGCACCTGGAACACGAACAATGCGACGATCACCGCCACCGCGATCGGCACCACGTAGGGCTTGAACATCGGCGTGCCGACTTCCAGGCCCTCGACCGCCGACAGCACCGTGTTGGCCGGGGT
>JANXUV010000079.1 GCA_025356085.1 Betaproteobacteria bacterium
CGGATAAGCCGTCGGCGGCGCCGCGCCGCGGGCTGAAGGAGGAGCTCGCGGTGATGGGCGGCATCCTCGGCTCGGGCAAGTTCTGGCGCTACGGCCCGATGGGCCCGGCGCTGTCGGTGATCAACTTCGCCTACATGGGCCTGTGGGCGGGGCCGTGGCTGCGCGACGTGGCGGGCTTCGACGGCGCGGCGCGCGCCGAGACGCTGCTCGGCTACACGCTCGCGGCGCTCGTCGGCAGTTTGCTTATCGGCCAGGCGACCAGCCGCGCGGTGGCGGCGGGCCGCTCGGGCTTTTTCGTGCCGCTCGTCTGCGTGGGCTTCGTGATCGCAGGGCAGGTGGGCCTCGCGCTGCAACCCGCGGGCGGCGCGGCGGTGGCGCTGTGGCTGATGGTCGCGTTCTTCGGCGCCTCCGGCACGGCGGCCTACATCGCGGTGAACCAGCTCTTCCCGCCGGAGCTGACCGGCCGCGTCTCCACGGCGTCCAACACGCTCACGCTGGTCGGCGCGTTCCTGGTGCAGTCGGCGATCGGCTGGATCCTGGATCTTTTCCCGCGCACCGCGGCGGGCGGCTGGGATCCGCGCGGCTACTCCTGGGCGCTCGGGCTCACCATCGCGCTGCAGCTCCTCGCTACCGCCAACCTGGTGCGCTGGGGCGCGGCGCGGGAGGCGAAGGCCGGGAGTCGGTTGCCGCTTGACTCAAGTTCTACGAAAACGTAGAATTTTCTGAGGAGCCCATGATATGGATAAGGAAACTCAGATTTCGGCGCCGGTCTCGGCGGCCACCCGGGAGCTGCTCGAGCGGCACGTGCGCGCGAGCGGCGTGAAGAAGGGCCACCTCGTGGAACAGGCGCTGCAGCATTACCTGGTGGCGCTGGAGCAATTGCCTGCCGACGTGATCGTGCATCCGAAGCTCGTCGTGACGCGCAAGTCCGGCGAGGCGATCCTGAAGCAGGCGCGGACCGGCAAACCCACCAAGGCGCTGCGCGAGCTGATGCGTTAATGGAGATCAGGGCGCTGCGCGAGGCGGACGAGCGCACCGCGTTCCGCTGCGGCGACCCCGACCTCGACCGCTTTTTCCACCGCTTCGCGGCGCAGAATCAGTTCCGGCACTACGTCGGCGTCACCTACGTCGCGGTGGACGGAGAGCGCATCCTCGCCTTCGCGACGGTCGCGCCGGGCCACGTCGAGATCGAGGGGCTGCCCGCCGCCGCGCGCCGCACGCTGCCCCGCTACCCCTTGCCCGTTTTGCGCCTCGCGCGCCTCGCCGTCGATCTGCCGGCCCAGGGCCAGGGGCTGGGCGGGCATCTACTGCGTTTCGTGCTCGAGCTGGCGATGCGCATGGCCGCTGACTTCGGCTGCGCGGGTGTCGTGGTGGACGCGAAGCCATGCGCCGTGCGGTTCTACGAGAAGCATGGATTCCTCGCGCTGGAGGCGGTGCACGGCCAGTCGGAGGCGCGGCCGCGCCCCACGGCGATGTTTCTCGCGATGCGCGCCATCCGCGAGGCGTCGCGTTGACGATACTGGTTACTGTAGGTACAGTAATTACATGAAACGCGACTCCCTCCCCGCTTCCCCGAAGAGTCCGGCGAAAGTCGAGTTGAAGGTCGTCCGGATCGGCAATTCACGCGGCGTGCGGCTGCCCAAGGCGGTGCTGGAGCGCTATGAAATCGGGGATGCGCTGGTGCTGGAGGCGCGGGAGGAGGGGCTGTTGCTGCGCGGGAAGAAAGACAAGCGCCTGACCTGGGAGGAAACGTACCGGGCGGCGGCGCGCGAGAAGGAGGATTGGAGCGATCTCGACGCGACGCTGGCGGACGGGATCGAGCCCGGCGAGAAGTGGTGACGTGGTGACATGGTGACGCGGCCGGTCGAACGTTACGGCGTGTACCTCGCCGACCTCGACCCCACGCGCGGACGCGAAATCGCCAAGACCCGGCCGGTGGTGGTCGTGAGCCGGGACGACATGAATCGGTTTCTCGATACCGTGGTGGTGTGCCCGCTGACGACGAAGCTGCATCCGCGCTGGCGCAGCCGGGTGCAGACGGCATGCGCGGGCCGCAAGGCCGAGATCGCGGTGGATCAGATCCGCACGATCAGCAAAGAGAGGCTCGGGCGGCGGCTTGACGAGCTGGAGCCCGCGACCGCGATGCTGCTACGGCGCCTGATCACGGAGATGTACGGCGAGTGATCGTCGCCGCTATCCCCGCCCCGCCAACGCCCGATTCTCCAACCTGCTCAGCACCCGCACTAACGGCCACAGCATCAGAAAGTAAATCAGCGCGGCGAGGACGATCGGCGTGGGGCTGTAGGTCAGGCTTTGCGCCTGGCGCGCCTGGAACAGCAGCTCGGGCATGGCGACGACGCTGCCGAGCGAGGTCAGCTTGACCACTTCGAGCGTGTTGGAGAGCAGGTCGGGCAGCACGTTGCGCACGGCCTGCGGCAGGACGACGTAGAGCATGGTCTGCACGCGGCCGAGGCCGGTGCTGCGCGCGGCTTCGGTCTGGCCGGAGGGGACGGATTCGATGCCGGCGCGGAGGATTTCGCCGTAGTAGGCGCCGGTGTTGAGGAAGAAGGCGATGCAGACGCAGGCGAAGCCGCCCAGTTCCAGCCCGGCGAAGGGCAGGCCGGCGAAGAGGAAGATCAGCAGCACCAGCGGCGGGAAGGCGCGAAAGAAATCCACCCAGGCCATCAGCGGCCAGCGCAGCCAGGGGTTGCGCACGCTCGCCAGCATGGCGAGGATCAGCCCGCCGAACAGGCCGAGCGGCACCACCACCAGCGACAGCATCACCGTGTTGCCGAGGCCCGCGAGGATGATGCGCCAGGCGGCGGCGATGATGTCGGGGTTGAAGAAGGTGTGGATCACGGCGCCGTCTCAGCGTTTCCAGGCCATGCGGGTCTCCAGCCAGCGGCCGAACACCACCAGCGGGAAAAACAGGATCAGGTAGGCGAGCGCGCCCAGCGTGAGCGGCGAGGGGTTGTAGCTGTTGGACACCGCGGATGAGGCCAGACCCTGATCAACGTGGTGTTGCCGCAGGCGCTGCGCCTCACCATCCCGCCGCTCACCACCCGCACCATCGCCATCACCAAGGGCACCGCGCTCGGCACCGTGGTGGCGGTGAGCGAGATCCTCGGCATGGCCTCA
>JANXUV010000081.1 GCA_025356085.1 Betaproteobacteria bacterium
CGTCGAAGTCGGTCTTGCCCATGAAGATGTAGATCTGGCAGCGCGGGTCGCCGGCGCCGGAGGACCACCACTTGGTGCCGTTGATCACGTATTCCTCACCCTTGCGCTCGATGTGCATCTGGATGTTGGTCGCGTCGGAGGACGCCACCGCGGGCTCGGTCATCAGGAAAGCGGAGCGGATTTTTCCGTCCAGCAGCGGGTCGAGCCACTGCTTCTTCTGCTCTTCCGTCCCGTAGCGCTCGATGGTTTCCATGTTGCCGGTGTCCGGCGCCGAGCAATTGAATACCTCGGAAGACCACGACACGCGCCCCATGATCTCGCACAGGGGCGCGTAGTCCAGGTTCGACAGCCCGCCGCCGGTGACGCGTTTGGAATGCGGCAGGAACAGGTTCCACAGGCCCGCCGCCTTCGCCTTCGGCTTCAGCTCCTCGATGATCGGTACCGGCTCCCAGCGCTTGTCGCTGCGCACGTGGGCGTAGTACTTCGGCTCGTTCGGGTAGATGTGCTCGTCCATGAAGGCGAGCAGCTTCTTCTGCAGCTCTTTGGTCTTCGCGCTGTACTCGAAATCCATCAGGTGCTCCTTTTCAGAATTTTTTCGACCTGCGTCCAGCCCAGTTCGGCCAGCAGCGGCGCGCGGGCGCCCGCGTCGCGCGCGTGCTCGCTGGCCGCGGTGCCGTCCACCACGCGCTTGGCGATGCCCTGGCAGATGGCGGCGATGCGGAACAGGTTGTAAGCCATGTAGTAATCCCACACCGACGGCTCGATGCGCTTGCGGCCGGTGCGCTTGAAGTAGAGCTCCACGTACTCGCGCTCGCTCGGGATGCCCAGCTCCGCCAGCGGCAGGCCCTCGATGCCGCGGAACTTGCCCGGCGGGATGTGCCAGCTCATGCAGTGGTAGGAAAAATCCGCCAGCGGATCGCCCAGCGTCGACAGTTCCCAGTCGAGCACCGCCAGCATCCGCGGCTCGGTGGGATGGAACACCGTGTTGTCGAGGCGGTAGTCGCCGTGCACCACGGTGGTTTCGTCGGTGGCGGGAATATTCTTCGGCAGCCAGGCGATCATGTTGTCCATGGCCTCGATCTTCTGCGTCTCCGAGGCGACGTACTGCTTGCTCCAGCGGCCGACCTGGCGCTCGATGTAGCTGCCGGCTTTGCCGAAATCACCGAGGCCGACGGCCTTGTAGTCAATTGAATGAAGCAGCGCGATGACGCGGTTGAGCTCCTCCCAGATCGCCCGGCGCTCCGCTTTCTGCATGCCCGGCAGCGACTGGTCCCAAAGAATGCGCCCTTCGATGCAGTCCATGAGATAAAAGGCGGTGCCGATCACTTCCGGGTCCTCGCACAGCACGTAGGGCTTCGCAACGGGAAAACCAACCGAATGAAGCGCCTTGATCACCTTGAACTCGCGGTCCACGGCGTGCGCGGAGGGCAGCAGCTTGCCCGGGGGCTTGCGGCGCAGTGCATAGCGCTTGCCGCCCGCCGTGATGCGGTACGTGGGATTCGATTGCCCGCCCTTGAACTGCTCGATTTCGAGCGGACCGCGGAAGTTTTCCATGTTCTTCTTCAGGAAATCTTCCAGGCGCCCCGCATCGATGCGATGGCGTTCTTCAACGGGCTTGACGCCTGTGAACAGGTCGGACATGGGAGCGGCAATCCTAAACTGAAACGGTAGAATCCGCTGCAAATCGATGAAACTGATTTCCTCCGACGAAGCCGCGGCGCTGCTCGCCGACGGCTGGACCGTCTCCACTTCCGGCTTCACCGGTTCCGGGCACCCCGAGGGCATCACCACCGCGATCGAAAAGCGCTTCCTCGGCGGCCACTGGGGCGCCGCGGCGCGAAGGTCCTCTACCTCACGGAGCGGGCGATGTTCGAGATGCGCGACGGCAGGCTGACGCTCACCGAGGTCGCGCCCGGCGTGGACCTCGAGCGCCAGGTGCTGGCGCAATTCGCCGCGCCGGTGGCCGTGGCGCCGGATCTGAAGACCATGGACGCGCGCATCTTCACGGATGCGCCGATGTTTGCAGCCAGAACGTAACCGGCCCGTCGTTGACCAGGCTGACCTTCATGTCGGCACCGAATTGTCCTGATTTGACTTTCACGTTCTGAACTGCTTTCGCGACAAAGAAATCGAACAGGCGCTTCCCGTCATCCGGTGCTGCTGCGCTTGAAAAGCCGGGCCGGGTCCCCTTTTTCGTGTCCGCCACCAGCGTGAACTGCGGCACCGCCAGCAACTCGCCTTTGATATCCAGCAGCGACAGATTCATCTTTCCTTCAGCATCCGGAAAAATACGGTAGCCGAGCACGCGCTCGACCAGTCTTTCGGCCTGCGCTTCCGTATCGCCGCGTTCGACGCCGATCAACGCCAGGATGCCGCGCCCGATGGAGCAGAACAACCGGCCATCGATATCGACGCGCGCTTCGGTAACTCTCTGTATGAGCGCGATCAAGCCGGAATATCCGGCACCAGCAGGATCTTGAGCCGGGAAAGGGAATCCTTCAGGACCAGCTTGCGTTTCTTGAAGCGCCGCAACTGCAGCTGGTCCTGGTCGGGATGCTCGGAAAGACGGTCGATCACGTCGTCAAGGTCATGGTGCTCGATCTCGAGCGCGGCAATGCGCGCCTCGATCTGCGTCCGTTCCTCTTCCGTCAGCGGAGGGGTGCCCATTTGACAAACTTCACTCCAGAGCCTCAATCGCGCATCCTATAATAGTGCTCTGGGGGAAGGAGCGGCGCAACACGATGCCGCTTGACGATGCCATGCGTCGCAACGATCACGATGTGACCGACAGGGTTCGCACCACCGACCTGAAGCAGGTGTCGGCGGAAGTGATGCGCCTGTACCGGGGCCTCTATAACGGCACGCCCTCTGCGGGTCTCGACCAGGCGTTCAAGGATATCGGCCGCCTGTACGAGGGGAGGCATCCGGACTACCTGCCCTGCGACACCGAGTATCACGACATCCAGCACGTGCTCGACGTCACGCTGGCGATGGCGCGCCTGATGGACGGTTACGAACGCAGCCGCAAAGTAACGCGCTCGCGCGTCAGCGACACGCCCGCGCTGCCGGCGGCCTGCTTCTCGCTGGGCGCAATCACCGCGCTGTTCCACGATTTCGGCTACCTGCGCAGGCGCGGCGATCGGCGCCACCGCTACGGCGCCGAATACACGCTCACACACGTCACGCGCGGATCCAAGCACCTGCGCCGCTACCTGCCGCGCATCGGCCTTAAGCGTTACGCGACATCGGGCGCGACGCTGGTGCATTACACCGGCTACGAGCGCCGGGCCGAGACCATTCCGCTCAACAACACGATGCTGCGCCGCGTCGGCCACATGCTCGGCACCGCGGACATCATCGCGCAGATGGCCGACCGCTGTTACCTGGAAAAATGCCGCGACCGCCTGTATCCGGAATTCGTGCTGGGCGGCCTGACGAAGAAAATGCTGCCGGGCGGACGCACGCAGATCCTGTTCACTTCGGGCGACGACCTGGTGCGCAAGACCCCGGGTTTCTACATGAACGCGGTGAAGCGGCTCGACCTGCAGCTCGCGCGCGCCTACGAATACGCCGGGCGCCACTTCAAGGGACAGAACCTGTACCTCGAGGAGATGCAGAAGAACGTGCGTTACGCCAAGACGATGAGCGATGCGCCCAACACGGACATGCTGCGCCGCATGCCGCCGTCGACGCTGAAGCAAGGCGTCCAGCCCTACCCGAAAGACCTCGTCATCCGTTAGTTGCTCCGCGGTTTTCCAGTAGGATTGGGCAGGGGGAATTCGATTGTCTGCGATCAGCGTGCGCGGCGTGACCAAGGCCTGGGAGTCGGCGCGCGCCGTGGACGACATCAGCTTCGAAGCGGCCGCCGGCCGTTTCGTTGTATTGCTCGGCCCCTCGGGCTGCGGCAAATCGACCACGCTGCGGCTGATCGCGGGACTGGAGGACGTCAGCGCGGGCCGGGTGTACATCGGCGAGAGCGATGTGACCACGCTGCCGCCCGCCCGGCGCGGCATCGCCATGGTGTTCCAGTCCTACGCCCTGTTTCCACACCTGTCAGTAGCCGAGAACATCGTCTTCGGCCTCAAGGTCCGCCGCATCGACGCCGCACAGCGTGCCCTGCGCCTGCAGCGCGTCGCCGCCCTCCTCGGCCTGGAGAAGTTGCTCGAGCGCAAACCCTCCCAGCTCTCGGGCGGCCAGCAGCAACGCGTCGCGCTCGGCCGCGCGATCATTGCCGAGGCGCCGGTATGCCTGATGGACGAGCCGCTGTCCAACCTCGACGCGCAGCTGCGCCAGGAGATGCGCCGCGAAATCCGCGCGCTGCAGCGCAAGCTCGGCATCACCATGGTCTACGTGACGCACGACCAGACCGAGGCCATGACCATGGCCGACCAGGTGATCCTGCTGCGCGACGGGCGCATCGAGCAGGACGGCACCCCGGAGGAGCTGTACGACCGGCCCGCCACCGCGTTTACGGCGCGCTTCATCGGTACCCCGCCGATGAACGTCGTGTCACTTACCGGTCACACGAAGGCTGGACAATTGCTCGGTGTGCGCCCCGAGGACATCAGCATCAGCACCGAGGGACTTGCCGCGGAGGTTGAGGGCGTCGAATACCTGGGCGCTGATTCCATCGTCGCCTGCCGTGCGGGAACCGAAACGCTCATCGTGCGCCTGCCGCGTGCCGTGCATTTCGCAGTCGGCACGCCGGTGAAACTTTCCTGGAACCAGGAAGCGGCACATTATTTCGATGCCGCGACCGGACTGCGCTGTTCATGACCTATTCGCCACTGGAGGAACCATGCTGAAACGTCTCGCCCTCGGAGTACTCGCCGCCGGATCCCTGCTCGCAGCCCAAGCGCGCGCGCAGACCGAAATCTCTTTCTACTACCCGGTCGCGGTCGGCGGCCCGATCACCAAGACCATCGACGGCTATGCGGCCGCCTTCGAGAAGGAGAATCCCGGCATCAAGGTAAAGCCGATCTACTCCGGCACCTACCAGGAATCGATCGTGAAGGTACTCACGGCGCACAAGGCCGGGGATCCGCCCGTGCTTTCCGTCCTGCTGTCCACCGACATGTTCACGCTGATCGACGAAGGCGCGATCCTTCCCTGGGACGGCCTGCTCGCCAGCGCCGACGACAAAGCATGGCTCAAGAGCTTTTATCCGGCGTTCATGCAGAACAGCCAGACCGGCGGCAAGACCTGGGGCATCCCCTTCCAGCGCTCG
>JANXUV010000091.1 GCA_025356085.1 Betaproteobacteria bacterium
GCCGTCGGCAGCACGACCACGCTGGAGAACTCGCCGTACTTCATGCCGTTCTCGATGAACCGCGCGTTCAAGAAGGCGCCGCGCATGCTGGCGCGCGCCGAGGGCATGTACTACTACACGCCGGAAGGCCGCAAGATTCTCGACGGCACCTCCGGCCTGTGGTGCGTCAACGCCGGTCACTGCCGCAAGCCGATCGTGGAGGCGGTGCAGAAAGCTGTCGCTACGCTCGATTTCGCGCCGTCGTTCCAGATGGGCCACCCCGCGGCCTTCGAGTTCGCCGAGAAACTGGCGCCGCTGCTGCCGAAAGGCCTGACGCGCATCTTCTTCACCAACTCGGGCTCCGAGTCCGTGGACACGGCGCTCAAGCTCGCCATCGCCTACCACCGCCAGCGCGGCGAAGGCCAGCGCATCCGGCTGATCGGCCGCGAGAAGGGCTACCACGGCGTCAACTTCGGCGGCACCGCGGTCGGCGGCATCGTTGGCAACCGCAAGATCTTCGGCGCGCTGGTGACAGGCGTGGATCACATCCGCCACACGCACGATCTGGCGAAGAATGCGTTCTCGCGCGGACAGCCGCAGCATGGCGCGGAACTCGCCGAAGACCTCGAGCGCCTGTGCCAGCTGCACGATCCCTCCACCATTGCCGCGGTGATCGTCGAGCCCGTCGCCTGTTCCGCCGGGGTCTTCGTGCCGCCGGTGGGCTACCTGCAGAAGCTGCGCGAGATCTGCGACAGGCACGGCATCCTGCTGATCTTCGACGAAGTGATCAATGCCTGGGGCCGCCTCGGCAAGCCGTTCGCGGCCGACTACTTCGGCGTGATCCCGGACCTGATCACCACGGCCAAGGGAATTACCAACGGCACCATCCCGATGGGGGCGGTGATGATGAAGGAAAACCTGTACCAGGCCTTCATGACCGGCCCGGAAAATGCCGTCGAACTGCCGCATGGTTATACGTACTCGGCGCACCCCGTCGCCTGCGCCGCGGGCCTGGGTACACTCAAGGTCTACGAAGACGAAGGCCTGCTCACGCGCGTGGGCGAACTCGCCAAGTACTGGGAGGACGGCGCGCACTCGCTCAGGGATTGCCCGAACGTCATCGACATCCGCAATCTCGGCCTGATCGCCGCCATCGAGCTTTCGCCGCGCGACGGCAAGGTCGGCGCGCGCGGCATGGACGCGCACCTGAGGGCCTTCGAGAAGGGTACCTACATGCGCGTGACCGGCGACACCATCGCGCTCGCGCCGCCGCTGATCATCCAGAAGAGCGAGATCGACCAGCTGTTCGGCACGGTACGTGAAGTGCTGAAGAACCTTGCCTAGCGGCGCTTAGCCGGAAAGTCCCGCCCGATCCGCCCCTTGACCATATTGCGCAGCGCCGGCGCAAGCCTGGTTTGCGCGGCGCGTTGCAGCAGCACTTCCTTGCGCGTCATCCCGTGGCGCGCGAGCACGGCGGTGAAGGCGAGATCCTTTTCCCTGCCCGCGGCATACTTCGACAGGGCGAGATCATGCACTTCGAGGCACAGCCCGGTGATGCCGCGGGTATTGGCGTTGTTCACCGGGACCAGGCGATCGCGCCAGCCCCTGGGAAGCGTGGCGGTCGTCTCACCCACGCCCTGGGCGTAGTAGCCGAACTGCTCGTGGAAGCGCGATCCTTCGCCGATCGAGCCATCGACCAGGTCGGCGTGCTCCGGCCGGTTGCGCGGATAGACGTCGGCTTCCATCGAAGCGCGCAGCGCCGCAGGGGCATCGGGAAACTGCCCCAGCACGGACTGGCTGCCGATCACCACGATTTCGCGGTCGTCGGCGATGGCACCGGCGGCGCGAATCAGGTGTTCAAGCTCGGAACGCGTCATGGATGCGCCGGCGCACGGCTTGCGGCAGGAGCGTGGCGAGCGGCGACGACTGGCGCAGCCGCGCGCCCTCTTCGGTAAGCGCCGTGGCGCGGGCGGCGATTTCCGGCCAGGGGCGCGCGAGCAGCATCCGCCACTCCGTGATCGCGGCAGGCGGGCGCTCGCCGTAGCGTTCGATCCAGCGCTCCAGCGTCGCCCGTGCGCGGGAGAGCAGAGCGGGGTCCGCGCCGATGCGCCGGGCCGCGAGCACGTGCATCGCGAGGCTCCTGGCTTCGGCGACGCGGTGATCCGACCAGGTAGCCTCGCGTGGCGCCCAGCTTCTCACCGAACGCAGTCCAGCGGCGCGCCGGCGCGCACGGTAGCGGCGCATGCGCTCGGCGTCGGACAGGGCGTTGCCGGTACGGGGTCTGGGCATGGGTATTATCGTAACGCGTTACGATAACGGGGGCAAGCCAAAAAAGAAGGGCGCCGAAGCGCCCTTCCTGAGTCCCCCCGTCTTATTGCGAGGTTGGCAGCAGTCTTGCCGGTTACTTCGCGGCAGCCCTCACCACGCCCAGGCGACGGCCGCGGGCCTGTTGCTTCAGGCGCGGCGGGTTGACCAGGTCGCGAACGAAGTTGGGCAACGCGAACACGCCCTCGTGGGTCTCGCCGTTGTAGAACCTGAGGTCTTGCAGCTTGCGCTGCTCGATGCGCCGGTCGATCTCGTCCGCGGTCAGTGACTTGGGGTCGAGTTTGTCCGAGCACACGGCCATCGCCCACTGCGCGCCATAGAGCGGGATGTACATGGTGTACGGCCGCACGATGCGGAAGATGCCGTTCAGGCGCTGGGCGAGTTCCGCCACGCGCTCGGGCCGAGCCACCGGCGCGCCGATGTGCAGCACCAGCGCGCCGCCCGGGGCGAGCGCGGCGCGGCACTGCTGGAAGAATTCCGCCGAATACAGCGCCTCCGCCGGCCCCATCGGGTCGTTCAGGTCGAGCGCGATCAGGTCGAAACGCTCCTGCGTTTCGCGGATGAACTTCATGCCGTCGCCGATGAGCACCCGCAGCTTCGGGTTGTCGAAGGCGCCGCGGTGCACCGCGAAGAAATGCTCCTTGGCGATTTTCACCACATCCTCGTCGATCTCGCACAGAGTGACCTGCTCGACCGAGGGGTGCTTGAGCGCCTCTTCCGAGGAACCGCCGTCGCCGCCGCCGATGATCAGCACCTTCTTCGGCGCCGCATGCGCGGTCAGCGCGGGATGGATGAGGTTCTCGTGATAGATGAACTCCTCCCGCTCGGAGGTCATGTTGTACCCGTCGAGGCGGAAGATGCGCCCGTAGTGCGGCGTGTCATATATCTGCAGCTTCTGGTACTTGGTCTGCCACTCGCCGACCTGCTTGCCGGCCTTGATGTAGAAGCCGGTGGATTCGTTGAGCGGCTCCATCAGCAGGTGCTCGCCGCGATCGACCTCGTGGCGCGCCACCTCGGTGGGCTGAAAGTGGGCAATGATGCCGTCGAACAGCTGCCGTGCCTTGGCGGAGTTGTCGGCGCTGTAGTTGCAGACGTAGACGTCCAGCGTCAGACCCTTGTTCTCGGGCCAGGTGTGGATCGCCAGGTGCGATTCGGCGAGCACCACCGCGCCGGTGAAGCCGGAACCCTCGAACTGGTGGAAGCGTACGTCCATCACGGTGAGGCCGGAGGCCTGGACCATGCCAACGCAGATTTCCTCGAATCCCTTGCCGTCGAGAAGCAGCTGCGGATCGCAGCGACAGCCGGTGAGATCACCGATGAGATGCAGACCGTTCATGTCCGTACTCCCCGAAAAATGCGAAGGCGCAACCCTCTGCCAAATATTCCGGGCTGCGCCTCTGCGTCTACGCCTCGCGGCGTATCACTTTCTTCTTTAAGTTCGTTCAATTCGCTTCAAAGCCCCCGTTCCACGCGAGTTGTGCTGCGTTGTATCTGCTGCCGAGCTCCCTGCTTTTCAACTGCCGCCGCGCGTTTCCTGCATTTCCAGCACTGCTGCGTCAATCAACCTGCGCGCGATCGAGATTCTGCTCGGAAGTTTCGGCAATTGCAATACTTTGAACCACTTCGCGTCCTCGATTTCCCCGGCTTGCGGATGGATTTCTCCGCTCACCCAATCGCAGATGAACGCAATCATCAGCGAATTTGGAAACGGCCAGGGCTGGCTGGCGAAGTAGCGGATTCGCGACACTTGCACGCCGACTTCCTCTTCCACTTCCCGCGCCAGGCACTGCTCCAGCGACTCGCCGGGCTCGACGAAGCCGGCCAGCGCGCTGTACATGCCGGGCGGGAAGTGCGGGCTGCGGCCGAGCAGGATCTCGCCCTCCCGGCGCACCAGCGCCATCACCGCGGGCGACAGGCGCGGGTAGGCGGAGAGCTTGCACGCAGGGCAGACGCGCGCCCGCTCCTCGGTTTTCGCCTCTGTAGGCGTGCCGCAGCGGCCGCAGAAACGGTGGTTGCGGTCCCAGTCGAGCAGCTGGATGGCGCGGCCGGCGAGCGCGAAATGCGCGTCCTCGAGCACCGAGAAAAGCGCCCGCAGGCCTTCCCAGGCGAGCCCGGGCGGCGGCGCGGGGGCGTCGGCCGGTGCTTCCGCGGCCCAGCAGTCGGTGCCGGCGAGACGCCCTAGATATAGTGTCCGGGCGGGCTCAAACCACAAGATGTTGTTGTTTTTTTGCAACGGCAAGGTGGCCCAACTGGGCCTCGCGGGCACCCTGGGATCGTCCGATGGCCTCGGACTGGGGGGCCCAAGCGCGACCAGAAGGCGGTCGCCCTTGAAGACGAACCAATGGGACTCGCCAGCCTGTTTTGGCGCGGCGACGGCGGCTTCGAAGCCCTGCGGGCTGGTAAACGGCATTTCAGTCATGGGCGGATTATAGAAAGTGCTCCGATATAATTCGTCGTTCCCCCGCCTTTTAT
>JANXUV010000150.1 GCA_025356085.1 Betaproteobacteria bacterium
CTGTCGGTGCGTGAAAGCGAGGCGCTGGCGGTGCGGCTGCTGCGCGCCCCCGCAGGACGCCGTAAGCCTCGAACCGACCGGGACCTGGCGCGGCTCGAAGAGGAAGTGTCGCAGCGTCTCGGCACCACGGTGCAGATACGCCCGGGACGCAAGGGCAGCGGCACCATCGTGCTGCGCTACTCGGGTCTCGACCACCTTGATCAACTGCTGAAAAAACTGCGCTGAGACCGTGTTTTGCATCGCAACACGTTGACCCGAAGTGCGTGAAGCAAATATAATTTCGCCGCTCCGTACCGTACTGCGGTGGCAGGTAATTGCCACAGCCGCCCTGACGCTTTTGGCCGGGGTTCTGACCGGTGCGCATGGAGCAGTTTCCGCCGCCTTGGGTGGCGCGATCAGCGTCTGCGCCGGTTGGGCGTCGGCGAAAGTTGTGTCAAGGGGAAAACCGGACTCCGCAGGGGGGGTTCTAGTCACTGCGCTCAAGGCCGAAGGCGTGAAACTAGGCCTGATCGCGATCCTGCTCGGACTGGTGCTGGCGGTTTATTCGGAAGTTGTCGTGCCGGCGTTTCTCGGATCGTTCATGGCAACGGTATTGATTTTTTCGATGGCGTTATTTGTACGCGAGCACAACCAGCCCAAATCCTGATGGCCGCCGGCAAAGAACTAGACCCTACCGAATACATCGGTCATCACCTGACCCATGACGCGGTGCCATTCATCGGCAATGGGGGCTTCTGGACCATCCACGTGGATTCTCTGGTGGTGGCGGTCCTGCTCGGTTTCGTCGGCATCGGGCTAATCTGGTGGGTGGTGCGCGGCGCGACTTCGGGAGTGCCCAATAAGCGCCAGGCGTTCATTGAAGTGCTGTTCGCCTTCGTCGACGACCAGGCGCGTGGCATCTTCCGGCACGGCGATCGCAACAAGTTCATCGCGCCGGCCGCACTCACGGTGTTTGTCTGGGTGCTGCTGATGAACGCAATGGATTTTCTCCCGGTCGACATCATCGCGCTCGGGACGCATCACATCTCGGAGCACGGCTTTCGCATCGTGCCGACCGCGGACGTCAACACCACCTTCGCGCTCGCGCTGACGGTCTGGTTCCTGATGCTCTATTTCTCGGTCGCCGCCAAGGGCTGGGGCGGCTGGATGCACGAACTCTTCTGCACGCCGTTCGGCGGCAAGCTGTTTCCGCTCAACATCCTGTTCAACGCGATCGAATATCTTTCCAAGCCGCTGTCGCACTCGCTGCGGCTGTACGGCAACATGTACGCAGGCGAGCTCATTTTCCTGCTGCTCTGGACCTGGGCCGCGACCGGCCTGGTGGGAACGCTTTTCGGCTCCGTTTTCGGGCTGTTGTGGGCGATCTTCCATATCCTGATCGTCGGCTTGCAGGCGTACATTTTCATGATGCTGACCATCGTCTACCTGTCGATGGCGCACGAACACCACTAATCACACGAACTTTTCGCAAAGAGAGGAAGTCACAATGGAAAAAATGCAACTCATCGCCATGGTCCAGGCCTACACCGGAATCGGCATCGGCCTGATGATCGGCCTGGGCGCACTCGGCGCCTGCGTCGGCGTCGGCATCATGTGCTCGCGCTTCCTCGAAGCGGCTGCGCGCCAGCCCGAACTCACCGATTCGCTGCAGGCCAAGGTGTTCCTGCTGCTCGGCCTGATCGACGCCTCGTTCATCATCGGCGTGGGTCTGGCCCTGTGGTTCGCCACCGGCAACCCGCTGCTCGGCAAGCTGGGCTGAGCGCCGCAGTTCCTGGGCGGATAAAAAGCTTCGGGAAGCGGAGGCACGCATGAATATAAACTTCACGCTGTTCGCGCAGGCGATCGTCTTTACGGCGTTCATCTGGTTCACGATCAAATTCGTCTGGCCGCCGCTGTTGCGCGCCATCGAGGCCCGCCAGAAGCAGATCGCCGACGGGCTGGCCGCCGCCGAGCAGGGCAAGAAATCGCTCGAAGTGTCGAGCAAGCAGGCGGATCAGGCGATTCAGGAAGCGCGCGCACGCGCAGCCGAGATTATTGCGCAGGCGGAGAAACGCGACGCGCAGATGGTCGAAGCCGCGAAGGTTGCCGCCAAGGCGGAAGGCGATCGCGAAAAGGCCGCCGCCAAGGCCGACATTCAGCAGGAAGCGCAGCGGGCGCGCGAGCAATTGCGCGAGCAGGTGGCCGCACTCGCCGTCGCCGGTGCGGAGAAGATTCTTCGCCGCGAAGTGGATGCCAAGGCGCACGCTGAGCTTCTCGACGGAATCAAGAAACAACTGTAATGGCCGAACCCAGCACCATCGCCCGACCTTACGCGGAAGCTGCCTTCAGGCTGGCCGCCGCGCAAGGCAAACTCGCTGATTGGTCGGCGACGCTCGCCAACCTGTCCGCGGTCGCCGCAGATGAGCGGATGCGTGCGGCGATCGGCGATCCGAATTTTCCGGCGGCGAAGATTGCGGGCCTGTTCATATCGGTGCTATCGGGGAAGCTCAGCGGCGAGACCGAGAACTTCGTGCGGGTGCTGGCCGAGAACGGCCGGCTCGACGTGCTCGCGGAAATCCGCAGCCAGTACGA
>JANXUV010000169.1 GCA_025356085.1 Betaproteobacteria bacterium
ACATCGAGAACATCCCGTGGGGCGACGCCGACGCGCTCGAGGCCCTGCTCGAGGATCACGCCGATCACATCGCCGCGTTCATCGGCGAGCCGGTGATCGGCGCCGGCGGCGTCATCCCGCCGCCCGAGGGCTTCTGGTTGCGGGTGCAGGAGCTCTGCCGCAAGCACGACGTGCTGCTGATCTCCGACGAGGTCATCTGCGGCTTCGGCCGCCTCGGCAGCGAGTTCGGCTGCCAGCGCTTCGGCGTCGTGCCCGACATGATGACGTGCGCCAAGGGACTCACGTCCGGCTACGTCCCGATGGGCGCGGTCGTCGTCTCGGAGCGCGTCAAGCAGCCGTTCTTCGACGAGGGCTCGGGCGAGATGTTCCGCCATGGCTACACCTACGGCGGCCATCCGGCGGCCGCGGCAGCCGGTCTCGCGAACCTCGCGATCATCGAGCGCGAGGGCCTGATCGAGCGCGTGCGCGAGCTCGAGCCGGTGCTCGCCGAGGCCTACCAGGAGCGCTTCACGGGGCACCCGATGGTGGCCGAGGTGCGCTCGATCGGGCTCGCCGCCGCGGTGGAGTTCACACCCGAGGCGCTCGCGGCGACGCCCGGGCTGGCCTGATCATCGCGGCTGCCGGCGCCGTGCATGCGGCGGGCATGGGCACCGAGGAGGCGCGACACCTGCTCGCGCGCGCCGGCTTTTCCACTCCCCGGCTGGCAGAGATCGACGCTGACGCGGGACTGACCCGCCAGCAGGCGGTCGACCGCATCTTGCGCGCCACGCGCATCGAAGCGCGCACTCCGCCGCCCGCCGACCTCGGCACCTGGATCCCGCCTTACCGGTTGCGCGAGATGTCGGCGGAAGAACGCAAGCTGTACCAGCGGGCGCAGGTCGAGCGCGGCCTGGCGCTGAAAGGATGGTGGATCGGCGAGATGCTGGCGACGGATTCGCCGCTCACCGAACGCATGACCCTGTTCTGGCACAACCATTTCACCTCCAGCCTGCAGAAGGTGCATTCCGCCAGGCTGATGTACCGGCAGAACGCGCTGCTGCGGCGGCATGCGCTCGGCAGCTTCGCCGAGCTGCTGCACGCGGCGGCGAAGGATCCGGCGATGCTGATCTACCTTGATTCGGCCGGCAATCGGCGCGGCCAGCCGAACGAGAATTTCGCGCGCGAAGTGATGGAGCTGTTCACGCTCGGCGAAGGACACTATGGCGAGCGCGACATCAAGGAAGCCGCGCGTGCGTTCACCGGCTGGAGCATCGACCGCGATTCCGGGGAATTCCTCTGGCGCCCGTTCGCGCACGACGATGGCGCGAAGACGCTGTTTGGCCGGACCGGAGACTACCGAGGCGAGGACGTGATCGCGATCCTGCTCGAGCAGCCCGCCACCGCCGAGTTCGTCGTCGCCAAGCTGTGGCGCGAGTTCGTGTCGCCGCAGGTGGACGCCGCCGAGGTGCGGCGCATCGCGGCCGTGTTCCGCAGCAGCGGTTACCAGGTGCGCGCGGCGCTGCGCGAAATCTTCCTGTGCGGCGCCTTCTGGGCGCCGGAGAACCGCGGCGTGCTGGTCAAATCCCCGGTCGACCTCGTCGTCGGCACGCTGCGCCAGTTCGATGTCGGCATGGCCGACCCGATGCCGATCGCGTTCCTGCTGCGCAATCTCGGCCAGGACCTGCTGTCGCCGCCCAACGTCAAGGGCTGGCCGGGCGGCGATGCCTGGATCACCTCGCAGACGCTGCTCGCGCGCAAGCAGTTCCTCGAGCGGCTGATGCGCGTCGACGAAACGCGCATGGCCACTGCCGTGATGGCGAGAGCGGCAGATCCGCAGAAGCCGATGGCGCGGCGCTTCCTGCAGGCGATCAGCGAGATCCAGTTCTCGGCAGGCGACTGGCTGGGCGCCTATCGTGGACGCGAGATGCCGCGCACGTTGCAGACAGTCCTGCTGGCCACCGCGCCGGCGGGCGACCAGGCGCCGGCCGGCGAAGGGATGTCGCTACTGCGCGCGGTGGTCGCCGATCCGGCCTACCAGCTCAAATGAAGCGCCGCGAATTTCTCGCCGCATCGGTCGCCGCGCTGCTCGCGCCGCGGCTCGCCTTCGCGCAGGACGCTTATCGGCGCCTGCTGATCCTGGTCGAACTCAAGGGCGGCAATGACGGGCTGAACACGGTCGTTCCCTTCGCGGATGCGCGCTACTACAGCCTGCGTCCACGCCTCGCACTGAAGCGCGACGAAGTCCTGCAGCTGGACGAGCGCACCGGGCTGCACCCGGCACTGCAGCCGCTGCTGCCTCTCTGGCAGTCGGGCGAACTCGCGGTGGTGCAGGGCCTGGGCTATCCGCTGCCGAACCTTTCGCATTTCCGCTCCATCGAAATCTGGGATACCGCCAGCCGCAGCGATCAATACCTCGGCGACGGTTGGCTCGGACGCGCCTTCGCCGCCAGTCCGGTGCCGCAGGCCTTCGCGGCCGACGGCGTGTCGGTGGGCGGCGCCGATCTCGGCCCGTTGGGAGGCAACGGCGCGCGCGCCATCGCCCTCAACGATCCGGAAAGCTTTCTGCGCCAGGCACGGCTGGCGAATCCCTCGGGCGCAAAGCGAAACGCCGCGCTCGCGCACATTCTCAAGGTTGAATCCGACATCGTGCAGGCGGCGAGCCACCTGAACGGCAATACCGCGTTCCGCACGGAATTCCCGCGCGGCGCGTTCGGCAACGCCGTACGCACGGCGGCGCAACTCGCCGCGAATCCGGCCGGCATTGCAGCCATCCGCCTGTCGCTGGGCGGCTTCGATACGCACCAGAATCAGCCCGGCCCGCACGCGCGGCTGCTGGGTGAGCTTGCCGCGGGCATCGCCGCGCTCAAGTCGGCGCTTGCCGAGATCGGGCGCTGGGATTCGACGCTGCTGCTGACCTACGCCGAATTCGGCCGCCGCCCCCAGGAAAACGCTTCGATGGGCACCGACCACGGCACCGCGAGCGCGCATTTCGTCGCCGGCGGGCGCGTCAGGGGCGGTCTGCACGGCGGCCTGCCGCAACTGGCCGACACGGACGGCGGCAACCTGCGCTTCAGCGTCGATTTCCGCAGTCTGTACGCCACGGTCCTGGAACGCTGGTGGGGGCTGGATGCCGCGCGCACGCTCGGCGGCCGCTTCGCGCCGATCGAGCTACTTAAGCAGGTGTGAAATCGAGTTGGCGTAGTAACGGATCAGCGGCAATTCGGCCGGGCGCACCGCGTACAGCCCGTCTTTTTCCTCCACCAGCCGGCGCAGTGTGAGCATGCGCAGGCCCACCGAAACGGCGTAGTCCAGGTCCTTGCGCGGGATGTAGACATGCGCGCCGGCGGCCTCCAGCTTTTCGATCAACTGCTCCACGGATGATTTCAGTTCGAACTCTGAAATCATTTTTGAATTTTGATTTAAAAATACAAGAGAAATGAGAGGAACGGGAACCACCGGCACGATGCTGCCGACGCGCGCCATCAGGTGCGTGCCGAGCTCGGAGATGGCGCGCCTGCGCGCGTCGCCCGAGAGCTTCTGGAAATCCAGCCCGCGCAGCGCGCAGTATTCCCGCATCGACACCGGAGCGCCGAAATTGACGCAGGCGTAGCCGAAGCGGTGCCAGTCGCTCTTCAGCATCAGCCGCAGGTTGTTGGCGGCGAAGCCGAGCGTGTTCCATGCCGCCCAGAAACGGCCCGGCTTGCGCGCATCCGGGTCTCCTGACAGCAGCAGCGTGCGGTCCTCTAGCACGCGGTCGTAATTCAGGCCGAGCGGCACGAAGACGAGGTCACGCTGCCCGTCGAGCCAGAAGCCGCGCAGCATGTAGTCCACCACGCCCAGCCTCGGTTCGCGCATCAGGCCGTCGCGCGTCAGGCCGCCTTCGGGGAACACCGCCTGCGGCACGCCCGCTTGCGTCGCCATCGCGATGTAGCGTTCGAGCACGCGCCGGTACAGCTCGTCCTTCGAATTGCGGCGCACGAAGTAGGCGCCCATGGAGCGGATCAGCGCCGCCAGGGGCCAGATGCGCGCCCATTCGCCGACTGCGTAGGAGAGCGCCGCCTGGTCCGCCGCGAGGTAGCCCGCGAGGATGTAATCCATGTTGGAACGGTGGTTCATCACGAACACCACGGTGGCGTTCTCCGGCACTTTCTTGAGGGCTTCGGTATCGACGAAGCCCAGCCGCACGCGGTACAGGCCCTGCGAAACCTTGCGTCCGATCCAGTTGCCGATGCGGAAGTACAGATAGGCGTTGAACGCCGGGACGATCTCGCGCGCGTAGCGCTCGACGGTCGCCAGCACCACCGGCAGCGGGACCTTCTTCTCCGCGGCGTATTGCTCGACGGCCGACTGCACTTTGGGATCGCCCAGCAGGCGGTGGATCAGGATCTGCCGCCGGGTGCGCTGGAAGGGTCGCACGCTGATGCGCAGGCGCGTCGAAACCTCCTCGAGCACGACGTTGGTGCGTCCGGCCAGGAACCAGCGCAGTGCCGGTATCAGCAGTTTGTCGTAGGCCGCCCAGGCCGCGAGCACGCCGCCGAGCACCGCCAGCCACATCGGAACCGAGACCAAAGAAGCTTCCTCCCCGCGTCGAAGTCTATACCGTGCCCCCATGGCTAGCGGCAAGATCCATCCCCTGGGCGACGCCCCGGCGAGGGGCGACCAGGAGCGGATGCTTAAAATGCTCCTCTCCCAGCTCGACGCCATGGTCTACCGCTGCCGCGACGACGGCATGATCTGGATCTCGGAGAACGCGCGCGCGGTGCTCGGCGCCGACGGCGGCGTGCGCTATTACGAGGGCACGGTCGAGGACATCAGCGAGCGCAAGATGCAGGAGCGCCGCATGGCCCACCAGGCGACGCACGACGGCCTGACCGGCCTGCCCAACCGCTACCTGCTGCAGGACCGCATCGAACAGGCGATCCGCCAGGCGGCGCGCGAGAAGACGCACGTCGGCATGCTGTTCATCGACCTGGACCGCCTCAAGCACGTCAACGACACGCTCGGCCACCAGGCCGGCGACGAAATAATCCGCATCGTCGCCCAGCGCCTGCGCCGCTGCCTGCGCACCGGCGACACCGTCGCGCGCATCGGTGGCGATGAATTCGTGCTGCTGCTGCCGGGGTTGCTTGCGGTGGAAGCCATTGCGCAGACTAAACGCCGCGTGCTCGAGGCTACCAGTGCCCCCTGCACAATCGAAGGCAAGGAAGTGCCGGCCTCCTGCAGCGTCGGTTCAAGCATTTACCCGCAAGATGGCCTGGATGCCGACGCCCTGATGCGCCGCGCCGACGAGGCGATGTACGAGGCGAAGCAGGCACGCCGGTAGTCGTGCGCTTCCAGCGGGCGCCTTAGCGCTCGGACAGCGCGATAATCAGCAAGGCGCCGAGGAATTCGAGGCCGGCAAACGCCAGGGAGAGCGATATTGCTGCGCGCAGGAGCATCGCCGACGTGATGTCGGGCAGCGCGGTGCCGAAGAGATTGTCCGGCCACATGACGTATGCGCCGACCATGGCCAGCATGGCGAACACGGCAAAAAAGACTGCGCCCGCAACCAGCTTGCCGTCCCGTTCCGCGGGTTGTGGCGCCATGGTTCAGTCCGCTACAGTGCGCGCTTCACCGCGTTGGTCACGGCGCGCGTGTCATGCACGCCACCGAGGTCGGGCGTGAAGACCTGCTCCTCGGTCGTGCGTTCGATGGCTTTCATCAGCCGCGCCGCGGCCTTCGGCTCGCCGAGGTGCTCCAGCATCATCGAGGCGGTCCAGAAGGTGGCGATCGGGTTGGCGACGCCCTTGCCGGTGATGTCGAAGGCCGAGCCGTGGATCGGCTCGAACATGGACGGGAACGTGCGCTCCGGGTTGAGATTCGCGGTCGGTGCGATGCCGAGGGAGCCCGACAGCGCGGCGGCGAGGTCGGAGAGGATATCGGCGTGCAGGTTGGAAGCGACGATGGTATCCAGCGACTCCGGCTTGAGCACCATCAGCGTGGTGACCGCATCGACCAGCACGCGGTTGGTTTTTACGTCCGGGTATTTCTTCGCCACCTCGTAGAAGATTTCGTCCCATAGCACCATGCCGTGGCGCTGGGCATTCGATTTGGTGACCAGCGTGAGGTGTTTTCGTTTTCTTTTTCTGGCCAGCTCGAACGCAAAGCGGTGAATGCGTTCAACCCCGACGCGCGTAAACACCGAGGTCTCGGTCGCGATCTCTTCCGGCAGTCCCTTGTGCACGCGGCCGCCGGAGCCGGAGTACTCGCCTTCCGAATTCTCGCGAATGATGACCCAGTCAATTAATTCAGAATTTTTTAATCGAGAAGAAACGCCAGGAAGAACCCGGGAAGGCCTGACATTGGCGTACTGGTCGAAGCCCTGGCAGATCGGCAGGCGCAGGCCCCAGAGCGAAATGTGGTCGGGCACGTCCGGCGAGCCCACTGCGCCGAAGAAAATGGCGTCGAAGGTCTTCAACTTCTCCAGCCCGCCCTCGGGGATGTAGGCGCCGGTCTTGAGAAAGCGTTCCGAACTCCAGTCGAAATGCTCGAAGTCCAGTTGAAATGACTCGAGTTTCGCCAGGGCCTGCAGAACCTCGACGCCGGCGGCGATGACTTCTTTTCCGATTCCGTCCCCCGGAATCGATGCAATTCGATAGGATTTCATCGCTGAAGCTTACCAAAGGGAGATGTCATGGGGAAAACTCTGTTCGTCGCGATCGCGATTGCACTGTCTCAAAGCAGCTTTGCCGCCGACATCGACCGCAGCGCGGTGGATTTCACGCTGGCGAAGGACATCAAGTGGGTGAGGAACGCCGCGGGCACGAACGAGAGCGCGGTCATGTTTGGCGACCCCTCAAAGCCGGGACCCTATGTGATTCAGCTCAAATGGCTGCCAGGCAACATGAGCCGGCCGCATTTCCATCCCAACGACCGTTTCTTCGTGGTGGTGAAGGGCACCTGATGGGTCGGCACGGGAGATAAGTTCGATCCGGAGAGCACGGCGCCGGTGTCGGCGGGCAGCTACGTCGTTCACTACGCGCAGAAGATTCACTACGATGGCGCGAAGGGCGAGGAGTGCATCATCCAGGTCTGGGGCATGGGCCCCGCGACCTCGATTCCGGCCGAAAAGAAATAGCCTAGGCTGCTTTGCGCGATGCGCTACGGATCGCTTCGGCGACCGCAGTGCCCACCGCCGACGTGGAAGCTTTTCCTTTCATGTCGGGCGTGTGCGGACCGTCGATGATTACGCGCTCGATGGCGCGCACCACGTCGGCGGCCGCTTCGGGATGGCCGAGGTGCTCCAGCATCAGCGCGCCGGACCAGATCTGGCCGATCGGATTGGCGATTTTCTTGCCGGCGATGTCCGGCGCCGAGCCATGCACCGGCTCGAAAATCGACGGCGCGGTGCGTTCGGGGTTGATGTTGCCCGAAGGGGCGATGCCGATGGTGCCGGCGGTGGCCGGGCCGAGATCGGAAAGGATGTCGCCGAACAGATTCGAGGCGACGATCACGTCGAAGCGCTCCGGATTGAGCACCATCTGGATTGACAGGCCGTCGACGTGGTACTGGTCGGTGCGGATGCCGGGATAGTTCTTCTTCATCTCGGCGAAGCGCTCGTCCCAGTACGGCATGGTGATCGAGATGCCATTGGACTTGGTGCAGGACGTAACATGTTTTTTCCGCGTCTGTGCCAGCTCGAAGGCGTATTTCATGATCCGGTCCACGCCCTTGCGGCTGAACACCGATAGCTGCGTCACGACTTCGTTCGGCGTGCCCTCGAACACGCGCCCCCCGACGTTGCCGTATTCGCCCTCGGTATTCTCGCGGATCACGTAGTAGTCGATGTCGCCGGGCTTGCGTCCGGCCAGCGGGCAGGGCAGGCCTTCGAACAGGCGCACCGGCCGCAGGTTGACGTAGAGGTCGAACCAGCGGCGGAAGTCGATCAGCAGGCCCCAGGCGGAAATGTGGTCGGGAACGATCGCCGGGTTGCCAACCGCGCCGAAATACACCGCGTCGCAGCCGCGCAGGATCTGCTGCGCGTCGTCGGGACACATCTTGCCGTTCGCCTTGTACCAGTCGCAGCTCCAGTCGAATTCCTTCCACTTGAAGGAGATGCCGTGCTTCGCGCCGGCGGCTTCCATCACGCGCACGCCTTCGGGCATCACTTCGCGGCCGATGCCGTCGCCGGGGATCACTGCGATTTTGTGTTCAGTCATAAACATCAGTATAACTAATGCAATCATGAAATTCGCCGCCTTCGAAACCTCCACCGAGTGGTGTTCGGTCGCGCTCTGGCTCGACGGCGAAGTCGCGGGCATCGAGGAAAGGGCCGGCCACGGCCACTCGGAACGGGTGCTCCCGATGCTCGACCGGCTCGCGGCGTCGGCCTGTGTCGCGCTGCGATCGCTGGACGCGGTGGCTTTTGGCGCCGGGCCGGGCGCGTTCACCGGTCTGCGCATCGCCTGCGGCGTCGCGCAGGGCCTCGCGTTCGCGCGCGGCATCCCGGCGATCGGCATCTCGACGCTGGAGGCGATGGCCGAAGAATCCGGCGCGGTGCGCGTCGTTGCCTGCCTCGATGCGCGCATGGGCGAAGTGTATTATTCGGCGATGGAAAAGGCCGGTGCGCGCTGGCGCGAAGTGCTGCCGGCGCAATGCGTTGCTCCGGCGACGGTTCAGGTGCCGCAGGGCAAAGGATGGACCGGCTGCGGCAACGGTTTTGCGGCGTATGGAAACCTGCGCGAATCCCTGCGTCTGGACAACGTGATTCCGGACATTCATCCCTCGGCTATCTCAGTCGCACGACTGGCGGCGCCGCGCCTGGCGGCGGGCGAGGGCGTGGACGCGGCGCTGGCAGTGCCGGACTATGTGCGCGACAAGGTGGCGCTGACCGAAGCCGAGCGGAGTTCGCGGTGAGCGCGGTCCTCAAGCGCGAGCCGCGCCTCGCGGCGATGCGCGAAGCCGAGCTGGCCGACGTGCTGGCGATCGAGAACGCGATCTACACTCATCCCTGGACGCGCGGCAATTTTGCCGACTCCCTCAGGGCGGGCTACCAGTGCTGGACCTGGCGCGGCGGCAACCAGCTGATCGGCTATTTCATCCTGCTGGTGGCGGCCGGCGAAGCGCACCTGCTCAACCTTTCGGTGGCGGTGGAACACCAGCGCCGCGGTCACGGCAGCACGCTGCTCGGCGAAGCTATGCGCCTGGCGCGCGGCCGCGGCGCGCTGCACGTATTCCTCGAAGTGCGCCCCAGCAACGGCGGCGCGAAGGCGCTCTACAGCCGCTTCGGCTTCCAGCAGGTCGCGGTGCGTCCGGGCTACTACCCGGCGCAGGACGGCCGCGAGGACGCGCTGGTGCTGACGCTCGCACTATGAATCGGCGCAACGAGATATTGAACGAGATGGGTCTTGCGCCGATTTGGAAGTTGCGCTCGATTCAGGAACAACCGGAGCAAAAAGCCGAAAGCATCGCCCTGATGGATTGGGCGCAGCTGAAGGAAAAAGTCTCCGGCTGCACCGATTGCAAGCTGCGCCCCGGCTGCACCCAGACGGTGTTCGGGGTCGGCGACGAGAAAGCGGACTGGTTGCTGGTGGGCGAGGCGCCGGGCGCGGAGGAAGACCGGCTGGGCGAGCCTTTCGTTGGACAGGCGGGCAAGCTGCTCGACAACATGCTGGCAGCCATCGACCTCGGCCGTGGCAGCAACGTGTACATCGCCAACGTGCTGAAGTGCCGGCCGCCCGGCAACCGCAACCCGGAGCCGGACGAAGTGGCGAAATGCTCGCCGCACCTGCTGCGGCAGATCGGGCTGATCCAGCCGAAGCTGATTCTGGCGATGGGGCGCTTCGCGGCGCAGACGCTGCTGGGTACCGACGCGACCATCGCCAGCCTGCGCGGCCGGCTGCACCGGTACGCCGGCGTGCCGCTGATCGTTACCTACCACCCGGCCTACCTGCTCAGGAACCTGCCCGACAAGTCGAAAGCCTGGGCCGACCTGCTGTTTGCGAAGAAGACGATTGCTGGCTAGTGGTGCCCGCTCTCGGCGCGGGCGAAGGCAAGCAGCTTTTCGATTTCTTCCTTGTGGGTACGGTGGTTGTGCCGGTACCAGAGCAGCACGAAGAACATGGTGCCGACGATGAACATGCCGAACATCGCGATCACCCAGTAGATCGACAGGCCGTACCGGATGAGCATCGAGTAGAGCGCGATCATCACCAGGATCGAGGTGTTCTCGTTGAAGTTCTGCACCGCGATCGAGCGCCCGGCGCCGACCAGGTGGTGGCCGCGGTGCTGCAGCAGCGCGTTCATCGGCACCACGAAGAACCCGGCCAGCGCGCCGATCAGGACGATCAGCGGCACCGCCAGCCAGACGCTGCGCACCACGTCCATGAAGATCACGATCAGCCCCATGGCGATGCCGAGCGGGATCACCTTGATGGCCTGGTCCAGCCGCACGGTCATGGACGCGAGCACCGCGCCGATGGCGATGCCGAGCGCACAGACGCCCTGCAGCATCGAGGCATCCGACAGGTTGTAGCCGAGCGCGACCGCCGACCAGTCGATGACGATGAACTGCAGCGTCGCGCCGGCTCCCCAGAACAGTGTGGTCACCGCCAGGGAGATCTGGCCCAGCTTGTCGCGCCACAGGCTGTCGATGCAGCGCACGAAATCGCGCAGCGTGTCGTAGGGGTGGCCCGGCAGCGGCTTCATCGCCACGCCGGTTCGCGGGATGTACAGGTTGAACATCGCCGCGACCGCGTAGACCGCGATGATGATCGCCACCGCGGCGTCCGGCGGCGTGTCGATGCCGGTGTCGATGAACGGCAGGTCGAAGCCGAGCAGCACATCGGCCACGCCGGTGCGGATCAGGAAGCCGCCAAGCACCACGCCGAGGATGATCGAGGTCACCGTCAGCCCCTCGATCCAGCCGTTGGCCGCGACCAGCTTCGAGTGCGGCAGGTATTCGGTGAGGATGCCGTACTTGGCGGGCGAGTAGGCGGCCGCGCCCAGCCCGACCAGCGCGTAGGCGACCAGCGGATTGACGCCGAACAGCATCAGAGCGCAGCCGGCGATCTTGATGGTGTTGGAGACGAACATCACGGTGCCCTTCGGCAGCCTGTCGGCGAAGGCGCCGACATAGGGCGCCAGCAGAACGTACGAGATGACGAAAGAGAATTTCAGGTACGGCGTCATCCACGGCGGCGAGTCAGCCTGCATCAGCAGCGCGATCGCCGCCACCAGCAGTGCGTTGTCGGCGAGCGACGAGAAAAACTGCGCCGCCATGATGATGTAGAAACCGGTACCCATGTGGGCGGTTCTTATAGCATGTAGAAGTGACCTTTGCCCGCGCGCCGGGTATCCTGATGGCATGCCCAGACCGATCAGCGCGACGATTCACACCGCCGCGCTTACGCACAACCTAGGCGTTGCCCGCGCGCAGGCCGGCGCGTCGAGGATCTGGGCGGTTCTGAAGGCGAACGCCTACGGACACGGCCTGCTACGCGCCGCCAAGGCGCTGCAGGCGGCGGATGGTTTTGCAATTCTTGACTTTTCCGAGGCCGAGCGGCTGCGTGAGGCGGGCGTGCATAAGCCGATCCTGATGCTGGAAGGCTTCTACAAGGCCGAGGACATCGCGCTGCTGTTCCGGCACCGGCTCACGCCGGTCATCCACAGCATCGAGCAGGTCGAGATGCTGGAGAAGGCTTCTTTCGACGGCAAGCTTGACGTTTACCTGAAGGTCAACAGCGGCATGAACCGCCTGGGCTTCGCGGTGGACAACGTGCGGCTCGCCTGGAACGCGCTGGAAGCGCATGCGGGCATCGATTCGGTGACCCTCATGACCCACTTCGCCGACGCCGAAGGCGAGGGCGGCGTTGCCGCGCAGCTGCAATGGTTCAACGAACTGACGCAGCCCTTCGAGGGGCCGCGGTCGGCAGCCAATTCCGCGGCGCTGCTGCGCTTTCCGGAGGAAACACGCGGCGACTGGGTGCGGCCCGGCATCATGCTCTACGGCTGTTCGCCGCTAGGCTTCAAGAGCGCTGCCGAGATCGGCCTCAAGCCCGCGATGACCCTGCATTCCGAGATCATCGCCGTGCAGCACCTGCAGGCCGGGGAGTACGTCGGCTATGGGCGGACCTACCAGGCGTCGCAGGAGATGACCCTCGGCGTGGTCGCCTGCGGCTACGGCGACGGCTATCCGCGCCACGCGCCTTCGGGCACGCCCGTGCTGGTCGCCGGCGAGCGCACGCGAACGGTGGGCAGGGTATCGATGGATAAGTTGAGCGTGGACATCAGCGACATTCCCGAGGCCTACGTGGGCACGCCGGTGACGCTGTGGGGCGAGGGCCTGTCCTGCGACGAGGTTGCGAGCGCTGCGGGCACGGTTAGCTACCAGCTGTTATGCGCGCTCTCGCCGCGAGTGCCGGTGGTCGAAGCATGAAAAAACTTAAATCCGCCTACGTTTGCTCCGATTGCGGCGCGACGTCGCTGCAGTGGTTCGGCGCCTGTCCGTCCTGCGGCGCCGCGGGCACGCTGACCGAGACCGTCGCCGAGCAACGCGGCGCGGTCAAGCGACTGGCGGGGGCGGCGCCGGGCGCGGTGTCGCTGCACGAGGTCGAAACGCGCGAGATGGAGCGCCTGTCGACCGGCATCGGCGAACTCGACCGCGTGCTGGGCGGCGGCCTGGTGGCGGGGCAGGTGGTGCTGATCGGCGGCGATCCGGGCATCGGCAAATCGACGCTGCTGCTCCAGGCGCTCGCCGCGCTGGGCACGGCGCACAAGGTTCTCTACATCTCCGGCGAAGAATCGGCCGAGCAGGTGGCGATGCGCGCGCGGCGGCTCGCGCTGGATGCGCGCGCGGTGCTGCTGATCGCCGAAATTCAGCTCGAACGCATCGCGGCGACGCTGGATGCGCAGCGCCCGGAAGTCGCGGTGGTGGATTCGATCCAGACGCTGTGGTCAGAAGCGCTGCAATCGGTGCCCGGCTCCGTCGCGCAACTGCGTGAATGCACGGCGCAGCTCGCGCGCCACGCCAAGAAAAGCGGCACGGCCCTGTTCATCATCGGCCATGTCACCAAGGAAGGCGCCATCGCCGGACCGCGCGTGCTGGAGCACATCGTCGACACGGTGCTGTATTTCGAGGGCGATCCACATTCCAGCTTCCGCCTGGTGCGCGCGGTGAAGAACCGGTTCGGCGCGGTCAACGAATTGGGCGTGTTCGCGATGACCGACAAGGGCCTGCGCGCCGTCGCCAACCCCTCGGCGCTGTTCCTGTCGCAGCACGAGAAGAACGTCGCCGGCTCCTGCGTGCTCGCCACGCTGGAAGGCACGCGCCCGCTGCTGGTGGAGATCCAGGCGCTCGTAGACAGCGCGCACACGCCCAACCCGCGCCGGCTATCCGTCGGCCTGGAGCAGAACCGCCTTGCGATGCTGCTCGCGGTGCTCAACCGGCACGCCGGCATTGCGACCTGGGAGCAGGATGTATTCGTCAATGCGGTGGGCGGCGTACGAATCGGCGAGCCCGCCGCCGATCTTGCAGTTACGCTGGCCATTGTTTCTTCTCTGACGGATAGACCCATCGCAGCGAAAACGGTGGTGTTTGGCGAAGTCGGACTCGCGGGCGAAGTCCGCCCCGCGCCGCGCGGCCAGGACCGCCTGAAGGAAGCCGCCAAGCTCGGCTTCGAAAAAGCGATCGTGCCGAAGGCCAACCTGCCGAAAACGAAAATGGCCGGGATCGAAGTGATCGGCGTGGAACGGGTGGACCAGGCGGTCCAGGTACTGCGCAACCTCTAGTCCAGACGGGTTCGATCAAACCGCAGGCGGATTCCGGTCGCTGAAGGTGCCGCGCTGGTGCCAATAGGGGTAGGGCAGCGTTACCGCGCTGGCTGCATCCAGCTTCGCGATCTGTGCCTGCGTCAGTTTCCAGCCGACCGCGCCGAGGTTCTGCCTCAGCTGCTCTTCGTTGCGTGCGCCGATAATCAGCGTGGATACCGACGGGCGCTGCAGCAGCCAGTTGAGGGCGATCTGGGCGTTGGTCTTGCCGGTTTCCTTCGCAATCGCGTCGATGGCATCCACGATATTGAACACGTGCTCGTTCGGCACCGGCGGGCCCTTGTCGATGACGAGCTGGCTTTGCAGCCGGCTGTCTTTCGGCAGCGGCTGGCCGCGCCGCAGCTTTCCGCCGAGGCGCCCCCAGCCGAGCGGGCTCCATACCACGGCGCCCACGCCCTGCTCGACGGCGAGCGGCATCAGCTCCCATTCGTAATCGCGGCCGACCAGCGAGTAGTAAGTCTGGTGGGCGACATGGCGGGCGAGGCCGTACTTTTCCGAAACCGCCAGCGACTTCATCAGGTGCCAGCCGGAGAAATTCGAGCAGCCGATGTAGCGGATCTTGCCCGCCCGCACCAGGTCGTCGAGCACGCCCAGCGATTCCTCCACTGGCGTCAGCGCGTCGTAGGCATGCAATTGATAGAGATCGATGTAGTCGGTACCCAGGCGCCGCAGGCTGGCGTTCACGGCGTTGGTGAGGTGGTAGCGCGAGTGGCCGATTTCGTTCGGCCCCGGGCCGCGCCGGAAGCTGCCCTTGGTGGAGATGATCAGCTGGTCGCGCGGCTTGCCCTTGATCGCCTGGCCGAGAATTTCTTCCGCCATGCCATTCGAGTAGCCGTCGGCCGAGTCGAACATGCAAAGCCCGGCCTCGAGGCAGATGTCTACCAGGCGCGTTGCTTCCTTGACGTCGCTTGCGCCCCAGGCTTTAAAGAATTCATTGCCGCCGCCGAAGGTGCCGGTGCCGAAGGTGAGGGCCGGCACCATGAATCCGGACGCGCCGAGTTTTCGGTATTCCATCAATGGGTCTCCGTGATCCTGTTGGCGGCGAGTATGCCGCTGCGCACTGCTGCCTCGAGTGTGGGCGGGTAGTCGGCGTCCAGATAGTCCCCGGCCAGGAAAAGACTTTTGTGATTCGTCCTGAATTGAAGATTCTTTATCTTTGGAACACAGGCCACGGTCGCGCGCTTCTCGGCAATGACGCGCGACCATTGCGGCTCAGGCAGCTCGCGGATCGCCGCCTTCAATTCGGCGTGGCACGTGGCCGCGATGTCCTCCTGGGTCATTTGCTGATGGTCGCCCTGCGCGCTGATCACACAGGCGATCAGGCCGCGCTCGCCGGTGAGTGCGGCACGGTCGAAGGCCCACTGCACCAGTCCTTCGGAGAAACCCAGCATGGGTCCCCCCAGCTGCACGCTTTCCGGGTATTGCAGGTAGCAGGTATAGATCGGCTGGTACTCGTACGCGGGCGCGAGATCGGGCAGCAGGGCCTTGAGCTGGTGCGGGCCGACGGCGACGATCACCGCGCCGAATTCCTTTTGCAGGGCGGCGAGCTCGCGCACGGGGGAATTGGTGCGCACCTCGCCGCCGTGCTTCGCGACGAATTCGCTGGCGGGTTCCGGAAACAGCCGCGACAAGTCCACCCGCGGCAGCAGGAAGTCGCTGGCGCCAGAAGGGCCGGCGATGGAATCGCGCAGCACGGTGGCGAACACCTGCGCGGAGGCCTGCTCGGGCGGCGTATTCAGCGCAGACACGCAGAGCGGTCGCCAGACGTAATGCCCGAGGACGCCGTTCTGGCGGTGCTGTTCGAGCAGCGCGCTGACGGAAATGTCTTCGGGCAGCTTGAAGGATTTCGCTTTCAACGAAATAAAGAAACGAACTGCATCCACCTGCTCGCGGAAAGGAATTCTTCCGGAGAACAGGAGATCGAGCGCGCCCCGCAGCCTGAACCCGTCCGCGTAGCGCAGGTCCAGCGGCATGCGCAGCAGCGCGGACGACGGCACGCCGACCAGTTGCATCAGGCGCAGCAGTTCCGTGTACGCGCCGATCAGGATGTGCTGGCCATTGTCGAGTTCGCGGCCGTCGGTCGTCACCCGGCGCGCGCGGCCGCCGGGGACGGGACCGGATTCAAAAACCGTGACCGGCATGCCTTTGGCGGCCAATGTGACCGCCGCGGCCATTCCAGCGTAACCCGCTCCGACGATCGCTACGCGCTTACCCACGTCTTCCAGGCCAGCCAGAGTTTTCGCAGCGGCGTGAGCGAGGTGCGCTGTGTCAGGACCTTGAAGCCGTCACTCTCTACTTCAACCAGTGTCGCGCGATAGATGGCGGCCATGATCAGTCCGGCGCGCTGGGTGCGGCGGTCCTCGGCAGGCAGGGCTGCGAAAGCTTTCTCGTAGAAAGCGTTGGCGCGCTGCACCTGGAACGCCATCAGGTTCCTGAAGTTATCGGAGTATTTCGCCTGCAGGATGTCGTTGGCCGGCACGTCGAACTTCTTCAGCTCGTCCATCGGCAGGTAGATGCGGTTCTTGCGTGCGTCTTCGCCGACGTCGCGGATGATGTTGGTGAGCTGGAAGGCGGTGCCGAGGTTTTTCGCGTAGTCGAGCGTGCGCGGGTTGCCGTAGCCGAAAATGCCCGCCGCGAGCAGCCCGACCGCGCCGGCGACGTGGTAGCAGTAGCGTTCCAGGCCGGTGAAGTCAAGGTAGCGCGTCTGCGTCAGGTCCATCTCCATTCCGTCAATGATTTCGTTGAGATGTACTTTTTTTATCTGAAATTTTTCTATGAAAGGTTTTAGCGCATTCGTGACCGGATGGTTGGGCGTCCCTTCGAACAGCTTGCCGATTTCGAGGCGCCACCAGGCGAGCTTGGTGCGCGCGATCTGCGTATCCGCGCATTCGTCCACCACGTCGTCCACTTCGCGGCAGAAAGCGTACAGCGCGGTGATCGCGCGCCGGCGCTCAGGCGGCAGGAACAGGAACGAGTAGTAGAAACTCGATCCGCTGGCCGTGGCCTTCTGCTGGCAATACTCGTCCGGACTCATAGGGCTTTTAGAAAGAGCAGGGGCCAGTCAAACCACTTGTGCGCGGGCCGATGGCGAAACATGTCGTATTGCGCCTGTTCCAGCTTGTCCAGGATGCGTAATCCCCCTTGCACTGTGATGGCGATCTCCAGGCGCAAGCGGCCGCGCAGCGCTTCAAGCAACGGCATTCCCTCGATCATCAGGCGGCGCGCGCGTTCGACCTGGAACCGCATCAAGGCCTGGAACGCCGGGTCGCAGAGGTGCTGGCGGAGATGCTCTTCGCCGACGCCGAAGCGCCGCAACTCGTCCTGCGGAAGGTAGACGCGGTTTTTGGTCGCGTAGTCGATGTCGACGTCCTGCCAGAAGTTGATGATCTGCAGCGCCGTGCAGATGCAGTCCGAATATTGCAGGTTTTGGGAAGAATCCTCCTTGAACAATGTCAACAGCAGCCTGCCGATCGGATTCGCCGAGCGCCGGCTGTAGTCGAGGACTTCGGCGAAATCCGCATAACGATTCTTGACCACATCCTGCGCGAACGCGTCCAGCAGGTCGTGCAACAGCTGCAGCGGCAGCTGGTGGTCGCGAACAACGCGCGCGAGGTCCGAGAAGAGGGGGTCCGCGGAGGGTCTTTTCGCCTGAATGCCTTGCAATTCAATCCGGTATCCCTGCAGCTTCTCCAGGCGCGCTTGCGCGCCGTCATCGCCCTCGTCGGCGAAGTCGTCCGCGGTCCGCGCGAACCGGTAAATGACTCCGACAGGCTCGCGCAATTCCCGCGGCAGCAGCAGGGACGCGACCGGGAAGTTCTCGTAATGGCCGATCGACACTTGCGGGCTATAATACGTTGTTTTTTGTAGGGCTTTTTGCAGTTGGTTGCACTGCGGCGAAGGTGGCGGAATTGGTAGACGCACCAGGTTTAGGTCCTGGCGCTTAACCGCGTGTGGGTTCGAGTCCCACCCTTCGCACCAATGTTCAGAAAAAGGAAACGATCGGAATGGCGGTGAACGTGGAAAACCTGGGCACGCTCGAGCGGCGCCTGTCGATGTCGGTGCCGGTCCAGGACGTGGACCGGCAGGTGGATGATCGACTGAAGAAAATGGCGCGCGACGTGAAGATGCCGGGCTTCCGGCCCGGCAAAGTGCCGCTGAAGCTGGTGGTGCAGCAATACGGGCCGCAGATCCGCTCGGAAGTGCTCGGCGACGCGGTGCAGAAGGCCTTCACCGACGCGGTGAAGGAGGCCAATCTCAAAGTCGCGGGCTATCCGAAGATCGAGAAGAAGGATGGCGCCACGGACGCGCCGGCGTTCGAGTTCAGCGCCACTTTCGAGGTCTACCCGGAAGTGAAGGTCGGCGATGTCGCCGGCATGAAAGTCGAACGGCCGTTGCTGGAGGTGGACGATGCAGCGGTGGACCGCACCATCGAGATCCTGCGCAAGCAGCGCCAGACCTACGTGGCGTCGTCAAATGCGGCACGTACCGCGCAGGAAGGCGACCGGCTGACCATCGACTTCGAAGGCAAGATCGGCGGCGAAGGCTTTCAGGGCGGCAAGGCGGCGGGCTTCGTTTTCGTGCTCGGCGAGAAGCGCATGCTGCCTGAGTTCGAGGCGAACGCCGCGGGCCTCAAGGCCGGCGAATCGAAGAGCTTCGAACTCAAGTTTCCCGACGACTACCATGGCAAGGACGTGGCCGGAAAGAACGCCACGTTCACGCTCGAAGTGAAGAAGCTGGAAGAACCGAAGCTGCCGGCTTTGGACGGCGATTTCGCCAAGCAGCTGGGCGTAGCGGACGGCGATGTGGCCAGGATGCGCACCGACGTGCGCGCCAATGTCGAGCGCGAGGTCAAGAAGCGAGTCGAAGGACGCATGAAGGCGCAGGCGCTGCAGGTGCTGCTGGATGCGGCGCCGATGGAACTGCCCAAATCGCTGGTGCAGATGGAGCACCAACGCCTGGTAGAGCAGGCGGTGGCCGAGCTGCAGCAGCGCGGACTGAAGATCGAGCAGCTGCCGTTCGACCCGCAGGCCTTCGAAGACAGCGCCAAGCGCAGAGTCGCGCTGGGCCTGATAATTAATGAATTAAAAGTAAAAGAAAAACTGAATCCGAAGCCCGCCGAAGTGCGCGCGCTGATCGAGGCCGAGTCGGAGAGCTACGAGCATCCGGCCGAGGTGGTAAAGTGGTTCTATATGCAGCCGCAGCGGTTATCCGAAATGGAGAGCCTCGCGCTCGAAAGCAATGTCGTTCGCTGGGTCCTGTCGAAGGCCAGGGTTGAGGACAAGGCGGTTCCTTTCGACGAACTGATGGGCGGTAACGCATGAAATCCCTTGACTGGAAGTCGAATATGGAAGAGCCGCGCGATCTGGGGCTCATCCCGATGGTCATCGAGCAGTCCGGGCGCGGCGAGCGCGCCTACGACATCTATTCGCGGCTGCTGAAAGAGCGGGTGGTGTTCCTGGTCGGGCCGGTGAACGAGATGACCGCCAACCTGATCGTGGCGCAGCTGCTGTTCCTCGAGTCCGAGAACCCGGACAAGGACATCTTCTTCTACATCAACTCTCCGGGCGGCTCGGTTTCCGCCGGCCTGGCAATCTACGACACCATGCAGTTCATCAAGCCGGACGTCAGCACGCTGTGCGTCGGCCAGGCGGCCAGCATGGGCGCGCTGCTGCTGGCCGCGGGCGACAAGGACAAGCGTTTCGCGCTGCCGAATTCGCGCGTCATGATCCACCAGCCGATGGGTGGCTTCTCCGGCCAGGCCTCTGATGTGGAGATCCACGCCCGCGAAATCCTCTACCTGCGCGGCCGGCTCAACGAGATTCTTGCCAAGCACACCGGGCAGACCGTGGCGGCCGTCGCCAAGGACACCGACCGCGACAACTTCCTGTCGGCCGAAGACGCGGTAAAGTACGGCATCGTGGACAAAGTTCTGACGACGAGGGAACCCGGCTGATGTCGGAAAAGACCTCTTCCGGCGAGAAGCTGCTTTACTGCTCGTTCTGCGGCAAGAGCCAGCACGAGGTCCGCAAGCTGATCGCGGGCCCGTCGGTGTTCATCTGCGACGAGTGCATCGAGCTGTGCAATGACATCATCCGAGAGGAAACCGCCACCGATAAGGGCGGCAAGGGGCAGAAATCCGACCTGCCCGCGCCGCACGAGATCCGCGCCATCCTTGACCAGTACGTGATCGGGCAGGACCAGGCCAAGAAAATCCTGGCGGTCGCGGTCTACAACCATTACAAGCGTTTGAAACACCTGTCGAAGAATGACGAGGTGGAACTTGCGAAGTCCAACATCCTGCTGATCGGGCCGACCGGCTCGGGCAAGACGCTGCTCGCCCAGACGCTGGCCCGGCTGCTAAACGTGCCGTTCGTGATCGCCGACGCGACCACGCTGACGGAGGCCGGCTATGTCGGCGAGGACGTCGAGAACATTATCCAGAAGCTGCTGCAGAACTGCGACTACGACGTCGACAAGGCCAAGCGCGGCATCGTCTACATCGACGAGATCGACAAAATTTCGCGCAAGTCGGATAACCCGTCGATCACCAGGGACGTTTCCGGCGAGGGCGTGCAGCAGGCGCTGCTGAAGCTGATCGAGGGTACCGTCGCCTCGGTGCCGCCGCAGGGCGGCCGCAAGCACCCGAACCAGGATTTCGTGCAGGTGGATACCACCAACATCCTGTTCGTCTGCGGTGGCGCCTTCGACGGCCTGGAAAAGATCGTGCGCAACCGTACCGAGAAGACCGGCATCGGCTTCGGCGCCGAAGTGCGCAGCCCGAACAATTCCAAGGCGACGTACGACCTGCTCAAGTCCGCCGAGCCCGAGGACCTGATCAAGTTCGGCCTGATCCCGGAATTCGTCGGCCGCATGCCGGTGGTCGCGGCACTGGAAGAGCTGGACGAGAAGGCGCTGATCGAGATCCTGGTCGAGCCGAAGAACGCGCTGATCAAGCAGTACCAGCGGCTGTTCCTGATGGAAGGCGTGGAGCTCGAGGTGCGGCCGGCGGCGCTGGGCGCGGTGGCCACCAAGGCGCTGGCGCGCAAGACCGGCGCGCGCGGCCTGCGTTCGATCCTGGAGCAGATTCTGCTCGATACGATGTATGAACTCCCGACGCTGGAAAATGTCAGTAAAGTGGTGGTGGACGAGCAGATGGTCTCGGCCGAAGGCAAGCCGCTGCTGATCTACTCCGATCCGCCGAAGGTCGCCGGCAGCACCGCTTAGGGGAGTTTCATGCCAGAACAGGAAAAAACCTCCCCCGTGTCCAACCCCGGCGCAGGGGCGACGCAATACCCGCTGCTGCCGCTGCGCGACGTGGTGGTGTTCCCGCATATGGTGATCCCGTTGTTCGTCGGGCGCCCGAAGTCCATCAAGGCGATGGAAACGGCCATGGAGAGCGGCAAGTCGATCCTGCTGGTCGCCCAGCGCTCGGCCGCCAAGGACGACCCGACCCCGCAGGACATGTATGAAATCGGCTGCATCTCCAGCATCCTGCAGATGCTCAAGCTGCCCGACGGCACGGTGAAAGTGCTCGTCGAAGGGGGCACGCGCGCGCGCATCGGCGCGGTCACCGACCTGAATACTCACTGGGTGGCGGAAGCGTCCGCGATCCCGGCTGAAGGCGCGCCGCCGCCGGAAGTCGAGGCCATGCGCCGCGCACTGCTGTCGGCGTTCGACCAGTACGTCAAGCTGAACAAGAAAATCCCGCCCGAGATCCTGACCTCGCTGTCGGGCATCGACGAGGCCGGCCGCCTGGCAGACACCGTGGCGGCGCACCTGCCGCTGAAACTCGAGCAAAAGCAGCAGGTGCTGGAGATGTTCGAGGTGAAGGCGCGCCTGGAGCACCTGCTGTCGCAGCTCGAGACCGAGATCGACATCCTGCAGGTGGAGAAGCGCATCCGCGGGCGCGTCAAGCGCCAGATGGAGAAGAGCCAGCGCGAGTACTACCTGAACGAACAGGTGAAGGCGATCCAGAAGGAGCTTGGCGAGGGAGAAGAGGGCGCCGATCTCGAGGAAATGGAGAAGCGCATCCGCAAGGCGCACCTGCCCAAGGACGCGCGCAAGAAAGCCGAAAGCGAGCTGAAGAAACTCAAGCTGATGTCGCCGATGTCGGCCGAGGCGACGGTGGTGCGCAACTACATCGAGACGCTGGTCAACCTGCCCTGGCGCAAGAAGTCGAAGATCTCGCGCGACATCAAGGCGGCGCAGGCGATCCTCGACGAAGACCACTACGGCCTGGAGAAGATCAAGGAACGCATCGTCGAATACCTGGCGGTGCAGACGCGCGTCGACAAGATGAAGGCGCCGATCCTGTGCCTGGTGGGCGCGCCCGGCGTCGGCAAGACCTCGCTCGGCCAGTCGATCGCCAAGGCCACCAACCGCAAGTTCGTGCGCATGTCGCTCGGCGGCGTGCGCGACGAGGCGGAAGTGCGCGGCCATCGCCGCACCTACATCGGCTCGATGCCGGGCAAGATCCTGCAGAGCATGACCAAGGTCGGGGTGAAGAACCCGCTGTTCCTGCTGGACGAAGTGGACAAGCTGGGCCAGGACTGGCGCGGCGATCCCTCGTCGGCGCTGCTGGAAGTGCTGGATCCGGAGCAGAACCACAGCTTCACCGACCACTACATCGAGGTCGAGTACGACCTGTCGGAAGTGATGTTCATCGCCACCGCCAATACGCTCAACATCCCGGCGCCGCTGCTGGACCGGATGGAAGTGATCCGGCTGTCGGGCTACACCGAGGACGAGAAGGTCAACATCGCCATGCAGTACCTGCTGCCCAAGCAGATGAAGAACAACGGGCTGAAGGAGGGCGAGGTAACGGTGACCGAGCCGGCGGTGCGCGACATTGTTCGCTATTTCACGCGCGAAGCGGGCGTGCGCAGCCTGGAGCGCGAGATATCCAAGGTCTGCCGCAAAGGCGTGAAGCAGCTGCTGACCGAGAAGCAGGAAAGCGATGCCAAGGCGAAACGCATCACCGTCACGCCGCGCAACCTGGACAAATTCCTCGGCGTGCGCAAGTACAGCTTCGGCATGGCGGAGAAGAAGAACCAGGTTGGCCAGGTGACCGGCTTGGCGTGGACCGAAGTCGGCGGCGAACTGCTGACCATCGAAACCGTGACCATGCCGGGCAAGGGCAAGACCATCACCACCGGCAAGCTGGGCGAGGTGATGCAGGAGTCCATCCAGGCGGCGCTGTCGGTGGTGCGCAACCGTTCGCGCAAGCTCGGCGTGCCGGAGGATTTCTACCAGAAGAACGACATGCACATCCACCTGCCCGAGGGCGCCACGCCAAAAGACGGTCCGAGCGCCGGCATCGGCATCGCCACCGCGATGGTCTCGGTGCTGACCGGCATCCCGGTGCGCGCCGATGTGGCGATGACGGGCGAGATCACGCTGCGCGGCGAAGTGCTGGCGATCGGCGGGCTCAAGGAAAAGCTGCTTGCGGCGCATCGAGGCGGCATCAAGACGGTGATGATCCCGGACGAGAACGTGAAGGACCTGGTCGAGATCCCGGACAACGTCAAGAACAAGCTTGAGATCATCCCGGTGAAATGGATCGACAAGGTGCTGGAGGTCGCGCTCGAGCGCGCGCCGGTGCCGCTGCCGGAAGTTGTGGTGGCGGCGCCCGCCGCGCTGCCGCTGGCGGAGGACAAGCCGGCGCCGGCCGCCGTCAAGCACTAGGAAAGCGGCATGAACAAGGCGGACATGATCGAGCAGATCGCGCAGGCGGCCGAGGTGTCGAAGTCCGCCGCCGAGCGCGCTGTTGACGCGCTGGTGGGCGCCATCAAGACCAGCCTGAAGAAGGGCGAGATGGTGACGCTGGTGGGTTTCGGCACCTTCTATGTCGGCAAGCGGCAGGCGCGCACTGGCCGCAATCCCCGCACCGGCGCGGCGCTCAGCATCGCCGCTGCGAAAATTCCCAAATTCCGCGCTGGCAAGGCCCTCAAGGACGCGATAAACTAGCGCCCCTTTTCCGGCAGGACGGCACTAGCGCCGGAAGGACGGCACAAGCGCCGTGGGGGTGCTTAGCTCAGCTGGTAGAGCGTCGCTCTTACACGGCGAATGTCGGCGGTTCGATCCCGTCAGCACCCACCAGGAATCGCACAACGCATTTCGCTACATCGGAGCGGTAGTTCAGTTGGTTAGAATACCGGCCTGTCACGCCGGGGGTCGCGGGTTCGAGTCCCGTCCGCTCCGCCAACAATTCAGTCGATGGGTGTAGTTGTCCGTCGCACCCAGTCCCCGCACCGACCAGCCGCCGAGACGCGCCCGCATTTCGGCGCTACATTTCGTTACAAAGCCGCACAATGAAAGTGGCGTTCGCGGTATCCCTTCCTGCAGCAGGCAGGCGTTACTCGTCGCATGCGATTGTGTGGACATGCGCCGCAGGCTTCCGGCGGTCGGCTTTACCGGCCGCGCAATCCGCGCACGACGGCGCTGCACCAGTGCGCTTCCAGGCATGCGCCTGAACTGAGAGCGGGCGGCCGGTTCGGGCGTCGCGTCGAGGAGAACGTCGTCGGCCGATTCCTCCAATGCGGCGATCCGCAGCACGGCTTCGCCAGGATCTACTGCGACCAGTGCCGGCATGGCTTCATCCTCGCCTTCTCGTGCAAGGCGCGCTACTTCTGCCCGAGTTGCCATCAGAAGAGGGTGCTCGCTTACGGCGAATGGGTAGAGGCCAACGTCCTTGCCCCGGTGCCGCACCGGCAATACGTGTTCACCATCCCGCGCCTGCTGCGGCCGCTGTTTGCGCGCAGGCGCGCGCTGCTGGGGAAACTGTGCAACATCGTCGAGCGCCTGTTCGCACGCTTTTACGCATGCGCCCGGCCTGGCGCGCGCTCAGGCCTGATCCTCTTCGTGCAGACCTTCGGCGACCTGGTCAACTACAACCCGCACATCCATGTGCTCGCGGCCGACGGCGCATTTGATCCCGACGGCGCCTTCACGGCGCTGCCGCCCATCCCGCGCAAGCTGCTCGAGGCGTCGTTTCGCGCGGGAGTGCTTCAGCTGTTGTGCCGTGAAGGCTTGGTCTCCGATCTCCTTGCCGAAAGAATGCTCGCCTGGCGGCATACGGGGTTCTCGGTGCACAACAGCGTTCGAGTACACGCGCGCGATGCGGCCGGAAGGCAAAGGCTCGCCCAGTACATGCTGCGGGCACCCTTCTCGCTGGAGAAGATGTCCTACGAGCCCGTCTCCGGCATCGTCATCTACCGCTCGCGCATGCACAAGACGTTCAAGCGCAACTTCCAGATCATGTCCGGCGCGGACTGGCTCGCGCAGCTCTGCCGCCACATTCCGGACCGCTTCGAGCACCTGGTGCGCTACGCCGGCTGGTACTCGAATCGCAGCCGGGGCAAGCGCAGGTGCACCGAGGCCAAGCCTCGTGAAGTACCTACACGCGAGATCGACGTCCGCGAAGCCGCGCGCGTGCGCTCGACCTGGGCGCGCCTCATCCACAAAGTGTACGAAGTCGATCCGCTCGAATGCCCCAAGTGCAGGGGCCCCATGCGCGTCATCGCACTTATCGACGACAAAGCCGTGATTCGCAGAATCCTCACCCACCTCGGACTGTGGACGCCGCAAACAGCGGCAAGGAAGGGACCCGGGCCACCGGCCCCGGATCCGCCCG
>JANXUV010000195.1 GCA_025356085.1 Betaproteobacteria bacterium
ATCGCCCGCACCGATCCGCTCGATCATCACGTAGCGCTGCTCACGCTGTTCGAAATTCTCGAGGTCGCCGGTCGCGCCGACCTGAAGTCCGACCTGCTGCAGGAACTGGAGCGCCAGAAGCAGGTACTGCTGTCGTTCCGCAACAATCCGGATATTTCCGAAGAAGCGCTGACGGGCGTGCTGCGCGATATCGAGCAGGCCGCGGCCGCCCTGTTTTCCATGACCGGCCGAATCGGCCAATACTTGCGCGAAAACGAGTGGCTGATGTCCATCAAGCAGCGCACCGGCATCCCGGGCGGCGCCTGCGAATTCGACCTGCCCTCCTACCACTACTGGCTGCACCGGCCGGCTGAAGAACGCATCGGCCAGCTCGCCGCCTGGACCAGTCCGCTGTACCCCCTGCAGGACGGCACCGCGATCATCCTTCGCATCCTGCGCGAGTCGGGCAAGCCGCAGAGCCTCGCCGCGCCGCTGGGCACCTTCCAGCAGATGCTCGGCGGCAAGACCGCGCAGATGCTCCGTGTGCGTCTCGAGCCGGGGCTGCCCTGCGTGCCCGAAATCAGCGCCAACAAGTACGTGCTCAACATCCGCTTTCTCGCGCAGAACGGCGAAGACGCGCGCGCCAAGACCGCTGACTGGGATGTCGGCTTCGAACTGACCTTCTGCAATTTGTGAAAACCGTACCTTGTCCGCGCTGCGGCGCGCCGGCACCCTATTCGCCCGACAACCGCTGGCGGCCGTTCTGCAGCGAGCGCTGCCGCGTAATCGACCTGGGCGCCTGGGCCTCCGGGGCTTACCGAGTGCCGGTGCCGCTGGACACGCAGGCGGAGACACCTCCCGACAGCGATCCGGAAGAACTGAAACGCTGAGCATTCGATGGCCGCCAAAGACATCGACCCGCAGTTGCAGAAAATGGACGAAGAGCTCGCCGGCTGGGACGAGCCAGCGCAGCGCCTGCGCCAGGCGCTCGAAAAGGACGAGCTGGCGCTGTATTGCCAGCCAATCGCTGCGCTCGAGGGCACGGTTCGTTTTCCGATGGCCGAAGTGCTGATCCGTCTGCGCGAGGAGGAGAAAGCCATGCTGCCGCCCGGCGAATTCCTGCCGGCGTTCGAGCATTACGGGCTGATGCCGGACCTGGACCGCTGGGTGGTGCGCAGGATCGTGAAGCACCTCGCGCGCGGCTCCCGCATTCCACGCTACGCGATCAACCTGTCGACCTCGACGCTGGAGGATCCGGTGTTTCCGAAAGCGGTGGCGGCGTCATTGGCAGCGACACGCGTGCCTGGCAAGTCCCTGCTGTTCGAGATTTCCGAGGGCGACGCATTGAACAAGATCGAGGCCGCGGCACAGTTCTCGACGGCTATCCGGGCCTCGGGCTGCGGCACCATCGTCTCAGGCTTCGGCCGGCGCACGGCGACCTTCCTCCCTTTGAAAACATTGCGGCCCGACTACGTCAAGGTTGATGGGGTGATCATTCGCAAGCTGCTCACTTCGCCCGCGGCCGAGGCCAAACTCAGGGCGATCCTTCGCGTTGGCGAGGTGATGGGCTTCCAGGTGATCGCAGAGATGGTGGAAGAGCAGGACATTCTGCTGCAGTTGAAAGCGATGGGCGTGGCCTTTGCCCAGGGCTTCGGCATTGAACAGCCCCACCCGATGGAGAAACTCGTCCGCTAGCGCCAACGCGCGAGCGCATTTCTTACTCCCAGGCGCCCGAGATCATGGCCACGCCGTGCGCGCCCGCGCGCCTCGCCTCGTCCAGGTCCACCGGACGCAGGCCGCCAATCGCGTAGACCGGGATCGAGGCGCCCTCGGCAATGCGGCGGAAGCCGTCCCAGCCGAGCAAAGCTGCACCGGGGTGCGACGACGTGGCCTTAACGGGGCCGAGCACGGCGAAATCCAGCCCGATCGCCATGGCATGGCCCAGCTCCTGCACCGTGTGGCATGACGCGGCCATGAGGGTGCAATTCGGTCCGCCCTTCGGCCGGGCCCGCAGTGTCATCAGCTGCTCGGCGCTGAAATGGACGCCGTCGGCCGCGGGCCCGCCGTTGACAAGAACCTTGGCACCGTACTGGCTCGCCATCCGGGTTACCACGTAGATAATCCGCGATCGCTCCCAATGGCCCTTGTCGCGCACCTGCACCAGGCGCAGGCCGTCCTTCATGCGCGCCTCGACGCGGGCCAGCTGTGGCTCGACACCCAGGGCCTGCGCATCGGTGATCGCGTATTCCAGCGGCAGCGCGAGCGAGACGAGCACCGGCGCATTGGCCGGCAGCATCGGTTCGGCGATCGGCGCATCGAGGCGCTGCCAGGCAAACGCCTGCTTCTCGCGGGACTGCGGCTCGCCCGCCCATTCGACGACGCGAAAGAAATGCAGCATCACGGTCGCGTGCTCATAGACATGCACGCGGGTCACCCAGGGATAAGCGCGCCGCACTTCGATGCCGAGCTCTTCGCGCAATTCGCGCGCCAGTGCATGCTCGGCGGGCTCGCCTGCCTCGATTTTCCCGCCCGGAAACTCCCACCAGCCGGCGTAGACCTTGCCCGCGGGGCGCTGCGCGAGCAGGAAGCTGCCGTCCGGGCGCTCGATCACCGCCGCGGCGACCTCCACCAGCTTGGCCACGCTACTTCTTCTTGGCGTGCTTGCCGGCCCAGTCGCGAGCGAACTGGTAGGCGACGCGCCCGCTGCGCGAGCCGCGCTGCATCGACCACTGCAGGGTTTCCTCGCGCGCGGACTCGATTTCCTTCGTGGAACAACCGAAGGTCTTCAGCCAGTGCGCGACGATTTCCAGGTATTCGTCCTGGTCGAAGGGGTAAAAGGACACCCACAGGCCGAAGCGCTCCGACAACGATATTTTCTCCTCCACTCCCTCGCCAGGATGGATTTCATCGCCGACATACTTGGTCTCGAGGTTGTCCTGCATGTACTCCGGCATCAGGTGGCGGCGGTTCGAGGTCGCGTAGATGAGCAGGTTCTCGGAAGTGGTCGAGATCGAGCCGTCGAGCGCCACCTTCAGCGCGATATAGCCCTCTTCCGCACCGTGAAACGTCAGGTCGTCGCAAAACACGAGGAAGCGCTCGGGCCGGTTCGCCACCAGGTCGACAATCGCCGGCAGATCGCAGAGATCGCTCTTTTCCACCTCGATCAGCCGCAGGCCCTGCTTCTGGTACTTGTTCAGCAGCCCCTTCACGATCGAGCTCTTGCCGGTGCCGCGCGCGCCGGTGAGCAGCACATTGTTGGCCGGCCTGCCGTCCATGAACTGGCGCGTGTTCTGCTCCACCTTGGCGATCTGCGGGCCGATGCCCTGCAGGTCCGAGAGCTTCATGCGGTGCACATGGCGGACCGGCTGCAGCCAGCCCTGGCCTCGCCCGCTGCGGCGCCAGCGAAACGCAATGCTCGCCTTCCAATCGGTCGGCGGAGGAGGAGGAGGCAGGATCTGCTCCAGCCGCCGCAGTATTCCGTCCAGGATTTTCTTCAGTTCGTCGCTCATGCGCTGTTTACGTCCTGTACTCGGCGTTTATTTTCACGTAATCGAACGACAAGTCGCAAGTCCATAGCGTCGCCGCCGCCTTGCCGCGGTTGAGGATGGTGCGCACCGTGAATTCCGGTTTTTTCATCGCCTGAATGCCCTGTTCTTCCCGGTACTGAACATCACGGCCGCCGGCACGCGCCACGCGCACATCGTCGATGTACAGCTCGACCTTCGAGGTGTCGAGATCCTTCACCCCCGCATAGCCGATCGCCGCCAGGATCCGCCCGAGGTTCGGGTCCGAGGCGAAGAACGCAGTCTTCACCAGCGGCGAATGCGCGATCGAGTAGGCGATCTTGCGACATTCGGCCTCGCTGCGCCCGCGCTCCACCTTCACGGTGACGAACTTGGTCGCGCCTTCGCCGTCGCGGATGATGGCTTGCGCGAGCTTCTGCGAAACCTCGAGGATGGCTTGTTCCAGCGCGTTCTTGTCTTTTTCACTTCTGACTTCAACACCGACCCCTGAAGCCATGAGAATGAAAGAATCGTTGGTAGAGGTATCGCCGTCCACCGTCGCGCAGTTGAAAGACTTGTCGGCAACCCGCTTCACGATGGATTGCAGGGTCTTCTGGGCCACCTTCGCGTCGGTCGCGACGAATCCCAGCATGGTGGCCATGTCAGGCCGGATCATGCCGGCCCCCTTGGCGATGCCGGTGACCACTGCCTCGCCGGCCGAGAGCTTCACTTTTCTCGAAACCGCCTTCGGCACGGTGTCGGTGGTCATGATGGCTTCAGCCGCGTCCAGCCAGCTGGCCTGGCCAGCCACTGCATCCGGAAGTCCGGCCTGAATACGATCGATCGGCAGCGGCTCCATGATGACGCCGGTAGAGAACGGAAGAATCTGTCGGGATTTGCAATTCAGGATTTTTGAAAGCATCGCACAAACTGAAAGCGCCCTGCCGAGGCCATCCTTTCCGGTCCCCGCATTCGCGTTGCCGGTGTTCACCACCAGCGCTCGGACGGAATTCTTCAGGTGTTTCTTCGCCAGCAACACGGGCGCGGCGCAGAAGCGGTTCTGCGTGAACACGCCGGCGACTACCGCGCCGGGCGCGAGCCGCAGCACCAGCAGGTCCTTGCGGTTCGGCTTCTTGATGCCTGCCATGGCAATGCCAAGTTCGACCCCGGGCACCGGGTAGAGCGACTTCGGGTCGGGAGGCGGCAGGTTCACCGCCATCAGGCCAGTTTCCCGTGGCAGTGTTTATATTTTTTTCCGGACCCGCAGGGACAGGGATCGTTACGCCCGACTTTCTGCGTCTGGCGGACCGAGGGCTGCGCCGCGGATTTCGCCTTGCCGGCCTCATCAGGATCCGCCGACAGCGCCTCCTCGTAATCGGCGTGCTGCAGGCGGACGTTCTCCACGTGCGGCTTGTCGTCGACCTGCGGCGCTTCCGCCTGCTGCGACACTTCGACCATCATCAGGTGCTTGATGACCTCGAGCTTCACCGCCTCGATCATCGCGCCGAACAATTCGAAGGCTTCGCGCTTGTATTCCTGCTTTGGGTTCTTCTGCGCATACCCGCGCAGGTGGATGCCCTGGCGCATGTGATCGAGCGCCGCGAGGTGCTCGCGGTAATGCGAGTCCAGGATCTGCAACATCAGGTAGCGTTCGTACTGGCGGAACGAGGCAGCGGCGTGTTCCGGGATTTTCGCGTCGTACGCCTCCCGGGCCTTGGCGGCGATGCGCTCGAGCAGGTCCGCATCCTGCAGCTCCGGCTCCTTCTCCAGCCAGGCTTTGACCGGGACGGCGAGGTCCAGCTCGGCCTTGAGCGCCGTTTCGAGGCCGGCCGCATCCCACTGCTCCTCGACGCTGTCTTCGGGCACGTACTGGCGGAACAGGTCCGCCAGAACGCCAGCGCGCAGGTCGGCGATGCGCGCCGAAACATCGTCGGACTCGAGCAGTTCGTTCCTGAGCGCGTAGATGATCTTGCGCTGGTCGTTGGCGACGTCGTCGTATTCGAGCAGCTGCTTGCGGATGTCGAAGTTTCTCGCCTCGACCTTGCGCTGAGCGCTCTCGATCGAGCGCGTCACCATCTTGTGCTCGATGGCTTCGCCCTCGGGCATCTTCAGCATCACCATGATGCGGTTGATGCGGTCGCCGGCGAAGATCCTCAGCAATGGATCCTCCAGCGCCATGAAGAAGCGCGAGCTGCCCGGGTCGCCCTGGCGGCCGGAACGGCCACGCAGCTGGTTGTCCACCCGGCGAGATTCGTGGCGCTCGGTGCCGATGATGTGCAAGCCTCCAGCGGCTTTGATGGTTTGGCGGTCTGCCTCGAATTGATCGC